>JAUVYN010000021.1 GCA_030603065.1 Pseudomonas sp.
GCTTCTTCGATCACCCGCGGATACACGTTGTAGCCGCTGCACAGGATCATGTCCTTGGTGCGGTCAACTATGTACACCCAGCCGTCGGCATCCATATAGCCGACATCACCCGTGCGCAGGAAGCCATCGGCGGTCATGGCCTCAGCGGTAGCGTCGCCCCGTTTCCAGTAACCGGCGGTAATGTTCGGCCCCCTAATACACACCTCGCCCCGTTCGCCAGCGGTCAGTTCGCGGTCACTGCCATCCAGCGCCAGGATGCGGATCTCGCAGCCCGGCACAGGCAGCCCGCAGGATCCTGGATGTGGTTCTGCATCCTTGGGGGTGAAGGTGCCGGTAGTGGTGGTTTCGGTCATGCCCCAGCCTTCACGCAGGGCGCAGCCGGCCACCTGCTGATAACGCTGCTGCACGTCCAGCGGCAAGGGCGCGCCGCCGGAGTTGCACATCTTCAGTGAAGTCAGGTCCAGTTCAGCGGTCAGCGGATGCGCGAGCAGGCCTATGAACATGGTTGGTACGCCGGGGAAGGTGGTTATGCGGCTACCGTGAATCTCACGCAGCACGGTTTCGGCATCGAAGCGCGGGTGCAGGTAGATCTCGGCCCCCATATGCAGGCTGAACACCATATTGATCATCAGTGCGTAGATATGAAAGGGCGGCAACACTGCCAGCACACGCTCCTGACCGGGCTCGAGATAGCTGCGCAGAATCTCGCGCAGCTGGGCGCAGGAGCTGCTGATATTGGCATGGGTCAGCATGGCACCCTTGGGCAGGCCGGTGGTGCCACCGGTGTACTGCAGGGCCGCCAGAGCGGTCCGGGGGTCTTCGAGCGGGTGCCGGCGAAGGGTACCTGCATGCTGAAGCACGTCGGCGAAGCTGTGGCACTGCGCGCCGTACTCGACTTCCGCCTTCGGCCCAAGCTGCCCGGCAACCTGCGGGTCCACCGCCGAACAGAACTCGGTCAATTGGCCGACCACCAGCGCCTGCAACCGGCTACTGGCCAACAGCGAGGCCATCTTCGGGTAGAAGGCGGCCAGATCCAGCGTCAGCATGATGTCGGTTTCGCTGTCTTCGATCTTGTGCGCCAGGGTGCGCTCGGCGTCCAGCGGCGAATAATTGACCACGGTGCCGCCGGCACGCAGCACGGCGAAGAAGCCGATGAAATAGTGCGGGCAGTTCGGCAGATAAAGCCCGACATGTACGCCCGGTCCAACACCCAGCGTCTGCAGGCCAATCGCCGCTCTCTCGATCAGCCGATCCAGCTCTGCATAGGAAAGCTTGCTGCCGAGAAAGTCGATGGCCGGCCGGTCGCCGTGGGCAGCCACCGCCTCGGCCAGTAGTTCGTCGACACTGCACAGGGCCAGCGGGGCATCCCAGCGCACAGCTTCGGGAAAGGAATTCAACCAGCGCAGTTCTGAGCTCACGGCACGCCTCCTTGGGGGGTCGTCTTGTTCTTGTGTGACTTCGAAAGTAGCGCGCCGGTGTCTCGACGGGAAGACATATCGATTCTGGATATGGGCAACCATAATAGCGCAGCCCGCGTTCGACCAACGATTTGCAAGAAGGGTGAGGCGTCATGCTGGCCCATAAGGCAACAGGCTTTTCCTCCAGGGCTATTGCTCCGCAGCGCGCCCGCGCGCTATACAGGACAGCATTTCGCCGTGACAGGACTCACCATGCGCAAGCGCCTCGTGCCCTTACTGATCGTTGCCTTCGGCATTCTCGTTTTTGTCGTCTTGCGCCTGACCCGTGATGTTCCTGCTCCAGCCACACCGCAGGAACGTAGCTGGCGAGTCGAGACGCTGGCCATCCAGCCGGACAGCTTCCAGCCCAGCCTGACCCTTTACGGCCAACTCGAATCACCGGCGCGTTTCACCGTGACGGCTCCCATGGCAGGCCGCATCGGCAGCCTGCCGGTACGCGATGGCGATATGGTCAGCGCCGGAAGTCAGTTGGTCGCGCTGGACGATGCCGATATCGAACCGGCGTTACAACAGGCCCGCGCCGACCAGGCAGACGCCGAAGCGCAACTTGCCAGCGAGCGGCTGGCCCATGCAAACGACCGCCAGGCGCTTGAGCTCGAACAGCGCATCCGGGCCAATGCCGAGCGCGCGCTCGAACGCAGCCGCCAACTGGTGGAACGGCGGCTGGCCCCCCAATCGGAACTCGATAACGTGACCGACGCGCTCGACCGTGCCGCGCTGACCGTTGCCATCAGGCAGCGCAGCATCGAAGGTCATCCGAGCCGGTTGGCAGCACTGCAGGCGCGCGTGGAGCGCGCCCGGGCAGCACTCGACAGTATGCAGCGGGATGCCGAACGTAGCCGATTCAACGCGCCCTTCGATGGCGTCGTCGGTCAGGTACGCGTCGCCATAGGCGACCGGGTGGCGGCCAACGCGGCCCTGCTCGACTATTATCCCCTGACCGGAATGGAGCTGCGTGCCACCCTGCCCCAGGTATACAGCGCCGCTTTCGTGGATGCGCTGGCCCGAGGCCAGACCCTGAAGGCGGTAACGCTGGAAGAACCGGTGCTCGAACTGACGCTGCGACGGATCGCCGGGCAGGCCGATCCCCGCGGCGTCGAAGCGATCTTCAGTCTCGATCAGCCTCATCCCGGTCTGCGCGTCGGCAACCTTATGGCGGTCAGTGTCGCCCGGCCAGCCCAGGACCAGAGCGTCGCCCTGCCCTACACCGCGCTCTACGGCAATGACACCGTCTACCAACTGGTCGAAGGCCGCATGCAGCGCATCGGCGTACAGCGCGTTGGCGAAGTGCTGATGGAGTCCGGTGAGCGCTGGGTGCTGGTCAGCGCGGTCGAGCTTCAGCCGGGAATGCAGATCATCACCACCCACCTGCCCAATGCAATCAGTGGCCTGCGGGTGGAAACCGCCAGCACTGCAGCTACCGTGGAGCCTGGGCAATGAGCACTGGCGGTAATCCCATCAGTTTTTTCGTCCGCCACAAGGTGGCGGCCAACCTGCTGATGCTGGTCATGCTTGGGGCTGGGGTTCTCGGGCTGATGCGCATGAACATCCAGTTCTTTCCGACCTTCGCCCTGGACTTCGTGACCGTAAGGGTCGTCTGGAGTGGCGCGGCTGCGGAGGATGTGCAGCAGGCCATCACCCAGCCGCTCGAACAGCGACTGCGCAGCGTGGAAAACCTGAAATCGATGACGTCCACCTCGGCGCAGGGCGTCTCGAGCATCACCCTCGAGTTTCGGGAGGGCACCAACCCGGTGGTGGCGCTGGACGATGTGCGCCAGCAGGTCGACGAGTTCCGTAATCTGCCGGGGGACGCGGAGCGGCCCGAGGTGGCCAGGGTCGCACGTTACGATCCCATCGCCAACGTGTTGCTGTACGGTCCCTTCACCGACCACGAACTACGTAGCCTGGCCAACCGGCTGGAGCGCGACCTCCTGAACCGTGGGATCGACCGGGTGGAGATCCGCGGATTGCCCGCCCAGCAGATCAGCATCGAGGTACCCAACCGGCGGCTCCAGGAACTTGGCATGTCGCTCGACCAGATCGCCGACCGGGTGGCCGCCGAATCCCGAGACCTGCCCGCCGGACTCGCCGGAGAGCAGGACTCCGCCCGGGAGCTGCGCGCGGTCGAGCAACGGCGCTCGCCGGAACAGTTCGCCAACCTGCCCCTTCAGCCAGGTGGTGCGAATCACCTGCGCCTTGGGGATGTCGCCGACATTCGCCAGGAACCGCTGCGCAATCAGCCAGCCTTGAGCTTCAAGGGTCATCCGGCGGTGGAGCTGGTGCTGCAACGCTCCGAGAACGGCGACTCGCTGGCCTCGGCGGCCATCCTCAACCGGTGGGTCGAAGAAATACAGCCGAGCCTGCCGCCGGGACTGGAGATCCATGTCTACGATCAGGCCTGGCAGTTGATCAATGATCGCATCGGCTTGCTGGTGAGCAACGGCATCGGCGGCCTGGCGCTGGTCCTGTTACTGCTCTATCTGTTTCTGCCGGGACGGGTCGCGCTCTGGGTCGCCATTGGTATCCCTACCGCCTTTCTCGCTGCGCTGGCGGTGTTCTGGCTGATCGGAGGGTCGATCAACATGATCAGCCTGTTCGCGCTGATCATGGCGCTGGGCGTGATCGTCGATGACGCCATCGTGGTGGGCGAGGATGCCGACGCGCACTTTCGTGCCGGCGAACAGCCCAGCCTGGCTTCGGAAGGTGCAGCGAGACGCATGCTGTGGCCGGTGGTGGCCTCGTCACTGACCACCATAGCGGCCTTCATGCCGCTACTGATGGTTGGCGGGATCTTCGGCAATATCCTGGGGGACATCCCCACGGTGATGATCTGCGTGCTCATTGCCTCGCTGCTCGAATGCTTCGTGGTCCTCCCACACCACCTGCGCAACGCCTTCAAGCCCGACCTTCAGACCGCCGGTAAAGGCTGGTTCAGGGCCGCCGGCGCGCGTCTCGATCGGTTTCGCGGCGGGTTCGACCGCCGTTTCGACGCATTCCGCCAAGGGCGCTTTCGGCGGTTTTCACAACTATCATTGCGCTATCGCGGAGCCACCCTTGCAAGTGCGCTGGTCAGCGTATTGTTCGTCATCGGGCTCATGTCCAGCGGCCGAATAGGTTTCAGCTTTTTTCCCACACCGGAGCCGGAGGTCCTGACCGCCAATGTCAGCTTCGTGGCCGGTACCCCCAGGGCCGAAGTGGCGCGATTTCTCGACCATCTGCAGGACACCCTGAATGCCACCGAAGAAGCCCTCGGCGGCGACTTGATCGTCACCGCCCTGGTGCGCCAGGGTGAAATCCTCGGCTCAGCCGGCATGGGGCGTACCGGTGATCAGCTCGGCTCGATCCTGGTCGAACTGGTGTCCGCCGACCATCGTGACGTGCGTAACCAGACTTTCATTCGCGCCTGGCGCGAGCGCATCATCCTGCCCGCGGGAATCGACCGCCTCAGCATCACCGAGCGCACCGGAGGGCCGCCGGGCAAGGACGTCAACGTCCGCCTGACGGGCGAAGACCCGGCCCGGTTGAAAGAGGCAGCCGATGCACTGAGCGTGATGATCGCCTCGATCAACGGCGTGATCAGTACCCAGGACGACATGGCCTGGGGCCGCGAGCAACTGGTCTACAGCCTGACGCCCTATGGCCAGGCACTGGGACTCAGCACCCAAAGCCTGGGACGACAGCTGCGCGCTGCCTACGACGGCCGACTGGCGCAGATCTACCAGCAGCGTTCGGACGAAATCGAGGTCAGGGTACAACTGCCGCGTGCGGAGCGGGAGCGCCTGGCGAGCCTCAGCGATCTCAGCATTCGGCTGGACGACGGGCGCTTTGTCCCGCTCAGTCAGGTGGCCAGTTTCAGCACTCGCCAAGGCTTCGAGGCATTGCGTCACGCCGAGGGGCGGTTGGCAGTTGAAGTCACGGCTGATCTCGATCCAACACAGACCACCGCCGGCGTAGTGCTGCAGTCGCTGAGCGCTGTCCTGCCTGCGCTGGCTTCGGAATACAACGTGCGATACAGCTTCGAAGGCCGCTCCGCCGATCAGCGTGAAACCATGGCCGACATGCGCACCGGGCTGATCATCGGGCTGCTGCTGATGTATGCGGTGCTGGTCTGGGTATTCGCGTCCTGGAGCACACCCTTGATAGTGATGGCAGTCATTCCGCTGGCGCTGGTCGGCGCCCTGCTCGGCCACTGGGTGATGGGCCTGAACATGACCATACTTTCGCTTTTCGGACTGTTCGGCCTGTCCGGCATCGTGGTCAACAACTCGATCATCCTGGTCAGCTTTTATCAGCAGGAGTGCAAGCTTGGCCTCGGCATCAACGAAGCGCTCAACGAGGCAGTGGTACAGCGGCTGCGAGCAGTTCTGCTGACATCACTGACGACAGTGGGCGGGCTGTTGCCGCTGCTCTTCGAGACCTCGCTCCAGGCGCAGTTTCTGATCCCCATGGCCACTTCCATCGCGTTCGGCCTTGGCTTCTCTACGCTGCTGGTGTTGCTGGTGATTCCGGCATTGCTGTCGGTACTGGAGAACTACAAGGAAGGACGGCAGGCGCGCCGGATGGTGCAGGTGGGAGAACAGGGCTGACCCACGGCAGTCCGCCGAAGACGGCGGACTGCCAGGAACCTCAGACGCGGGGTGCGCCACCGTCCTTGACCGTCTCGAGGGTCTTGGTAATGGCTGCAACCGCAGAGCCGATGTTGCTCAACTCCGCCGGCAGAATCATGGTGTTGTTGGTCTTGGCAAGCTTCCCGAATTCGTTGACATACTGCTCAGCGACCCGCAGCGATACCGCTTCCTTGCCGCCCGGCATGTTGATCGCCTGCGCCACCAGACGCAGGCCCTCTGCGGTAGCACCAGCGACCAGCTCGATCTGCCGCGCCTTACCTTCGGCTTCGTTGATCTGGCGCTGCTTGTCCGCTTCCGAAAGGTTGATGGTTTCCTGTTTGATACCTTCGGATACGTTGATCTTGGCCTGCCGCTCACCTTCGGACTGGGCAACCACCGCCCGACGCTCCCGCTCGGCGCGCATCTGCTTTTCCAAAGCATCCAGAATAGTCGCCGGCAGCTCGATGTCAGCGATCTCGTAACGCATCACCTTCACGCCCCAGGGCCGCGCCGCCTCGTCCAGTACCTCGACGACCTGCACGTTGATGGTCTCGCGCTCCTCGAAGGTCTTGTCCAGATCGATCTTGCCGACCACAGAACGCAGGGTAGTCTGAGCCAGCTGCATGGCAGCATAGCGGTAATCATTGATGCCGTAGCTGGCTGCCTTGGGATCGATCACCTGCAAATAGAGCACCCCGTTGACCACCACCTGGATGTTGTCCTTGGTCACGCAGGCCTGGCGGTCGACATCGATGGCTTCTTCCTTGAGCGTATGTTTGTAGGCAATGCGATCAACGAAGGGAATCAGCAGGTGAAAGCCCGCGTCCAGTGTCTTGGTGTATTTGCCGAGGCGCTCGACCACATAGGCATTACGCTGCGGCACGATTTGCGCCGTCTTGGCGACTGTGATGACGACAAGAGCCAGAAAGGCCAGTGAGACGATCGTTGCGATTTCCATGCTTGATTCCCCGTTATGATTGATTCGGTCAGTTGCGCGGGACCGGGCGCTGAGCGCTCACGGTCAGAAGAATACCTTTGTTGGACACCACCCAGGCCGAATCCCCGGCCTTGAGTGGGTCATCCGACTCTGCGTCCCACTTGGCGCCATTGAGTTGAATTCGGCCGCCACCCTGGTTGAAATCCGTCAGGACCAGCACCCTTGCCCCGACGAGATCACCGCGGTCCGGCCCAGGATCCGCTTTGTTCGACACGTCACCCCTGAGGTAACGCTTGAAATGCTTCCGCAGGCCGAATAGGGCCGCCAGGCTTATCAGCGCGAACCACAGTAGCTGCGCAGGCAGGCTTTCGATTACGCCAAAGTAGGTCAGCACGCCCACGACCAGCGCGCCGACACCAAAAAACACTGCGACCACTCCAGGGGCAACCACCTCTGAGATAAGCAGCAAAAAGCCCAGTACCAGCCAGAAACCGTATCCGTTCAGCATGTCAGTCATGGGTCGATCAAGTCCTCGTATGAATCACTTGCAAGCGCAAGTAGAGTGCAGCCTAGCAGATTCGGCGGCTGGCTGTTGGTAGTGGTTCAAGCTTCCTTGCACAAGAGATGAACTGCCATTCGTCGGATTGATCGCATGAATCCCACCGATGCAGAGCTACTGACCTCATGGTCACTTCCCGCACTTATTAGTCATATGTAGCCAAGCGATGAAATGTCTCGCCCTGGGCACTAATCTTTGGGTGCGAGCCGTTTTCGGCTGCAGTCGCACTCAACAACAACAAGACCCAAGCGAGGACCCCCACATGCGCTATCCGAAGCGTCTCTCCGTTTTGTTCGGCTGCCTCACGGCGCTGGCCATCAGCACCACTGCCCAGGCGAGTTATACCCAGACCCGATATCCGATCGTCCTGGCCCACGGCATGCTCGGTTTCGACAGTATCCTCGGAATCGATTACTGGTACGGCATTCCTGCTGCCCTGCGACGGGACGGGGCCCGCGTTTACGTTACTCAGGTAAGCCAGCTTGATACCTCCGAAGCGCGGGGCGAGCAACTGCTGCGCCAGGTCGAAGAAATAGTCGCTATCAGCGGCAAGCCCAAGGTCAATCTGATCGGCCACAGTCATGGCGGCCCGACAGTACGCTACGTCGCAGCAGTGCGCCCCGATCTTGTTGCCTCCGTGACCAGCGTCGGCGCGCCGCACAAGGGTTCCAAAACCGCAGACTTCATCCGAAATGTACCGCCTGGCTCCGCCGGCGAGACCATTCTGGCCGGAATCGTCAATGGCCTCGGCGGTTTGATCAACTTTCTCTCCGGTGGCGATCGGATGACTACTCAGAACGCGCTCGGCACCCTCGAGTCTCTGAACTCCGAAGGCGCCGCCCGGTTCAATCAGCGATTTCCGCAGGGTATACCCACCACCGCCTGTGGCGAGGGTGCCTATCAAGTGAACGGTGTGCGCTACTACTCCTGGAGCGGGACCAGTCCGCTGACCAACGTTCTGGACATCTCCGATGGCTTTCTGGGCGCCACCTCGCTGACCTTCGGCTTCGAAGCCAATGACGGACTGGTCGGCCGCTGCAGCTCACGCATGGGAATGGTCATCCGCGACAACTACCGCATGAACCACCTGGACGAAGTGAATCAGGTCTTCGGCCTGACCAGCATCTTCGAAACCAGCCCGGTTTCGGTGTACCGCCAGCATGCCAACCGCCTGAAGAACGCCGGCCTTTGAGGCCATGGCCGGCGAGCCGCCGGCCAAGGTCCTGACGCTGATGGAGCCTGCATGAAAGTCCTTTTGTATAGCGCCGCACTGGCGCTGATCCTCACCGCCGGCTGGCAACTGAGCGGCCGCGAACCAGCCGAGTCGGCCACCACCAATGCCCAGCCTACCGGTCACGAAACGCCGCGACCGAACCTGATTTCGCTTACCCGTCCCGCTCCAGGATCGCAGCACGCTGTTGCTGCCGACTCGCTGCGCGGCACCGAAGTGGACGGCCAACTGATGGTGGACGAGCGCGGCGCGTTGGTGCTGGACGAACAACTGCGTCATCTGTTCGACTACTTCTACACCACTGTCGGTGAAGTCAGCTTCGACGCAGCCACCGAAACCATTCGCGAACACCTCCGGGCTAGTCTGCCCCAACCGGCCCTGGATCAGGCACTGAACCTGTTGCTCCGCTACATCGACTACAAGACCGCGCTTGCCGACCTGGAGCGCGAGTTTCCGGTCGTAGCCGATCTGGAGGGGCTCCAGGCGCGCGAGGAGGCCGTCCAGCGTCTGCGTGCGAGCCTGTTCAGCATCGAGGCGCACAGGGCCTTCTTTGGCGCGGAAGAGGTTTACAACCTGTTCACCCTCCAGCGTCTGGCCATTGTCAATGATGATCAGTTGTCAGCCACTGACAAGGCCGAACGGATCGAGGCATTGCGCAATGACCTGCCCGGAGAAATGCAGGCACTGCTGGTGCCACAACTGCATCATCAGCTCAGCGACGAGACTGCAGCTTTGCTGGCCAGCGGCGGTGACGCCCACGCCCTGCGGGAGTTGCGCATGTCGATCGTCGGCCCGGAAGCCACCGAACGCCTGGAAGCACTGGACCGCGAGCGTGCGCGCTGGCAGCAGCGGCTCGACGCCTTTCAGGCAGAGCGCCAGGCGATTCTGGACTTTCCCGGGTTGGCCGAAAGCGACAAGCAGGCCGCCATCGACGAGCTGTTGCACGACAGTTTTGCCCCGTCAGAGCAGCTGCGCATCGCCGCCCTGACGGCAAGCCAGTAGGATCACCGACAGGCGGTGCCGCGGGTAAGGGGTGCGCGACGGTCCAATGCAGATTCAGCAACGCGAATCCCAGGAGTACCCATGCGCGCCGACGAATACCTCAAAAAGCACGGTCTGGAAGATGAAAAGAAGAACGAGGATCTGAAGGACAACAGCCTCAAGGGCAAGGCACTGGAGCGCGCCACTCACCCTGACCCGCCGCGCGCAGGCTCGCCACATGACTGGCAGGAATGGGAGGCCTTCCAGGCCAGCGAGAAACAGCGAAAGGAAGCCGATGCAGACAAGTAAAAGGAACGAGTGTCCCCGGCCTGGCGGCCGGGGACAGCACCGATCATTTACGCATCCAGACCCCGTTCAACATGATGAACTGTCCTGGCGGTGTACGCTCTATGGCCTTTTTTCCGGCCATCGCTTCGACGTCACTCAATAAAATGCCGTTTTCCTTGGCCAGGCGCTGATACTCGGCGCGGCGTGCCCGGTTGATCTGTTCGGCCACCTGTGCCACGTTGCCTCCTCGCTGTACCACGCCAAGGTAGCCGTCCGGCTGTTCGCCTAGGTGGCCGGCAGCCTTGGCGGCCGGCAGTGCGGCCATTGCCTCGTTCAGACTGAGAGCCAGTGCCGGAGCGCTGACCAGCAGCGCCAGCAGCAACCCGAACACGCGAAAACTCAAACCCATTGCTGCTCTCCTTTAGAACAGGCCACTGGACTCGCTGAACAGCTCATCCAGTTGTCTGTCGACCTTGATGAAGATCTCATGCTGAATCTTCACGTTCAGATTGATATTGATCGGTTCGTTCGGTGCAGCGAGCTGCACGGTGGGCGCGCAGCCTGCCGCGAGCAGAGCCGCCAGTGACACAACCCACAAATGACGCCAACGCATGCGCCGTTCCTCCTCAATGGCCCGGATCAGGGACTCAGACGCTGCTGCAAAAGCCGCTCCTGAACCCGTCGCTGAATGATATCGCTGACCTGTCCGCTTAGCTGCAGACTCGCCAGCAACGCTGGAATATCTTCCTCCAGACGCACGTTGAGGTGCACCGGACGGCCCCGCTGAAGAGCGGGGTTGCTGCCCTCCAGACGCAGGCCGAGTATGAGCACACCGTCGGAGCCATAGTCAAGATCACTCGACAGGACTGTGTAACGGAAATCGTCCAGCGCCAGCGCCAGCTCGCGCATGCCGGGGTTTGCCCTACCCATCTCACGCAACTTGTCGGACCGGTACTGAAGCACGCCCCCTGGTTCGCGCGCCTCCAGGCGGCCCGCGTCCACCGTCAGGCGTCCATCGGTCAGGCTGACCGGCAAACGGCCGTCCAGTGTCCCATGCCCGGCAAGACCTTCGGCCGGGTAGACTTCGAACAGCCTGGCCAGTTGCAGCCCCTCCATCTCCACCAGCACATGGTGGGTCGGCTGACTCAGATCCAGTTCGCCCGGCTGCAGAACCAGGCGGCCGCCAAGCAGACCGAGGCTGGCCTGTCGAATGTCCAGGCGCCCTTCCAGCGGCGCATCGAGGCTGGTGGTGTAGCGACCGTTCAGACTAAGCGGACCAAGGGGTATTCCAGGGTCGTAGCTAGCCAGGGCGAGGCTCGGCAGGACCAAGGTCAGTGCATCGTCACGGAGGCTCACGTCCAGCGGAAAACCGAGCCCCTCGAACGCCGCCCGATCATAGATCCCGCCGAGTCCGGTGGCTTCCAGACGACCTTCGAACCGCTCCAGAGCAGGGTTGCCGACCACCTCGAAGCGCCCCGTCAGACGACCGGTACCAAGCGACAATAATTGTGGCCAGTCGGCAAGAACGGCCGCCAGAGGGTTAGCGGCCCGGAAGAAGATATCCTGCAGCCGCAGTTCGGCACGCCAGGGGCGGTTCTGGGGCCATGCGAAACGGACATCCACTCCAATACCGCTAACCGAGGCCAGATTACCGACAAAGCTAGTAGCGTCGGTCCCGTGGCTAAGCTCCCCGGTCAGATTCCAGCCCTGCGTCTTGAGACTTGCCTGCTCCACGCGCGTAACGGCTAGTTGAATGCGACTCCTGGCCCGCAGCGCGCCCTGAGCGCTGAGAGGTATTTCAGCGGTCAGCCCGGGCACCCCCAAGCGTACTTCGGACAGATTGAATGCCGGATCGGCAAGTACCAGTTCTTCGATCGAGAGGGCAGCCTCCGATGCCAGACGAAGATGCACGCCCTGTTCGGTGAGCTGCCCCTCGAACGGCAGACGGGCGCGGATGCCCGCAAGCACCAGTTCACCATGATTCACACGCCGCGCATTCAGTTCGAGCTGGCCCCGCTCGAGCTCGGCCGTCCAGCCTGGCAAGCTCGACAACAGCACCCGAACCTTAAGGCTGCCGCGCAGAGGCCCTTCCAGTTCAGCGACCAGCGCCAGCGGCAGCGTCGCCTGCCAGTGCAGCTCGCTGCCCGCCTCTGGGCGCAGGTCGACTCGCAACGCAGAGGGCCGCAGGCCCGCCGGCAACTCGGCGAGCTGTGGCAGGTCGAGTTGATCCAGGCGTACCCCTGCCTCACCCTGGTGCAGTCGCCACTGACCGTTACGCCCTTCCACCACCAGTGCCAGCCGCCCCTGCAAATGTCCTATCTGCTCAAGAGCCCAGGGCTCGGGAAGCTCACCACGGGCCTCCAGCGTAACCTCGCCAGCGAGCAAGTCCGCAAGGTTCCGCGGCTGCCGCCCGGGGGCAAACACCCATTGGGCATTCAGTTGCAGGCCGGGGGGTAGCCGGTCGAGAGTCATCTGCTCGGGTGGCAGCCAGGGTGAAATGAAGTCGAATATCCAGTCCGTTCCAGCCCAGCCCGGCAGAGACACCTGCCCTGTCCAGCGCCACCCTGCGTCGCGGCCGAACAGCGCTGACTCGAGATGCAGCGCCTCGATTCCCGAGAGACTGAGGGTGCTGTTCGCTTCTATCAGATCTGGCTGAAGGTCGAGACGCAGCACCCATTCAAGGAGATCCTCCCCATGCAGCAGGCTCAACATACCTACATGCGCTCCCGTGCCCGGCTCGCTCTCCACAACCAGGCTGCCGGTCAACTCGCAAGGCTCTCCATGGCAGGGCACACCGAGGCGCAGGTTCCGCACGCGAGTGACATGGGGCAGGAAATCGACGAAACTGAACCAGTCATGGGGATTGGGCAGCTGATGCGGGCGTGCCTCTTCCTCCGGAGCCTCGAGCGCCGCCGGATCAGGCAGCAGCAGCGGATCGATGGGCGGCTGGGGGGCTGGCTCCCAGTCCAGCTCGAGAGCGCCCAGGTCGACCACCTCGAAACGTGGCCCGCCAGCCCAGACGAAGACCAGACGTACATCCCGTGCCGCAAATTCGAGCTGGCCCTGCTCGGCGCTGTAAAGACCGGATACCGCGCCAATACTCAGTTCGCGCCCGGACAGCCGTACGTCGCTCCACTCCAGGCTTTGAACTCCAGCCTCCAGCAGGCGAGCCTGTGTCCATTGCACTGCGTAGATGCCTGCCAGCATCAGAAGCGCGACCACTACCAGCAGAATGCGCAAC
This sequence comes from Pseudomonas sp., assembly GCA_030603065.1. GTDB lineage: Bacteria > Pseudomonadota > Gammaproteobacteria > Pseudomonadales > Pseudomonadaceae > Halopseudomonas. Next base: position 13,323 of record JAUVYN010000021.1, read on the forward strand.
GCCGTTCCCATCGGCTAGTCTCCTCAACAGGCCTGGCCTCAGGTTAGCATGGCCGGCCGAACCCTCGACAATGCGGCCCCACCCGAACGCCAGGAGATTCAGCATGGACCCCCTCAGACGCATAAACCGCCCCCCTGCAAGCGCCCGGCCCGGACGCCTGCTGGTGCTGCTGGTTCTGCTGGCCTGGCTGGGCTCGGCACTCTTCGAGCGCTACAAGCCGGTACCCGAGGGGCTCTCCCATGCGGCCCCGATGCGGCCGGCCAGCGAGCTGCGGATTCTCCTCGACCAGACCTACGCAAACCGGCAAGGCGAGCGCGTCATTCGCCAGCGCATCTTTGACGAGGTGTTCGCCCTGATCGACCAGGCCAGACGGCTGATAGTAGTGGACATGTTCCTGTTCAACGAGTTCGCCAATGACAGCGCGCACCGGGCTCTCACAGCCGAGCTGACCACCGCGCTGGTAGCCGCCCGCCAGCGCCAGCCTGCGCCTGAAGTGTGGCTTGTCACTGATCCGTTCAATACGCTTTATGGTGGGATCGCGGCGCCGCATCTGGAACAGCTCGAAAGCGCTGGCGTGAACGTAGTGCTGACCGACGTCAGCCAGCTGCGCGCATCCAATCCCCTTTGGTCGGGATTCTGGCGTCTTTGCTGCAGCCAGCTCGGCAACAGTACCGAGGGGTGGCTGCCCAATCCGGTAGCAGAACCTCCCGTGACGCTGCGCACCTATCTGCATCTGGCCAATTTTCGCGCCAATCACCGCAAGACCCTGGTAGTCGATCAGGGCGATGACTGGATCGGTCTGATTACCTCGGCCAACCCCCAGGACGCCAGCAGCAGCCATAGCAACAGTGCCCTGCGCTTTCGCGGCGCAGCCGCTCTGGATCTGCTGCAAACCGAGCGGGCGGTACTTGGCATGAACGGAATATTGGAATCACTCGATGAACCGCTGGACTGGCCACCGCCACCCGCCTCGACGACGGCCGAGGGTGCCCCTCTGGGGTTGCAGGTATTGACCGAAGGCGCGATCACCCGTGCCCTGCTGGCGATGGTCGATTCGGCGGGAGCTGGTGATCGGTTGGACGTGGAAGTGTTCTATCTGTCGCATCGGCCGCTGATCGAAGCGCTGATCGCCGCCCACGAACGCGGCACCCGGGTGCGCGTGCTACTCGACCCGAATCGCGACGCCTTCGGCCGGGAAAAGAACGGCATTCCCAACCGTCAGGCCGCGTGGGATCTGCACCGCGCCGGTATCGAACTGCGCTGGTGCTACACCCAGGGCGAGCAATGCCACCGCAAATGGGCGCTGCTTGACCGTGCCGACGGGAGCAGCGAGCTGATCGGTGGGTCGTCCAACTTTACCCGCCGCAATCTGGACGATCTGAACCTGGAAACCAATCTGCGCGTGGTCACGCACCTGGAGCACCCTTCCCTCGGGCCCTACCGCGAACATTTCGAACGCGCGTGGAGCAACGCGGGGGGCGAACTGCACAGCCTCCCCTATGAAGATTTCGCTGATCACTCCCGATTCAATTACGCGCTTTACCGGGTCATGGAAGCGACCGGCCTGTCGACCTTCTGAGAAACTACCGACGGGTTAGATCCCACCCAGACAAAGGTACTTGATCTCCAGGTACTCTTCGATTCCGTAACGCGACCCTTCGCGGCCTAGCCCGGATGCCTTCATGCCTCCGAAGGGCGCGAGCTCGGTGGAAATCAGGCCGGTATTGATGCCGACCATCCCGTATTCGAGCGCCTCGGCCACGCGGAACACGCGCCCCAGATCACGCGCGTAAAAGTACGCCGCCAAGTCGAACTCGGTATCGTTGGCCTGCCGGATGACGTCCGTCTCGTCCGCAAAGCGGAACAGCGGTGCAACCGGTCCGAAAGTTTCCTCACGGGCAATCAGCATGCTTGCATCGACACTCGTGAGCACCGTCGGCTCGAAGAAGAACCCACCCAGTTCATGCGCCTTGCCACCCAGTTTCACCTCGGCGCCCTTGCTCAGCGCGTCAGCCAGATGACGCTGCACCTTGGCCACGGCATCGGCATTGATCAGCGGTCCAGTGGTCACGTCCGGCTGAGTGCCATCGCCAACCTTGAGCTTGCGCACCGCCTCTGTCAGCTTTTCGGCGAAGGCGTTGTAGATTCCGTCCTGAACGTAGATACGGTTGGCGCAGACGCAGGTCTGGCCCGCGTTGCGATACTTGGACACCATGGCACCTTCCACCGCAGCGTCCAGATCAGCGTCATCGAAGACGATGAAAGGTGCATTGCCGCCCAGTTCAAGCGACAGCTTCTTCACGCTGGGCGCACATTGCTCCATCAACTTCACCCCGACTCCAGTGGAACCGGTGAAGGACAGCTTGCGCACGATCGGGTTGGCGCACAATTCTGCGCCCACCTCCCTGGACCGATCGACGTCGGCGGTGATAACGCTGAAGAGCCCCGCCGGCAGCCCGGCCTCCTCCGCCAGAGCTGCCAGTGCCAGCGCCGAGAAGGGCGTTTGCGGTGCGGGTTTGAGCACCATCGCGCAGCCGGCCGCCAAAGCCGGCCCCGCCTTGCGGGTAATCATTGCCGCCGGGAAGTTCCAGGGAGTGATGGCAGCAGCCACGCCCACCGGCTCCTTCTGCACCAGGATTCGCTTGTCAGGCTGGTGGCCAGGAATCACGTCGCCGTAAACACGCTTGGCTTCTTCGGCGAACCATTCGATGAAGGATGCCGCATAGAGCACCTCGCCCCGCGCCTCGGCCAACGGCTTTCCCTGCTCGGCAGTCATGATACGGGCCAGATCTTCCTGGTGCCGCAGCATCAGCTCATACCATTTGCGCAGGACCGCGGCACGCTCCTTCGCGGTGCGCTTGCGCCAAGCCGGCTGAGCGGCCTGGGCCGCCTCGATCGCCCGCCGAGTTTCTGGCGCGCCCATGTTCGGGACGCTGCCGAGCCGCTCGCCATTGGCCGGATTGGCAATTTCGGTACGCGCACCTTGATCAGCCTCGCACCAGTGGCCATCGACATAACCTTGCTGACGGAACAGGGCGGGGGTCTGCAATTCCATGATCACCTCACGAGGGCGCACGCATCGCGCGCGGCGGTTGCACGTTGAACGTTTGATATTTCAAACATGCTAGGCGCATGCCTGCGTCGAGGCAAGCATGCAACCAATAGGGACTTCAGACGGCGTTATCGTTTTCGAACAGCTCGGCCGGGCCATGCTGGTCGGCTTCCAGCAATCCGGCGACCCGTTGCAGACTCGCCAGCAGCATCAGCTGCTCCCAGTCGGCAAGCTTGCCGAAACGCTCGAGGAATTCGGTAGGCAGCAGGGCTGGCTCAGCCTGGATTGCCGCCACGCCCTTCTCGGTAAGCGCCAGGTGCACCTTGCGCTTGTCGCTCTTGCTGCGCACGCGCTGAAGCAACTCTCGGTTCTCGAGGCGGTCAATGATGGTACTGAGGGTGGCCTGGGACACGCTCACCTGCTTGGCCAGGTCACCAAGGGTGCCTTCGCCCATGGCCCGAATGCTGTGCAGGATAAGTAGCTGGATAGGGGTTAGCCCGCTGTGCCGGCCAAGGCGCTTGGCGTGGATTTCGCTGGCCCGCTGCAGGCGTCTCAGCGACAGATAAAGGGCGTGCATCATGTGCATGGACTGACTCCGGCAGGAAACGACTAATATTGAGCGCATTTTGCCATAAGAGCTAAATATTACAGTAATAAGCTTATTTAGGCCTGTAAAACCCTAAATAAACGCTTAAATCGACGCATATCCAAAAAAGCCAGATAATTATATGACACATCGCTTTGACTTCAAAGTATTTGGCTGATTAAATATTAACCATTGCCGCTCTCACAGCGAGGGCCCCCGCATACCGAACAGGACAACAAGCTATGTGTGGAATCGCCGGAGAAATCCGCTTCGACAGCCGCCCTGCCGATATGGCGGCGGTAGAACGCATCACCCAGCACATGATTCAGCGCGGCCCCGACAGCGTCGGCCTGTGGTCACAGGGTCCGGTCGGCTTCGGCCATCGGCGCCTGAAGATCATGGACCTGCACGAAGCGTCCGGTCAGCCGATGGTCGACAACGAGCTGGGGCTGTCTCTGGTCTTCAACGGCGCCATCTACAACTACCCGGAGCTGCGCAGCGAACTGGAAGCACTGGGATACCGCTTCTACTCCGGTGGCGACACTGAAATCGTTCTCAAGGGTTATCACGCCTGGGGCGAAGGGCTCCTGCCACGCATGAACGGCATGTTCGCCTTCGCCGTGTGGGAACGAGACACGCGGCGCCTGTTCCTGGCTCGCGACCGACTCGGTATCAAGCCGTTGTATTACGCTGAGACCAGCGGCGGGCTGCGCTTCGCATCCAGCCTCCCGGCACTGCTGCAGGGCGGCGGGATTGACACTTCGATCGATCCGGTGGCACTCAATCATTACCTATCCTTTCACGCGGTGGTGCCCGCGCCGCGGACCATGCTCAACGGAGTACGCAAACTGCCACCGGCCCACTGGCGCCGGATCGAAGCTGATGGCAGTGAGCAGCAGGGTTGCTGGTGGACACTGGAATACGGCACTCGCCCTGAAGAACAATCGCTCGGCTTCGAAGACTGGCAGGAGCGGGTACTGGATTCGCTGCGCGCGTCGGTCAAGCGCCGCAATCTGGCGGCGGTGGACGTTGGTGTGTTGCTTTCGGGCGGCGTCGACTCAAGCCTGCTGGTCGGCCTGCTGCGCGAGGCCGGGGCCGAAAAGCTGCAGACCTTCTCGATCGGCTTTGCCGACGTTGGCGGCGAGGCCGGCAACGAGTTCAAGTATTCCGACATCATCGCCGAGCAGTTCGGTACCGATCATCACAAGCTGATGATTCCCGAGCAGGAAATTCTAAGCGAACTGCCCAACGCCTTCCGTGCGATGAACGAACCCATGGTCAGCCATGACTGCATCGCCTTTTTCCTGCTATCGCGGGAAGTGGCCAAGCACTGCAAGGTGGTGCAGAGCGGCCAGGGCGCCGACGAGATATTTGCCGGTTACCACTGGTATCCGAAGGTTGACGAGGCGGCCAATCCGCTGGAAGCCTACCGGGAAGCCTTCATGGACCGCGATTTTGCCGAGTATCAGCGCACTGTACAGCCGCAGTGGATCAAGGCCGACTATGCCGGCGAACTTGTCCGTGATCACTTCGCCATGCCCGGCGCCGACAGCGGCCTGGACAAGGCGCTGCGCCTGGACACCACAGTGATGCTGGTCGATGACCCGGTCAAGCGGGTCGACAACATGACCATGGCCTGGGGCCTGGAGGCCCGGGTTCCTTTCCTGGATTACGAGGTGGTCGAGCTGGCCGCCCGGGTGCCTGGTCGCTTCAAGCTGCCCGACGAGGGCAAGTATGTGCTCAAGGAAGCATCGCGCAGGGTGATCCCAGCCGCCGTCATCGATCGGCCCAAGGGCTATTTCCCGGTTCCCGGTCTCAAATATCTGGAAGGCAGCACGCTGGACTGGGTACGCGAGGCGCTTACCAGCGAACGCGCCCGCGAACGCGGCCTGTTCAATCCGGCCTACGTGGACACCCTGCTTCAGGACCCCAAGAGCCACATCACGCCGTTGCGCGGTTCCAAGCTCTGGCAGCTGGCCGTGCTGGGGCTCTGGCTCGAGGCCCATGGGCTTTGATCAGGCGGCACTTTTGACCGGGTCAATGGTCTCGGAAGTACCGCTTAATTCATTTCAAGAAAGCCCTGCCCAGACCTCCAGGATCGTTGATCTGCGACGTGGCACGTTGAGGAAAACACCCGACATGACCAGACACCATCATCCTGATCAGCATCGCTTGCAGCGTGGCCAGGCGCCGACCTACGAAAGCCTGCGCGCCGGCCATGCCCAAATGGGCGACCGGGCCGAAGCGCAGAACTCGGTTATCGTCCAGTGCGGCTGGGGCAGGCTGCTGATTGGCCAGACCTTTGCCGACTATGAAGTGCTGGCCAACACCCTGCTTGATGAAACCCCTGGCGAGCGCGACATCGCGTTATACGTCGCTGACCCGCAAGTGGTGCTGTCCTACGCTCCGCAGCACCTGTTCCTCGACCCATCGGATACCCTGCGCCTGTGGTTTTCCGACTATCGGCCAGCCCGTCGCGGGCCGCGCGGGTTCATTATCCGTCCACCCCAGACCATCAGCGACTGGACCGAAATCAACAACCTCTACGCCTCGGCGAAGATGGTCAAGGTAGACCCGGAACGTCTTACGCCACGGGAGGAAGGCGGGCCCAGTTTCTGGCTGGCCGAAGACGAGGACACCGGCGAGATCATCGGCACCGTGATGGGGCTCAACCATGCCCGGGCCTTCGGCGATCCGGAAAAGGGTTCCAGCCTCTGGTGCCTCGCGGCCGCCGGTCAGACCCTGCGTGCCGGAGTCGGCGAGGCGCTGGTTCGACATCTGGTGGAATACTACATGAGCCGCGGCTGCCATTACCTCGATCTGTCGGTGATGCACGACAACAAGCAGGCCAAGGCGTTGTACCGCAAACTCGGCTTTCGCAAGCTGCGCACCTTCGCCATCAAGCGCAAGAACAGCATCAACCAGCCGCTGTTCATCGGACCGGACACCGACCGGGAGCTCAATCCATACGCTCGCATCATTACCCGTGAAGCGCGCCGGCGCGGCATTGAAGTCAGCATTCAGGACGCCGAGTCAGGCATCTTCGTGCTCGCCCAGGGCGCACGACGGATACGCTGTCGCGAGTCACTGTGCGACCTGACCAGCGCAGTGAGCATGACCCTTTGCCAGAACAAACGAATGACCCACCGGGCTTTGCAGCGACTGGGCCTGGAGACGCCGCGTTTTCAGCTCGCGGCAGACACCGCAACCAATGCAGCGTTTCTGGCTGAACATGGGGCCCTCGTGGTCAAGCCGAACAACGGCGAACAGGGCCAGGGCGTCGCCGTGGATATCCGCGACCCGGAGGCGCTCGAACTGGCAGTGGAGGCCGCACGGCGCTTCGACAACCAGGTCCTGCTGGAGAGCTATCACCCTGGCGATGACCTGCGGGTGCTGGTAATCAACTATGAAGTAGTCGCGGCGGCCATTCGCCGTCCGGCAGAAATCTGCGGAGACGGCAACCGCACCATCCAGGAGCTGATCGAACGGCAAAGCCGGCGACGCCAGGCCAGTACCGATGGGGAAAGCCGGATCCCCATGGATGCCGAAACCCGGCGCACCGTTGAAGCCCAGGGCTTCAGTTACGAAGATGTCCTGCCAGCCGGTCAGAACCTGTTCGTCCGCCGCACTGCCAACCTGCATACCGGCGGCGTATTGCTGGATGTGACCGACCAGCTGCATCCACGGCTGCGCGAGGACGCCGTGCGCGCCGCCCGGGCGCTGGAGATCCCGGTGGTCGGGCTGGATTTTCTGGTGCCGACGGTGGACGGTCCGGACTACGTCATTATCGAGGCCAATGAGCGGCCGGGGCTCGCCAACCATGAGCCGCAGCCAACGGCCGAGCGCTTCATCGATCTGCTATTTCCGCTCAGCGCCAATCAGCCATGAGCGGCGTGAAAGGGAGGAGTTTGATGACCTTTACGCACCACGGGCCGGATATGGCCTTTCTCGAGGGGACCCTGCTGGAGATGCTGGCCATCCCCTGTCCCACGGGTTTTACCGACGGCATAGTGCGCTACGTCTCGGAACATCTCGACGCTATGGGCGTGCCTCATGAGCTGACCCGTCGCGGCACCATTCGCGCGACCCTGAGCGGCAAACAACCCAGCCCCGACCGGGCAATTGCAGCGCATCTGGATACCATCGGCGCGATGGTCCGCGGCATCAAGGACAACGGCCGGCTCGAACTTGCTCCCGTTGGCCATTGGTCGAGCCGCTTCGCAGAGGGCAGCCGGGTCAGCCTGTTCGGTGATCATGGCTGCCTGCGTGGCAGCGTGCTCCCTCTGATGGCCTCCGGACACGCCTTCAATGAGGGCGTGGACTCGCTGCCGGTGAACTGGGATACCGTCGAGCTGCGCATCGACGCAAAGACCACCAGCCGCGCGGAAACCGAAGCGCTGGGTATCAGCGTGGGCGATTTCGTCGCCTTCGATCCTTTGCCGGAGTTCACCGAAAATGGCTACATCAGCGCCCGCCATCTGGACAACAAGGCCGGAGCCGCCTGCCTCCTGACCGCCATCAAGGCCATCATCGAGAGCGGCGAGCAGCTGCCGATGGACCTGCATCCGATATTCACCATTACCGAAGAGACCGGTACCGGCTCGGCCGGCGCCCTGCCATGGGATGTCAGCGAGTTCGTCGGGGTCGACATCGCCCCCTCCGCACCCGGCCAGAGCACTACTGAACATGCGGTTACCCTGTGCATGCAGGACTCCGGCGGGCCCTACGACTATCACCTTACCCGGCACCTGCTGAGCCTCTGCCACCGTGACGAAATACCGGTGCGTCGCGACCTGTTCCGCTATTATCACAGCGACGCGGAGTCGGCTATCCGCTCAGGAAACGACACCCGCACCGCTCTGGTGGCCTTCGGTACCGATGCCACCCATGGCTATGAACGGACCCACCGGGACAGTCTGGAAGCGGTGACCCGACTGCTCACCGCCTATGCCTTCAGCCCGCCCATCTTCGACGACGACAAGCGCCACGACGCGCCCCTGGAAAATTTCCAGCGTCAGCTGAGCCCGGACGCGGTGTCCGGCAGTGATACAGTGCTGCCACCCCTGGAGCGGGTTTACGCCCACGAAAGCATCAACGGCGAACTCGAGGAACTCAAACCGGCCAGCAGAAAAAAACGCGCCAAGAAGAGCAAAAGCTGACCGCTACCCGACAGGACGATTCGCACGGATGAAACCCGTAACTGTTTTTACCGGCGCACTGGCGATGGCAGCCGGCTCGCTAGCCGCGGCTCAGGAACGCCCACTCAGCCTGCCCGCGCAGGTGGTGCTGGGAAGCGATAGCGAGCTGGGGCAGCAGCTACCACTGGCCCGTGATCGCCTGAGCGGCACCCAGCTGCAGCCCCAAACCCTTGGGGCCAATCTTTCCGAGCCCCTGCAGCGACTTCCCGGCATCGTGGCGTTGAACCGGGAAAACTACGCCCAGGACCTGCAGGTATCCTCCCGCGGGTTCGGCGCACGTGCGCAGTTCGGCGTGCGCGGTGTACGCCTGATTCAGGACGGTATTCCATTGACCATGCCGGACGGCCAGGGCCAGCCGGCGCTGTTCGATCTGGACAGCCTGGCACGCGTCGAAGTCCTCCGGGGCCCCCTTTCGTCGCTCTACGGAAATGCCTCGGGCGGGATCATTCAGGGCTTTACCGGGCAGGCGCCCTTCTACCCAACCCTCGACAACCGCACCGTGTTCGGCCCGGATGGCTTGCGTCGCTCGCGGCTGCGCTATGGCGGCCAGCATGGCAATCTGAACATCCACGCCAACGTCGCCCGCCTGGAGACCGACGGCTATCGGGATCACAGCGATACCAGACGTGACACCGGCAACCTGAGGCTGGGCTGGGACATCGACGATGCATCGAGCCTCACCCTGCTGGTCAACAGCCTGTACCAACCCGGCACTCAGGATCCGCTGGGCCTCACCGCCGAGCAACTGCGGACGGACCGGCGGCAGGCTCCGCCACAGGCCCGGCAGTTCGACACCCGCAAATCGGTCACCCACAATCAGGCGGGCATAAATTATCAGCGCCGGCTGGCCAATGACGACCGAATCACCCTGATGGTCTATGGCGGCGAGCGGGATGTGCAGCAGTATCTTGCTTTTCCTGGCGGAGGACAGTTCGCCGGCGGCGGGGTAATAGAACTCGACCGCCGCTTCGGTGGCGGCGAGATCGGCTGGGAGCGCAACACCCAAGCCTTCGACCTGCCGGTCGAACTGGCCGCCGGTCTGACCTACGACTATCAGGGCGAGGACCGCCGTGGCTTCGTCAACGAACGCGGCATAAAGGGCGGCTTGCAGCGCGACGAATTCAACCGGGTCGACAGCCAGGATGTCTATTTCATCAGCACATGGACGCTGGCCCCACGCTGGACCATGACCGCGGGACTGCGCCACAGTCGCGTCGAATTCGAATCGGATGACGACTATTTCATCGATGGCTCCGACGATAGTGGCAAGGTTCTGTTCGAGCGTACCAACCCGGCACTCGGGCTAAGCTTCCAGTGGACCCCGGCCCTGAACCTCTATGCTGCGATTGGCCGTGGCTTCGAAACCCCCACCGCGCAGGAACTGGCCTACCGTCCGGAGGGGCCTGGTCTCAACTTCGGTCTGTCGCCGGCGCGTTCACTGAACAGTGAGGTGGGCCTCAAGCTGCGCCAACGCGATACCACCTTCAGCGCCGCAGTTTTTCACACCCGCGTCGAAGACGAGATAGTCACCGGTCCGAATCAGCAGCTTACCGGCCGCCAGACCTTCGCCAATGCCGCCCGCTCGACCCGACGCGGTCTGGAATTGGCGCTGGAGCAGCGCTTCGCCCGGGATTTCAGCGCGTACGCCGCTTACACCTACCTCGACGCACGCTTCGACCGTTATGCCGATGGAGCGCGGGACTTTTCCGGCAACCGACTGCCCGGTGTACCACGGCACAGCCTGTTCGCCGAGGTGGCGTGGCAACCGGACAGCGGCTTCAGTACCGCTCTGGAAGCCCAGGGCCTTGGGGAACGCTTCGCCAATGACAGTAATCAGGCCAGCGCCGCCGGCTATGCCATATTCAACTGGCGCGCCGCCTACCGCCGCCAGTGGGGCGGGCTCGAATTGGAGCCCTTCGTCCGGATCGACAACCTCGGCGACAAGCAGTACATCGGCGCGCTCATCATCAATGGGCCGGGCGAGCGCTTCTACGAGCCCGCGCCGGAACGTCAGTGGCTGGCCGGCATTGGTCTGAGTTATGAGTGGCGCTAGGGCGGTTATTCAATATTTTTGACAAGCGGAGCAAATTTAAGGGCATTTTGCGCATGAGACCGCTTTTGTGTTGGTTATTTTTGACATAGACTGAATCACCGTTTCGTCTTAAGCGAGTCCGCCCAGGAAGATTCCATGACCAGCATGCCTCAAACCGCCGCCGTTCAGCAGAGCGCCCATCTGGACGAATTCTGGATGCCGTTCACCGCCAACCGCCAATTCAAGGCACGCCCGCGGCTGCTCGAATCGGCCGAAGGCATGTTCTATACCGATGCCGATGGCAGACAGATCCTGGATGGCACTGCTGGACTCTGGTGCTGTAATGCCGGCCACGGCCGCAAGGAAATCACCGAAGCGGTTTCCCGGCAGATCGGCAAGATGGATTTCGCACCGACTTTCCAGATGGGCCACCCGCTGCCCTTCGAACTGGCCGAACGCCTTGCCGCAATCGCACCGCCCGGGCTGGACCGTGTGTTCTTCACCAACTCCGGTTCGGAGTCGGTGGACACTGCCCTCAAGATCGCCCTGGCCTACCACCGCGCCAACGGCCAGGCCACCCGTACCCGCCTGATCGGCCGCGAGATGGGCTATCACGGTGTTGGCTTCGGCGGCATCTCGGTCGGGGGCATGGTCAACAACCGCAAGGCCTTCGGTGCCATGCTGCCAGGTGTCGACCACCTCCCCCACACCCTGGATCTCGAGCGCAACGCCTTCACCCGTGGCCTGCCGCGCCACGGCGCGGAGCTGGCCGACCAGCTTGAGCGCCTGGTCACCCTGCACGGCGCCGAGAACATCGCGGCGGTCATCGTCGAGCCACTATCCGGATCCGCCGGCGTCATTCTGCCCCCGCAGGGCTATCTCAAGCGCCTGCGCGAGATCACCCGGAAGCACGGCATTCTGCTCATCTTCGACGAGGTGATCACCGGCTACGGGCGCATGGGCGAAGCCTTCGCAGCGCAGCGCTGGGAAGTAACTCCCGACATCATCACCACCGCCAAGGGACTGACCAACGGCGCCATTCCCATGGGCGCGGTGTTCGTCAGCACGCAGATTCACGACGCCTTCATGCAAGGCCCGGCGAACCTGATCGAGTTCTTCCACGGCTACACCTATTCGGGCCACCCGGTCGCCGCCGCCGCGGCCTTGGCCACGCTGGACATCTACCAGCGCGACGGTCTGCTGACCCGGGTGCGCGAGCTGGAAGTCTACTGGCAGGAAGCGCTGCACAGCCTGAACGGCCTGCCCAACGTGATCGATATTCGCAATGCCGGCCTGGTCGGCGCCGTGCATCTGGCCACCCGCGACGGCGCGCCTGGCGCGCGGGGTTATGACGTGTTCGAAAAATGCTTCTGGGAAGGCGGCCTGATGGTTCGCTGCACCGGAGACATCATCGCCATGTCACCGCCTCTGATCCTCGAGAAGACCCATATCGACCGAATCGTCGAGACGCTGGGTGATGTGATCAAGCGTACCCCGTGACCTCATAGCCTTCAGGTGGCGTGCGAGCGTGGTGGTGACTCACCGCTCTCGGACACGCAGCAAGTACGTCCATGTAGCTCGGCGGTGGCATCCATGCCACCGACGGTCCGAAAGCGGTGACTCACCACCCCGCAGCCAGGACCGTGCGCGTCGGGCAGATCTCAAAAGCGGAAGATATATCACCATGACCCTGCAACTGACCCACTACATCAACGGCCAGCGCACCTCCGCCAGCAGCCGCACTCAGCCAACCTTCGAACCCGCCACCGGCGAACAGCGCGGCCAGGTCTCCCTGGCCAGCGCAGCCGAAGTCGAACAGGCAATCGCCGCCGCCAAGGCTGCCTTCCCCGCCTGGGCCGCGACCACGCCACTGAATCGCGCGCGCATCCTGTTCAAATTCAAGGCCCTGCTGGAAAGCCACGCCGACGAACTGGCCGAGTTGATAACCCGCGAACACGGCAAGGTGTTCGACGACGCCAAGGGCGAGCTGACCCGTGGGCTGGAAGTGGTCGAATTCGCCTGCGGCATACCGCATCTGCTCAAGGGCGAGCACACCGAACAGGTCGGCGGCGGCGTCGACGCCTGGTCGGTCAACCAGCCACTCGGGGTGGTGGCTGGCATCGCGCCGTTCAACTTCCCGGCCATGGTCCCCATGTGGATGTTCCCCATCGCCATCGCCTGCGGCAACACCTTCATCATGAAGCCGTCCGAGAAAGACCCGAGTGTCCCGCTGCGCCTGGCCGAGCTGCTCAGCGAAGCAGGTCTGCCCAAGGGTGTTTTCAACGTGGTCAACGGCGACAAGGAAGCGGTCGACGTACTGCTCGCGCATCCGGACATTCAGGCCGTCAGCTTCGTCGGCTCCACGCCGATTGCCGAGTACATCTATTCCAAGGGCTGCGAGCACGGCAAGCGCGTGCAGGCGCTCGGTGGGGCGAAGAACCACATGCTGGTGATGCCCGACGCGGATCTCGACCAGACCGTCAACGCGCTCATGGGCGCCGCCTACGGCAGTGCCGGCGAGCGCTGCATGGCGATCTCGGTCGCAGTCGCAGTTGGCGACGAGGTGGCTGACAAGCTCGCCGCCGCCCTGGCACCGAAAGTACGCGCCCTGAAGATCGGCGATGGCATGAGTCCCGGCATGGAGATGGGTCCGCTGGTGTCCGAGCAGCATCTGGCGAAGGTCAAGGGCTATGTCGACCAGGGCGTGCAGGAAGGCGCAGAGCTGGTGGTAGACGGTCGCGAGCTGAAGGTTCCCGGACTCGAAAGCGGTTACTTCATGGGCGGCTGCCTGTTCGACAGGGTCACCGCCGACATGACCATCTACCGCGAAGAAATCTTCGGGCCGGTCCTGTGCATCGTGCGGGTACCCGATTACGCCACCGGCGTGAAGCTGATCAATGATCACGAGTACGGCAATGGCACCGCCATCTTCACCCGCGACGGCGACGCGGCGCGCCAGTTCTGCAACGAGATCCAGGTGGGCATGGTTGGGGTCAACGTACCGATTCCCGTGCCGATGGCCTTCCACAGCTTTGGCGGCTGGAAGCGCTCGCTGTTCGGCCCGCTGCACATGCACGGCCCGGATGGGGTGCGCTTCTACACCAAGCGCAAGGCGATTACGTCCAGATGGCCTACGGGGATACGGTCGGGCGCGGATTTTGTGATGCCGACGATGAAATGATGCGGGTCAGCGCTGACCTGGACAATCTTGCAGCCAGCGCCACTGAGTATGGCGTGAACTGTTTGAAATAGGCCCGCAGCCCGCACCGAATTCTGCAGGAGCGGTGGGGGTCGGGTTTGCCGGACCGTCTGTGCCCAGGGTCGGAAAATGCTCCTGCATTTCCGACACTCCCGCCATCCATGGCGGTCGGATGGGCACAGTGAGCTACATGGATGTACTCGTGCGTGTCCGGCAGGCCCGATCCCCACCGCGCCGTTGGCGCCAAACACGAAGCCACCGTAACGGAGTCCGACACCACCTCAATACCGTGGCTGCAGAACCGGGGTAGAGATAGAACCCCAATAAGAGATAAGAGGATTCGAGATGCCCATCGACCAGATCATCGACTTCGCCACCGCCACCAGCCCCGCCGAGCACTACCGCCCTGCAGCAGAAAAGATCCTCAAGGGCGATCCGGCGCAGAACGTGCGCAACCACTATTCCAGTCCGGACGAACAGTTCTCCGCCGGCGTCTGGGAAGCCGAGCCGGGGCACTGGACCATCAGCTACAGCGAATACGAATACTGCGAAATCCTTGAAGGCGAGTCCGTCCTGCACGACAACCAGGGCAACTCGCGCACCCTGAAAGCCGGCGACCGCTTCGTCATACCCGCCGGCTTCACCGGCAGCTGGGAAGTCATTACCCGCACCCGCAAGAACTACGTCATATTCCAGCCCCCGGCCGCAATCTGACCCTCGCAAGCTTCCCCAGGCCGAGCCTGCCCCCTGCCAGAACCCGATGCCGGCATACCCACCGGCGTCATGGCCGTAAAACACCATGGTCTAAACGTGACCAGCGAGTTACATTCCTCGTCATCCAATGTATTCCAATACCAAGCATCCCTTGTGGACCTCCGCTCGAGGACACAACGTCAGGGTAGAGTCAGGAGTCTTGCGTGATGTCGCGTTTACCAGTCATTGTCGGGTTCGGAGGCTATAACGCCGCCGGGCGCAGCTCGTTCCACCATGGCTTTCGCCGTACCGTACTCGAGTCGCTCTCGGATACCGAGCGCCTTGAGACCCTGGCCGGGCTCGCCGTCCTCATGAAGCTCGTCACCGTGGAAGGCGACAACTACCTCGACGGTGAAGGCGCCTCCCTGACCCTTGAGCAAATCGAACAGCGCTTCGGCCAGCAGATTCTCGACGGCACTCTGGTTCGGCGCATCGAAAAGCGCTACCTCGACGTCGACGCCGCCCACTGGCAGAAGAATCTCACCGTCACCGGCGAAGCCGGCAAGCCGCTGTCCTTCATCACCCTGGCCAAGCAGCTGCCCGAACCGCTGCCGTCGGACTGGGCGGTCGAGCCACTCAACCAGACCGAAGTGCTGGTCACCGTCTACGATGGTTGCGACATCAAGGTCGACAGCTACCGGCCGCTACCAGTCAAGTCAGCCGGTCAGTTGCCTAGCGGCTTCGAACCGGGTGATCTCTACGCCTCGCGCTTCCACCCCCGCGGCCTGCAGATGACCATAGTCGCCGCCACCGATGCCCTGCGCTCCAGCGGCATCGAGTGGAAGACCATCGTCGATCGCGTCCAGCCCGACGAGATCGCCGTTTTCGCCAGCAGCGCCATGAGCCAGCTCGACGAGAACAGCTTCGGCGGCCTCATGCAGTCGCGTCTCAAGGGCGGGCGGGTCAGCGCGAAGCAGCTCGCGCTGGGGCTCAACAGCATGCCCGCCGACTTCATCAACGCCTATATCCTTGGCAGCGTCGGCACCACCGGCGCCATCACCGGCGCCTGCGCCAGCTTTCTGTACAACCTCCAAAAGGGCATCGAGATGATCACCAGCGGGCGCGCCCGCGTCGTGCTGGTGGGCAATGGCGAAGCGCCGATCACCCAGGAATGCATCGAAGGCTATGGCGCCATGGGCGCACTGGCTACCGAGGACGGTCTGCGGGCGATCGAAGGCCGGGATGACGTGGATTTCCGCCGCGCCAGCCGTCCCTTCAGTCAGAATTGCGGCTTTACCCTCGCCGAATCAGCCCAGTTCTTCCTGCTGATGGATGACGAACTGGCCATGGAGCTGGGTGCCGATATCCATGGCGCCGTAACCGACGTCTTCATCAACGCCGACGGCTTCAAGAAGTCGATTTCCGCCCCCGGCCCCGGCAATTATCTGACCATGGCCAAGTGCGTACACAGCGCCATGCAGATTGTGGGTGAGGAGGCCGTGCGCCGCCGCAGCTTCGTCCATGCCCACGGCTCCAGCACCCCGGCCAACCGGGTCACCGAATCGGAACTGCTCGATCGGGTCGCCGGCGCCTTCGGCATCGCCGACTGGCCCATCACCGCGGCCAAGGCCTTCGTCGGCCATTCCCTGGCCAGTGCCAGCGCCGACCAGCTCGCCTCCGCCCTCGGCGCCTTTCGCTATCAGATAGTACCGGGCATCAAGACCATTGACGCCGTGGCTGACGACGTTTTCCAGCAGCACCTGCGCATCAGCAACCGCGACCTGCGCCGCGATCAGGAGCCACTGGAAGTCTGCTTCATCAACTCCAAGGGATTCGGTGGCAACAATGCCAGCGCCGTAGTGCTTGCCCCGAGCGTGGCCGAGCGCATGCTGTGCAAACGCTACGGGCAGCAGCGCTTCCAGGACTACCTCGCCCGACGCGAGGAAACCCGCGCCCAGGCCCTGGCCTACGAGCGCCGTGCGTTGAAGGGCCAGCTCGACATCATCTACAACTTCGGCCAGGACATGATCGACGACCAGCAGCTGGAGATCACCGCGGAAGGCGTCAAGGTACCGGGATTCGCCCAGCCGCTGCTATTCAGGAACGACACTCGCTTCAGCGACATGCTCGACTGACAAGGGAATCGCTTTGCACCTTTGGCGGTCGCTGTAGTCAAAGAGGTTCCCACGACTCAGTCAAGGAGCATGCAACATGTCGCTAATGAAACAAGCAATGTCCGCCCGAAACGAAGTCGAGAAGGATGCCCGACAGCTGAGTGCCACCGTGCACAACTTCACCCGCAAGGCCGCCCGCGAGTCCGAACACGGCCTCGCCTCGCTGCAGAAAAAGATCGGTCATCTGGCCCAGGATGCGCATCTGGACCAGCGCCGCAAGCAGCTTACCGATAGCTCAAGGGAAGCCAGCCGGTTCATAGGCAATCACCGCATGAGCACCGTGCTGCTCGCAGCTGGCGCCATCGCTCTGGTCGCCTATCTGATCAAACGCTCCAGCGACAAGAAAGCCAGCGAAGAGTAATTCCGACCTGCATGGCCGGTGACCGACGGGTCCCGGCCAGTCCAGGCAGTTCTCTCCTGCGCTTGTCGGGCTTGCCCCACCCCCCTCGTTCCCCGTAGGCTTTCCGGGCCATTCATTGACCGAGGTCGCCCATGACGCCCTTCAGCTTCGCCACCACCGCCCAGATCCTTTGCGAACCCGGCTCTTCCGCCCGCCTCGGCGAGCTGTGTGCCGAGCGCAGCACCAGGCGCGTAATCATCGTCACCGACCCGGGCATTACCCGACTCGGCCTGCTCGACGGCGTGCTGCCAGGCCT
Organism: Pseudomonas sp.; assembly: GCA_030603065.1. Taxonomy (GTDB): domain Bacteria; phylum Pseudomonadota; class Gammaproteobacteria; order Pseudomonadales; family Pseudomonadaceae; genus Halopseudomonas. The sequence continues at coordinate 30,913 of JAUVYN010000021.1, forward strand.
GGACAAGGCGGGCATCGCCTACGAAATCTTCGATGCAGTGGAAGCCGACCCACCGGAAGCAGTGGTCATGGCTGCGGTGGAGCAGGCCCGCACGATGCCGGCAGACCTGGTGATCGGCTTTGGCGGCGGCAGCTCGATGGACGTGGCCAAGCTGGTCGCTTTCCTCGCTCACCCTGAATGCGACAGGGCTCTCTCCGACATCTACGGAGTCGGTAATGCGCGCGGCCCGCGCCTGCCCCTGTTCCAGGTTCCGACCACCGCCGGAACCGGGTCCGAGGTCACCCAGATCGCCATTATCACCACCGGCGAAACCACCAAGATGGGCGTCGTCTCACCCGTTCTGCTACCGGATCTGGCGCTGCTGGATGCCGACCTGACCCTCGGCCTGCCGCCGTCAGTGACCGCCGCAACCGGTATCGACGCCATGGTGCATGCCATCGAAGCCTACACCAGCAAGGTCAAGAAGAACCCACTGTCCGACATGCTCGCCAGGGAGGCCCTGCGCTTGCTGTCGAGCAATCTCGATGAAGTGGTGCGCAATGGCCAGAACCGCGAGGCGCGCCAGGCCATGCTGCTTGGCGCACTGCTCGCCGGACAGGCCTTCGCCAACGCCCCGGTGGCTGCGGTCCACGCACTCGCCTACCCACTCGGCGGGCATTTTCATATTCCCCACGGCCTGTCCAATGCACTGGTGCTACCCGCAGTCATCGAGTACAACGCCTCGCACGCCGCACCGCTTTATGCCGAACTGGCGCCCTTCATCGTCGGACGCGAGCTGCAGCCGGGGGATGATGCAAGTCTGACCGAACAACTGGTGCGCGCCCTCGCCGACCTCAGCCCCCGCAGTGGGCTGCCGAGCCGCCTGCGTGACGCTGGCGTTCCCGAAGACAGCCTGCCGATGCTGGCCCGCGACGCCATGCTGCAGCAGCGCCTGCTGGTGAACAATCCCCGCGAACTGACTGAAGCGGATGCCTTGGCTATCTACCGCAAGGCGTACTGACAGGGGGAACCGGAATGACCGCTAGAGAAAACCCCCGGCGCAGCGATTTCGCCTATCTGCACCCCATAACCACCCGCTGGCATGACAACGATGTCTACGGCCATATCAACAACGTGATCTATTACGCCTTCTTCGATAGCGCGGTGAACACCTGGCTGATCGAACAGGGCGGGCTGGACATCCACAACGGCGAGCAGGTGGCCTTCGTCGTCAGCTCGGGATGCGATTACCTTGCACCAATAGCCTTTCCCGATGCGATCGAGGTCGGCGTGCGGGTCGCCAGGCTCGGTAACAGTTCGGTGCACTACGAATTGGCGATTTTCAAGGAAGGCACCGAAGAGCCCTGCGCGACCGGCCGCTTTGTCCATGTGTTTGTCGAGCGCAGCAGCAATCGATCCTGCGCGATTCCCGAGAGGATCCGGACCGCCCTGAACCGCCTGCTTCCATGAGCTTATAGACGCGCCCTGAAGGGCGCGATTGACCTGGGTCAACAAATAGAAAGGTTCTATCAGGCCATTACCAATTAATTGTTGTCGCAAATCGATCTCCCTAGGCATGATGGCATTCCAGAGGCAGCTGAAGCCATGCAGCCCGGATCCCCTCCGCGTCGCTCACTTGGCAGAACCTGCCTGGAACAAGAGTTCAGGAAGCTGCCTAGTGCAGCATCAACACCCAGGAAGCGCGGGAGATAGACATGAGTGACAGCAAGGGCAAGTGCCCCATCATGCACGGCGGCAATACTGCCACCAGCAAGTCGAACATCGGTTGGTGGCCGAACGCCCTCAACCTCGACATCCTTCATCAACATGACAGCAAGACCAACCCGCTGGGCGAATCCTTCAACTATGCCGAAGAGTTCAAGAAACTCGATCTCGAAGCGGTAAAGACAGATCTCAAGGCGCTGATGACCGACAGTCAGGATTGGTGGCCGGCTGACTGGGGCCACTACGGTGGGCTGATGATCCGCCTGGCCTGGCACTCCGCGGGCAGCTACCGCATTGCCGACGGTCGCGGTGGCGCCGGTACCGGCAATCAGCGCTTCGCCCCGCTCAACTCCTGGCCCGACAACGCCAACCTGGACAAGGCCCGTCGCCTGCTCTGGCCAATCAAGAAAAAGTACGGCAACAAACTGTCCTGGGCAGACCTGATGATCCTCGCCGGCAACATGGCATACGAGTCCATGGGACTGAAAACCTATGGCTTTGCCGGTGGTCGTGCCGATATCTGGCATCCGGAGAAGGACATCTACTGGGGCGCGGAAACCGAATGGCTGGCGCCCAGCGGTAGCGAGAACAGCCGCTACTCCGGTGAGCGCGACCTCGAGAATCCGCTTGCCGCGGTAATGATGGGTCTGATCTACGTCAACCCGGAAGGCGTCGACGGTAATCCTGACCCGCTCAAGACGGCACGCGACATCCGCGTTACCTTTGCCCGCATGGCCATGAACGACGAAGAAACCGTCGCGCTGACCGCTGGCGGTCATACCGTAGGCAAGTGTCACGGCAACGGCCGGGCAGAAAACCTGGGTGAGGCACCCGAAGGTGCCGATGTCGAAGAGCAGGGTCTGGGCTGGAACAACAAGGTATCTCGGGGCGTTGGCCGGGACACCGTGACCAGCGGGATCGAAGGTGCCTGGACGACCAATCCGACCCGATGGGACAACGGCTACTTCGACCTGTTGCTCGGCTACGAGTGGGAGCTGAAAAAGAGCCCCGCCGGTGCCTGGCAGTATGAGCCGATCAACATCCGCGAAGAGGACAAGCCGGTCGACGTGGAAGACCCTTCGATTCGCTATAACCCGATCATGACTGACGCGGACATGGCGATGAAAATGGACCCGGAATATCGCAAGATTTCCGAGCGCTTCCACAAGGATCACGCGTACTTCTCCGAGGTCTTTGCCCGCGCCTGGTACAAACTGACCCACCGCGACCTGGGGCCCAAGAGCCGCTACCTGGGCCCGGACGTGCCGGCCGAGGACCTGATCTGGCAGGATCCGATTCCGACGCCCGACTATGAGCTGAGCGAGACCGAGATCGCCGACCTCAAGCGCACCATCCTCGCCAGCGGCCTATCTGTTGCAGAACTGGTCAACACCGCCTGGGACAGTGCCCGGACCTTCCGCGGCTCTGACTACCGCGGCGGCGCCAACGGTGCTCGCATCCGCCTTGCTCCGCAGAAGGACTGGGAGGGCAATGAACCGGAGCGGCTGCAGAAGGTACTCAAGGTACTGGAGGGTATTCAGGCAGGCTTGTCCAAGCCGGTGAGCATTGCCGACCTCATCGTCCTGGGCGGAAGCGCCGCAGTGGAGCAGGCCGCACGGGCTGCCGGTGTCGAGATCAACGTGCCTTTCGCACCCGGTCGCGGTGATGCCAGCCAGGAAATGACCGACGTGGAGTCGTTCGAGGTCCTCGAGCCCTTGCATGACGGCTTCCGCAACTGGACCAAGCAAAACTACGCGGTCACGCCGGAAGAGATGCTGCTCGATCGTGCCCAGCTTATGGGCCTGACCGCACCGGAAATGACGGTTCTGATCGGCGGCATGCGCGTCCTGGGCACCAACCATGGCGGCACCAGACACGGTGTGTTCACCGACAGGGAGGGCGTGCTGAGCAATGACTTCTTCGTCAATCTGACCGACATGCGCTACAGCTGGAAGCCGACCGGCAGAAACCAGTACGACATCGTCGACCGGAAGAGCGGTGCGGTGAAGTGGACGGCTACTCGGGTCGACCTTGTATTCGGCTCCAATGCGATACTGCGAGCCTACGCTGAAGTTTACGCTCAGGATGATGCCAAGGAGAAGTTCGTAGCGGATTTCGTCAAGGCATGGACCAAGGTGATGAACGCGGATCGGTTCGATCTGGCCTGATCCGTTAGTGAACGAAACCGGGCGCTGCTGACGGCGCCCGGTTTTTTTTCATGCTCTGAACATCTAACCCAGCACCCCCGGCAGCCGTCCGGGCGTGAACAATTCGATCCAGTAACCATCCGGGTCGCGAATGAAGGCGATCTCCTTCATCTTGCCATCCTGAGGGCGCTTGACGAAGGACACGCCCAGCGCCTCGAAGCGCGCGCAGGCCGCATCCAGATCAGGCACGGCAAAGCCGATGTGGCCGAAGCCCCTGGGTTCGTCGTTGCCGTTGTGATACGCGAAATCCGGATCGGATTCGGTTCCCCAGTTGTGGGTCAGCTCGAGCATGGCTGGGCGACCAAAGGTCTGCACCAGCCGCTCCTTCGGGTCCTCCGACCAGTAACCCAGGTCCTGCTCATCGATCGCAGCCAGAAAGTACAGGCTGAACTTCATCTCTTCGAAATCCAGGCGCTTGACCAACGTCATGCCCATGATCCGGGTGTAGAAATCCAGCGAAGCCTCCGGCGAGCGGATGCGCAGCATGGTCTGGTTGAAGACGAAACCTTCGGTCGCCGGATCGCGATCCTCGCACAGCCCCGGTGCGCTTTCGAAATGGCGGGTCATGCTCATTCTCCCGATTGAAAGTGGACGGCCCCTAGCCTAGCACCACGGGGCCGCCCTGTTGAGCGGTCCTCCTATCGGAACGGCCGCTCGGTCCACCAGGGATAGAAGTCAGGACGGTCCTGGCTCGGGCGCAGGGTGAATCTGGCCGGACGCTTCTCCAGAAAGGACTTGACCCCTTCGGCCGCATCCGGTGATTCGCCCATGAAGGCAATGGCCCGGGAATCGACGATGTGCGCCTCCATCGGGTGGTCGGCGCCGAGCATCCGCCACATCATCTGGCGGTTGAGCAGCGCCGACATGGCCGAGGTGTTGTCGGCAATCTCACGGGCCAGCTCGCGGGCTGCGGGAAGCAGGTCGTCCGGCTCGTGCAGGCTGCGGACCAGACCGCCGCGCAGGGCTTCCTCGGCATCGAACACGCGGCCAGTGTATACCCACTCGGCCGCCTGCTGGACGCCTACCAGACGTGGCAGGAACCAGCTGGAACAGGCCTCCATGGTGATGCCACGACGGGCGAAGACGAAGCCGAAGCGGGCTTTGGTCGAGGCCAGGCGAATATCCATCGGCAGGGTCATGGTCGCGCCTACGCCGACTGCTGCCCCGTTGAAGGCGCCGATCACCGGTTTGGTGCACTCGAAGATGCGCAGCGACACGGTCCCGCCGCCATCGCGCAGATCCTGGTTGCTGCGCTTGTGGCGGTTGAAGGTATCACCACCACTTTCCAGGTCGGCACCGGCGCAGAAGGCCTTGCCGGCACCGGTCACGATGATCACCCGCACTGCATCGTCGGCATCGGCCGCGTCGAAGGCCTCGATAAGCTCGCGGCGCATAGCGGCGTTGAAGGCGTTCATACGGTCGGGACGGTTGAGGGTGAGCGTGAGAATGCCGTCTTCCACGCGATAGTCGAGGGTTTCGAATTGCATCTGGGCCGCTCCTGATGATCTGACGGTAGGCGCTTGGTTGTCCCCTCAGTCTAGAGGCCCGGCGCCTGCTGAACCATCAAGCTGCACCTGCGATATGCCTTCTCATAGACGCCACGGATGTCAGCCGACCACTAGCGCCAGTGCCAGTAGCACAGGCACCATCAAGGTCTGCAGCACGTTACTGCGCAGAGCAATAGCCAGTTGCCCGGGCTTCTGGGCTTGGACCAGCGCGTGCGCACCCAGGGCGAAGGCCGGAAGTGCAAGCGCCCCGGCGAGCGGCAACCAGCGGCTGATCAGCGCGACCAGCAGAAACAGCAATGCGATCAGCCACTGCACGGCATATACCCGCAGCGTGACGCCCAGACCATACCGCAGCGGAATGTTGTCACGGCCAACCAGCGCATCCGCCGCACGATCCGGAAGCTGATTCAGTAATAACAGGTTGTTGGTCAGGCAGCCCAGAACGAGTGCGGCAGAAATACCACCACCCGAGAAGCTTCCGGTTAGCACCAGTTCCGCCCCTAGCAGCATCAACCCGAAGCCCAGACCAGGCGCGAGCAGGCTAAGCCAGCGATTGCGGGTGATCCAGGGCGTATAAGCGGCTATTAGCAGAACGCCAGGCGCGCCGACCCAGAGCAGCGCCGGCCCTGTCTGCCAGACCAGCACTATCCCGATGGCCAGGCATGCCCCCAACAGGCTCACTCCAAGGAGAAGGGTCGCAGCCGCCATATCCGGATGCGCAGGCAGATAACCGGACCCACCGCTAAACGGCGTCGGCTCGGTCTGCATGTCCAGACCACTCCGGAAGTCTGCGTATTCGTTGAGAGCGTTCACCGCGCCATGCGCCGCCAGGGCGCCCGCCAGCACAAGCAAGGCAGCGCCGGCCGGAAAAGGCTGAGGCAACCGTGCGGCCAGGGCAGCGGCCAACAATACGGTGACGACCGCGAGCAGCAGAAAGGGTGGTCGGAGCGTTTTCAGCAGAGGTGGCAGCATTGGCGTAGCCTGCGCCTCGTTCAGTCGACGCGCTCGAACTTCAGGTCCCAGACGCCGTGCCCGAGCCGCTCACCGCGGCGCTCGAACTTGGTGATCGGACGCTCTTCCGGACGGGGAACATAGGTGCCATCTGCAGCCTGATTACGATACCCCGGCGCCGTCGACATGATCTCCAGCATATGCTCGGCGTAAGGCTCCCAGTCGGTGGCCATGTGCAGCACGCCCCCCGGCTTGAGCTTACGGCGTACGCGCTCGGCGAACTCGAGCTGCACGATACGCCGTTTGTTGTGCTTCTTCTTGTGCCAGGGGTCGGGAAAGAACAGCAGCAGGCGATCCAGCGACGCATCGGGGATGCAACGATCAAGCACCTCGATGGCATCGCAGTCGAACACACGGACGTTCTCCAGTCCGGCGTTGAGCACTCCATTGAGCAGCGAGCCAACACCCGGTCGATGCACCTCGACCCCTATAAAATCCTGTTCCGGTGCCGCCTGGGCCATCTCCAGCAGGGAATGGCCCATCCCGAAGCCGATTTCCAGCGTGCGCGGCGCACTGCGGCCGAACACCTGATCAAGATCCAGCAACCCCTGCTCCAGCGACAGGCCGAAACGCGGCAGCCCCTGATCGATACCCCGCTTCTGCGCATCGGTCATCCGCCCGGCACGCATCACGAAGCTGCGGATAGCCCGGCGATGGGGGTTCTCGGCATCGGCGGTGCCGGCGTCAGGCTGCTTTGAATCGTCGGACATCGTTGTGCTCATGATCAGAAAAAGGTGCCGTCCAGCGGCGAAGAGGCCGAGGCGTACAGCTTGCGCGGCATGCGTCCGGCCAGATGGGCTGCACGCCCGGCGAGCACGGCGTGCTTCATCGCTTCGGCCATGAGAACCGGCTTCTGGGCGTGTGCGATGGCGGTATTCATCAATACACCGGCGCAGCCCAGTTCCATGGCGATGGCAGCATCGGATGCAGTACCCACACCGGCGTCGACCAGCACCGGGACGCCAGCTTCTTCGAGGATGATGCGCAGGTTGTAGGGGTTGCAGATGCCCAGACCGGAACCGATCAGACCGGCCAGCGGCATCACCGCTACGCAGCCGATCTGCTCGAGCTGGCGGGCAACAATGGGGTCGTCACTGGTGTAGACCATGACATCGAAACCATCGTTGACCAGCGTCTCGGCGGCCTTGAGGGTCTCGATCACGTTGGGAAACAGGGTCTTCTGGTCAGCCAGAACCTCGAGCTTGACCAGCTTGTGGCCGTCCAGCAGCTCACGGGCCAGACGGCAGGTTCGCACGGCGTCTTCCGCGGTGTAGCAGCCAGCGGTGTTGGGCAGAATGGTGAAGCGCTCCGGCGGGATCACGTCCAGCAGGTTCGGCTCACCGGGGTTCTGACCGATGTTGGTGCGGCGGATGGCCACTGTGACGATCTCGGCGCCCGAGGCTTCGATGGCCTCACGCGTCTCGTCCATGTCCTTGTACTTGCCGGTACCTACCAGCAGACGGGAACGATAGCGTACACCGGCAATTTCCAGTGCGTCCTGGTTTGCTTCAGTCATGGTGGTCTCCGAAGTGGGGTCTAGCCGCCGCCGATGGCATGAACGATCTCGACCCGGTCGCCGTCCTGCAGCCGGGTCTGGGCGAACTGGCTGCGCGGAACGATATCCAGATTCAGCTCGACCGCCAGCCGCTTGCCGGCGAGCCCGAGCTGCTCGACCAGTTCGGCCACCGAGGGGGAACCTTCAAGGAAATGGTCTTCGCCATTCAGTTGAATCTGCATGGGCTGCTCAGACGGTTGGAAAGCACCAATGATAGCCTGCTTTGTCCTGCCCTGGCCATGCCGACCCGTCTAGACGACCCGCCAGATGCCGATCCCGAACAGTAGCCAGGCAAGCAGAAAGCATACACCACCGAAGGGCGTGATGATGCCGAGCCGACCGATCCCGGTCAGGGCCATGACATACAGACTGCCGGAAAACAGCAGGATACCCACCGCAAACAGACCACCCGCGCTGCGCAGCAGCAGGCTATCCGGCCAGCGCAGCAACAGCAGCGCGGTACCGATCAGTGCGGCGGTATGCCACAGCTGGTACTGCACGCCGGTCTGAAAGGCCGCCAGGAGATTTTCCGGCAGCCGGCTACGCAGACCATGCGCGGCAAATGCGCCGAGCGCCACGCCGCTGAAGCCCGTGAAGGACGCAAGTAAAAGCAATAGCTTGGCCAAGCCTGATTCCTCCGGTCTATACTGCGGGCCACATCCTGAATCGATCCGCCCATGTTGATACGTTTGCTGCGTGCGGCAGCCAAGTGGCTGCTCATCCTCATACTGTTGAGTCTGCTTCCGGTGCTGCTGCTGCGCTGGGTGCCCTCTCCGGGCTCGACTCTGATGGTAGAGCGTTGGTTCGAATACCGCCAGCAGGGCCGCGAGATCAGCTTTCAGCGCCAGTGGATACCCTACGAGCGGATTCCGGACAACATCAAGATGGCGGTGATCGCCGCCGAAGATCAGCGCTTCGCCCAGCACCATGGATTCGACATGCAGGCCATCCGCGCCGCCATGGAACACAACCGACAGGGCGGTAATCTGCGCGGAGCCAGTACTCTGACCCAGCAGGTGGCCAAGAACCAGTTCCTCTGGTCAGGCCGCAGCTGGCCGCGCAAGGCCCTGGAAGCCTGGTTTACCCTGTGGATCGAGGTGCTCTGGCCGAAGCAGCGGATTCTCGAGATCTACCTGAACCTGGCCGAATGGGACCACGGCGTTTTTGGCGTCGAGGCGGCGGCCCGGCATCACTTCGGCGTCAGCGCCAGCTACCTGTCCGATCGCCAGGCGGCCCAGCTGGCCGCGGTGCTGCCCAGCCCGCTACGCTGGAGTGCAGCCAGTCCCCCGGCGCGGGTTCAGCAACGCGCCACATGGATCCAGCGCCAGTCGCGCCAGCTCGGGGGGCGCCATTATCTGGACGAAATGGAGCGCGGTGCACCCTGGCCGGCCTGGCTGACCCTCGGCCACTGGCGCGAGCGATTCGATATCTGAGCTCACTGAGGCCGCAGGCCGAACATGATCGAATGCGCCAGCTCGCCATTGACCGCTACTACCGCGCCGGCACGACCATAGATCCAGGCCTCGTCACCGGGACGTACCTCCATGCGCATGTCGGGATTGCCGAAGGTGCCCTGAATGAAGCGGACCTCCACTGCTTCCTCGGGTATCACGCTGACCCTTTCCAGCAGATGTCCGGAAAGGCCGGCAGCGACCGCCGGTGACACCGCCTGATCGGTCATACCTGGGGTCCAGGCCTGTGCCTGAACCAGACTGGCCATCTGCTGCTCGGCGAGGGCAACGACGCCTTGCAGTCGCCATACTTGGCCATCACTTTCCAGCCGGTAGCGGCTGACCAGCAGCGGCGCACCGTCCGCGCTGATCATCCACAGCCGGCCCATTCCCAGCGCAGCGTCGGTGCGTGCCAATGTCAGATTGCCTGAGCGCAGCGGCTCCCAGAGATGCTCCTCGTAATCGCCATACCAGTCCAGCGTGCGCGGCCCGTCCTGTCCGGCCATCCATTGTCCAAGGGCATAGAAACCCAGTACCACTGCGGCAAGCAGGGTACCGATACGAAGGGCAAGGCGAGGATTCATGACAACTCCGAACAGGGTGAAGTCCCATTATGCGCCCGGGGACAAAAAAGGGCACCCTGAGGTGCCCTTTCGATCGGTCGCCGATCAGTGCTCGGTTTCGAGTTCCAGGCTCTTCTTGAGCTTGTTCATCGCATTCTTTTCGAGCTGTCGAATACGCTCGGCAGAGACCTGATACTTGGCCGCCAGATCGTGCAGCGTGGCCTTCTCTTCCGCCAGCCAGCGCTGGTAGAGGATATCCCGGCTGCGCTCGTCGAGCTGTGCCAGGCCTTCCTGCAGCTGACTGACCGAACTGTCCGCCCAGTCAGAGGACTCCAGCATGGTCGCCGGATCGTACCGCTTGTCCTCGAGATAGTTGGCTGGCGCAAAGGCAGCGGCATCGTCGTCCTCATCCTGGGCGCCGTCGAAGCCGAGGTCCTGGCCGTACAGACGGCTTTCCATCTCACGCACTTCCCGGGTGGCTACACCCAGATCCTGAGCGACCGCATCGACTTCCTCGTGAGTCAGCCAGGCAAGCTTCTTCTTGGCACTGCGCAGGTTGAAGAACAGCTTGCGCTGAGCCTTGGTGGTAGCGATCTTGACGATACGCCAGTTGCGCAGGATGAATTCGTGGATTTCGGCGCGGATCCAGTGCACTGCAAAGGATACCAGGCGCACGCCCATTTCCGGGTTGAAACGCTTGACCGCCTTCATCAGACCGACGTTGCCTTCCTGAACCAGATCGGCCTGGGACAGGCCATAGCCTGCGTAGCTGCGGGCGATGTGCACGACGAACCGCAGATGGGAAAGGACCAACTGACGGGCAGCCTCCAGATCCTCGTGGTAATACAGGCGATCGGCGAGTTCGCGCTCTTCCTCAACCGAGAGGATCGGAATGCTGCTTACGGTCTGAACATAGGCCTCCAGATTCGCACCTGGAACCAGGTTATGTACGGGCTGCAGAGCAGTGTTCATGTTCGCACTCCAAGAGATCGATAGCTCAGTGTATCACCGGCTTTTTGGACTGTGAATGGGCCGCGCGGTTCCGTCCGAGGCCCCGCAGCGCGCTGCTTCGCGGCGTGCCGCGGGGCCATCGGCCGGATACCGGAAGTCTACTGCGGTTCTATGTCACGAATGTGTCGGCCCACCGCCATCCAGGCACCGACCAGACCGAGCAGCATGGCGCCGGCTATCAGCATGACGCCGTCCTCGGCCGGCATGCCGGTCAGTTGGAAGTCGCTCTGATAGAGCGCCGCGACCTGGCGAACCGTGGCGTTTAGCCAGGCCAGCCCGCCAATGAGCAGCAGCCAGGCCAGCAGCCCCGCAACGAAGCCGTAAAGCACGCCGATATAGAGAAACGGCCGGCGCACGAAGGCATCGGTTCCGCCGACCAGCTTGATTACCTGAATCTCTTCGCGTCGGCTTTCGATGGCCAGACGGATGGTATTGGTCACCACCAGTAGCAGAGCAAGAATCAGCAGGACCGCCAGGCCGCCGGTGAAGCGTTCGATCATTGCCAGAATTGCCGTCAGGCGTTCCACCCAGAGCAGGTCGATCTGGACCAGATCGACGCCAGCCAGTCCTGCCAGGCGATCACGCAGAGGCTGCAGCGCCGAGGCTCCACCTTCGATGTCGGCCGGGGTGACCAGAATGACCGCGGGCAGCGGATTGTAGGCAAGCTGCTCGAGCGCCTCGCCCATCCCCGAGTGGGTCTGGAACTCGGTCAAAGCGGCATCCGGGTCCAGCAGTTCGACCGCCTCCACATCCTCGAGCCCGGCGATCTGGTCGCGCAGCTCGGCGGCGCGATCGGCCGGCAGGTCGGTATCCAGGTAAACCGAAAGCTGGGCGGCCCGCTGCCAGTCGACACCGAGCCGTTCGACCTGTCCAACCAGCACCGCGAGCCCCATTGGCAGCGCTAGCACTATGGTCATGACCAGAATGGTCAGCAGGCTGTTGAGCGGCTGCTGGCGAACCCGCAGCACCGCCTGCCGGGCGCTGTCACGATGGCTGGCGGCCCAGCCACGCAGCGGGTGCTTCCAGTCCGGGCGAGCGCGTGCGGCACCCTTCGGCGATTTGTGGCTGCGCTTGTCTGCGGCGGGCTGTCTGGTCGCCATGCTATTCTCCGTCCCGCAGCAGGCGGCCCTGATGCAGGGTCAGCATACGATGATCCAGCTTGGCGATCAGTGGCAGGTCGTGGCTGGCGATCAGCACCGTCACACCAACGCGGTTGAAGTCCTCGAACAGGGCCATGATCTCGGCCGACAGGGCCGGGTCCAGGTTGCCGGTCGGCTCGTCGGCCAGCAGCAGGGCAGGCTTGTGGACCACCGCCCGGGCAATACCTACACGCTGCTGCTCACCCCCGGAAAGGGCGATGGGGTAGAGGCTTTCCTTCTTCAGCAGCCCGACCTTGTCCAGGGCCGCGCGCACCCGGCGACCAATCTCGTCCCGCGGGGTGCCGTTAATGATCAGGGGCAGCGCCACGTTGTCGAATACGCTGCGATCGAAGAGCAACTGGTGATTCTGAAATACCACCCCGACCTGTCGACGCAGATAGGGGATGTCGTCGCTGCCCAGATCGCGCAGGTTCTGCCCGCCCACGTGCACCTGGCCACTGGTGGGACGTTCCATGCACATTATCAGCTTGAGCAAAGTGCTCTTGCCCGCCCCGGAGTGGCCGGTGATGAACACCATTTCACCCGGATGAATGTGGAAATCCAGATTCTCCAGGCCCTGGTGACCGTTGGGATAACGCTTGCTGACCTGCTCGAAGCGAATCATCGATCACTGCCGCCCGAACAGCGCCTTGACGAACTCCGGCGCGGTGAAGGGACGCAGATCGTCAATTTTTTCACCGACCCCGATGTAGCGGATCGGCAGCCCGAACTGCTTGGCCAGGGCAAAGATCACACC
>JAUVYN010000008.1 GCA_030603065.1 Pseudomonas sp.
GCCTTGCGCCGCGCCTCGGGTATGGGATTGTCGCATTCAGCGCAGTGGGTAAGGCTCTCCCCCGTGGGAAGCTTGCTGCGGGCGCGCCTGACCGCGTCGTCGACGGTATCGTCGATCTGCTCCTGCACAGCGCCTTCTTTAGCCCAGCCAGTTGCCATCGGATGCTCCCGGGTAGCTGCATTGATTCGAGTATGGTTTGCCTCGAGTGCTTTTGCAAAACGCTCAGAATGGGCGGCGTGTGCCGGGGCTCGGCACCGGTAGAGCAGTGGCTTCGGTGTCGGGTCCCAACTCGAATGACAGCGGAGGCTCATAGTCCGAGGCGTCGACAGGGCTGCCTTCGAAATGAACATCCAGCCAGGGAGAATAGGCCCGGGCTTCCAGAATGCCGCGCTCTCCAGCTCTCTCTATGCTGAGCAGGCCGCCTGGCTGCAGGCGTCGAGCATTTTCCAGTGTATCCGGCACGCGCATCAATGGCAGGTCGCGAGCGAACCCGTGCTGCCAGGTTTCATCGGTAAAGGGATATGCCGCGGCTGCATTGGCGAACATGTGCGGATCCTGACGAGACATCCACCTGGCGCTGCAATTGGTCAGCACCAGCCGGTCAGCCTGCCGCTGAGGTAGTACTACGCCAGGGTGTTCGTGGATGCCTGCTGCTGGCGCGAATGCCGGCAGCAGCGTCTCTCTGGTGCCCGGTTGCATGGCTGCCCAGCCATAAAACGCATCGGGTACGTCGCTGCGCAATAGTGCGATCCGCCGTCCCCCCGGGATCGGTTCGTGTTGCAGTCGAAGCTCGTAGTAGCCGCGGGCCGGAGCCTCTACCTGCACTCTATCGCCAGCCGGACTGATCGAGCACGCGAGATCCTGCCATTCGAGCGGGTGCGGATGGCGCTGCCAGAGCACCGTTGCAGGCGTCGTCATGACGGGTTCGTAGTGTTCGAGCAGCGTCTGATAAAGCCAGTAGTTGGTGCTCAGGCTCCAGGTCTGCCAGCCGTGGGGCAGGGTAGTGACAACCCATTCCGGATGCGTCTCGAGCAATTCTTGCGCCTGGTGGCGCAGCCGGCCCAGCGCATGAATGACCGAGTCTACCGGCAGGAGATGCGTCGGACGGCGCATCGCGCTCCAGATGCCCCAGTATTCCTCGAAGACGCTATCGTGCGGATCGGTCTGCCTGATCAGGTCGATATAGGGTTCCCAGCTCCGATTAAGATACCCGCCTAGCTCCGGTATCCGGAAATGCTCCTGATCGTGCCTCGCCTGGCCAGTGACCGTTGCAGCATGCATTTTTCCGCCGGCTGCGACCAGCAGCGCGCCGGCCAGCAGCGCAATGCCAGCGCTGGATCGGTACCTCCCGAGGGCGGGGAGCCGGTTAATCAGGAGATGAGCCAGCAGCCCCGCCAGGGACAGCCACGCCCAGAAGTGAAAGGGTGGGAAGTAGCCACCCAGATGACCGCCGACGGATGCTAGAGCGCCGCCCAGAAGCAGGATCAGGCCGAGCCAGGCGAGCGCGTACAGCGCCGTCTGTTGTCGCCGAAACCCAACGAGTGCGGTGGCTGCAAGTACCATCAACCCGAAGCCGGTCTCCAGGTCGAGCAGACGGGGCAGATCACGGAAGCCGAAGACGCGCTTTTCTTCGTTCCATGGGCCGTAATACCACCATTGATCCCCGGCGACGTCGATGAAGTTGAAGGCAAGGAGCGCGGGCAGATGGCCGGCGGTGGCCAGCAGAAGCGGTACCAGACCCAGAAGCCCGCCCAGCACGAATAATGCTGCCCCCTTGATCCTGGGAAGCCTGGTGCGGCGCTGCCAGATAAGCGTGCCCGCTACCAGTGCGCAACCAAAGGCGGTCGGCAGGGCGAAGTCGTTCGACCAGATCATCGCCAGACCGGCGGTCAGGCCCAGCCAGAACAGTCCTTTCAGATCAACGCGCTGGAGGGCGCGGAAAACGACCAGCACCGCCAGATAGGGTAATGCCGAGCGCAGCGGGCGCAGTGAGTTGCCTGGAAAAAGCCGCTCTGCCAGCAGCGCTGGCGGTTCGCTCAAGAACAGGGCTGCCGCGGTCAGCAGCAAGCCTGTGGTGAGGGCCACGGCGAACGTTCTGCCGCTGTGGCAAAGATAGAAAACCACCGCGACCGCCAATGCGTTCGCCAGTGCTACTGCCAGATGCGCAGCCGCTATGCTGGCGGCGAAGTCTCCCCCATACAGCAGAAAAAGAGGATAGACCACGAGCAGTACGCCGACCCCCAGGTAAGGGAAGAAGTCGCGGCCTGGCAACTGTCCTTCCTGGAGCCTAAACAGGCCGCTGGCGGTCTGAAAGGCGCCGTCTATGTGGGAAAAAGGCAGATAGACGGCTGCGGCGGAGCCAAGCTGAATCAGAGCGAAGATACCAAGGGCAATGGCCATCACCAGTGCCGCCTTCGGTAGCCAACCGCGCGAGGGCGTTTGGGCCCTTCCTTGTGTCATTCGGGTACCAGAACGGGAGCGAACCTCTCCTGCATCCGCTGCAGAAGCGTCAGCTCCCACTGGATCAGGCGTTGTAGAGCTTCTCGTAATACTCGCGCGCCATGCGCCCGGATTCGAAGGCCGGTGTGACGTCACGGATGGAGTTCTTCACGATGCTCAACCATTCGTCCGGACGGCGATAGTAAAGTTCAACCACCTTGTTTTCGAGAATATCCATCAGGCTGCGGTAGTCCGCTTCGTCCTGCTCTTCCTCGGGGCGCGTCGCGTCGGTAACCGGTATCACGAAGCTGTTGATGCCGTCACGGGCAAATTCCGGGATCCAGCCATCATTGATGGTCAGGTTGACCGCACCGTTCATGGCGGCAGTCATCCCGCTGGTGCCGGACGCCTCACGCGGTCGTCGCGGGGTATTCAGCCAGACGTCGGCGCCCTGCTTGAGCTGGCGCGACAGCTCTATCTCGTAACCGGTCAACACTGCAAAGCGCGCTTCCTTGAAGGAGGCCTTCACCAGGCTGTCGAACATCTCTACCGCAGCCTGGTCGAAGGGATAGGGCTTGCCGGCCCAGATCACCTGCACCGGGCGGTTGGCGCGCTCGATCATTTCGGTGAATCGGAAGACATCTCGGGTAAGCAGGTTGGCGCGCTTGTAGGCCGCGAAGCGCCGTGCCCAGACGATGGTAAGTACGTCCGGATCGAAAAGCTTGCCGGTCTGGTCGGCGACGACCTTGAACAGCTCTTTCTTCATCTCTCGCTTGCGCTGGCGCAGCGCGTCATCGTCACCATTGACAAGAGCCAAGCGAAGCGTTTCGTCCTGCCAGAAAGCGCCGTTCTGCGCGTTGGTGATGGCCTTGATTTCGCAGATGCCGGGGTTGTGTCCCCACATCGCGTTGGAGACCAGGCCATGCAGTTGGGACACCGCGTTGGCGACGCGGGCGACACGCAGGGCGGCCAGGGTATGACTGTAGATCGGGCCGTCCATGCCGGTCATGCGGACGACGGTGTCGAAGTTGAGTCCGTTGAAATACCCCATCTGCTGCAGGAAGGACAGTTCGTGTTCCTGATTTCCCGCCAGTTCGGGCGTATGGGTGGTCAGTACCACCCGCTTGCGCACCTCGTCGACGTCGCCGATGATCTCCATCAGTTGAAAGGCCATGGGAAGCGCGTGGGCCTCGTTCATGTGATAGACGTCGGCGCCGCCAAGTGCCTCGATCACCTTGGCCCCGCCGATACCCAGCACGATGCTCTGTGCGACGCGCGCGGAATGATCAGCATCGTAGAGCCGATGACTGATGGTCTGGGCCAGGTAGTCATTTTCCGGAATGTCGGTGGTAAGCAGGTACAGGGGGGCGGTGCCGAATACCTCTGCCGGCAAGTACATGGCCTTGACCCAGACCGGATGGTGATTCACGGTAACCTTCACGCGAATACCGCTGTCGCGCAGGAACGGGTAGTACTTTTTCTGAAATTGCACCCGCAGCGTCTGGTCCTCGTTGCGAGCCTGATCGTAATAGCCGTACTTCCACAGCATGCCGATGCCGATCATGTTCTGCCGCAGCTGGTAGGCGCTGCGCATGTGTGATCCGGCCAGGAACCCCAGGCCTCCGGAATAGATTTTCAGTGCCTGATCGATGGCGAACTCCATCGAAAAATAGGCAACCCGCTTGCTGAAGCGAGGGTCGATTTCATAGGGATGCGCCCAGGTATTGAAAACAGTCATGGATCGAGGTCTCGGCTGATTGAACAAAGGCAGGCGGATCAGAAACACTCCATGTGTCGAGGTGGCCTCCCTGCGCGGGTGCCATCATGCGTGGCCCCGTGATGGCGCCAGTGTCGTGCAGACGCTCGGCGACAGCAAGCCGGTGGCCGGGACCAGCCGACATACGGTGCGGGTATCAGCCTCGCTCGTCACCGTCAGGCGTCAGCGCCTGGCCCGGCACATAGGACAACGCGAAACGCGGTAGATTGTCCAGGATAGGCCACCAGGCCGCTTTGCTGCTGACATGGAAATGGGCAATTGGCCGCGTCTCTACGGGCTCGTCCAATGTGCCGGCGCGGAGTCTGATCACGTCCGGCAGATCCTTGCGACGACTGAACAGTGGTGAGCCGCAGCGGCTGCAGAAGACTCTTTCCTTGCCTGGCGAGGATTCGTACGCGCTCAGCAGCGACTCGCCGCTAAGCAGCTCGAAACGGTCCCGCTGCACTGGAATGTTACTGGCGAAGGCACTGCCCTGGGCCTTGCGACACTGGCCGCAATGGCAGATCTGAATCGCTTCGAGCGGGCCCTTCACAGTAAATGCGACCCCACCGCACAAACAGCTTCCCCTGTGCATTCAGCCTTTCCTCCGGTCAGCCCAAGGGGGAATTTTCCCTTCAGGGCGTCGTCAACAGTCTACACAGCACAGGAGACTAGCACATGAATCGAGACGACGATCGGACCCCTATCGACCCGCCCGATGATGATATTCGCCCCGAAGAGCGGGTTGACGAGCTGGAGTTTCCCGAGCGCGGCCCCATGGAGCCCGTGGAGCAGGACATAGGTGCCGAAGCCGCGAGTGAACGTGCCGCGAACGCCGGTTTGACCGAGGCATCGCAACCGGGTGAGGGGCCGACCATGGATGACGCCGCCCCGGAAACCCTCATGCCGGAGGATGGTTCGCGGTCTCCGCTCGAGGCCGGCGACGAGACGCCGGCCGACCTCGATCTGACTACCGTGGACGGGAGGGAAGCTGGGCTCGGTGGCGGCCTGGACGAAGCCGAGCTTGGGCGTGCCACACCTCTGGATGGCAAGCCCTGGGACGGGGAGGCGAGCTGAGTCGCGTCCCGTTCCATTCAATCCGCCGGTCGCGCCGGAAATTTCAATTGTCCACCCGGCGCCAGACTGGTGCAGCCGCCGCCATGCTCCACCCTGACCGTGGCAAGGTTGTCGGAGGCTGATTGCACAGATAGCTCGCCACCTCTCAGTTCAGCGGTAAACAATGCCCCCTGATAACGGAATGCCAGTTGCATGCTCCGCAGTTGTGGCGGCACGCACGGGTGGATACCGAGGCCGCTCAGCGTGGGCTGGATTCCCAGGAAGTGTCGCTGGACTACATCCAGCGAGCCGGACATGGCGCCCAGGTGGACCCCGTCAAGGGTGCCCTGGTCAGGTTGGTCTGACATGTCCACTTCAAGCGTTTCGCAGAAGTACTGCCAGGACAGCTCGGCGTCGTGATAGGAGAGCGCGCCGGCGCAGACCACCTTCGACAGGCTCGACTCATGGGTGATGCGCGCCAGATGGTAGTCAAGGGTGCGCTTCATGGACACCTTGTCCATCGGGTAACCAAGGCGCTCCAGCAGACGGTGCAGCACGCTGGGAGAAAACAGATACAGCAACATCAGAACATCCGCCTGCTTGGTCAGCTGGTAGCGCTCCGCGCTGTCACCTCTGGCCTCCAGCATCCAGTCGAGCCGCTCGCGATCCTGGGTCAGCCACTCTGCAGGTGCGGTCGCCAGGTGGTCGAAGCCTTCGAACTGCCCAAGGGCACCACAGGGTAGAAATGGCAGGTACAGGGTTCTGCTAACATCGTCCCAGTGGGCCAGTTCGGCGTCATCGAGCTTTAAACGGTCACGCAGCGGGTTCGCATCGGCGCCGAGTTCGGCCAGCAGCTCCAGCGCGCACGTAAGGGTCCAGGCCGCCATGACGTTGGTGTAGGCATTATTGTCGAGTCCGGGGTGATCGGCATCCGGGTAACGGTTGTGATATTCGTCAGGGCCGATCACCCGGCGTATGACCCAGCGCTGCTTGTTCTCGTCATGCTCTACGATAGAGCCCCAGAATCGAGCGATCTCCAGAATCATTTCACCACCCATGCCGCGAAGCAGATCCCTGTCCCCGGTCGCCAGGTACAGGGTCCATACGTCGTAGGCGATGGCTGCGCCGATGTGCCGCTGCAGGTAGGTATGATCGGCAACCCAGTTGCCCGAAAGGGGGAATAGCTGGAAAGGAGGGGTTTCGTCCTCGCCACTGCGGGCGCTGCGCCAGGGGTACATCGCGCCGCGATAACCGCAGCGCGCGGCGCGCTCCCGTGCGGTGTCCAGGCGCTTATGGCGATAGTCCAGCAGCTCCCGCGCAAGCTCGGGAAAATGCGTGGCAAGAAAGGGAAAGGCGAAGAGCTCGTCCCAGAAGATCTGGCCGAAATAGCCTTCCTGCCAGCTCCGCGGCGGGCAGCCAAGATCGTGGCCGATGGAGTTCGGCGAGACCGTCTGCAGAAGATGGAAGGCGTGCAGGCGCAGGGGTAACTCGTGAGTTGTTTCCCCTGCATAAATCGGCATCCGCTCCCAGATGAGTTGCCACGCCTGACGATGGGCTTCCACCAGTTGCTCGAAGCTGTCTTCCGGCAGGCTCTCCAGCGCCCGCGCACGCGCGGCGGCGTCGCCTTCGGGCAATTCATCATCGACCAGGATGCTGGCGCGCTTCTCGATTACCAGCGAACGGTTGTCGCCGAGCGCGAGCCGACATTCCTGTATTGCATGTCCCCGCTCCTCCCGACAGCGCCAACGCGGCGTCCAACCGGTTACGCGGGTTTCCACCGCCACCGCCACGCGTCGTTCGGAATGATGCAGATGCGCGCTCGCTGCGGCCAGGCCTGCGTCATGCTGCTCGAGCTCCACCTGACCCAGTCGGGTACCCTCGTAGTAGCGTTCGCGCTCGATCAGGCTGTTGCGAACGCTGCCATCAAGGGTAGTACGCAGATACAGACTATCCGGTTCGTCAAGACAGTCGAGTTCCCAGCGCAGTGCGGCGAGGTGCGGCTGCGCCATGCTGACCAGACGTGTCTCCCGAAGCAGGAAGCGATGCTCCTGAAACTTCAGCTCGACTCGGCGATACAATAGGCCTCCGCGCAGGTCGAGCTCCTGCTGGTAACTGACGACCGACGCCTGGTCCAACGAAAACCAGAGTTCCCCGTCGAGGCTGAAACTGACGCCGAAGGGATCGGGCAAATTGGTCAGCGCCGCCATGCAGGTGCGGGTACCGTTCACTTCGCGCGGCGCCTCGTCATACCACCCCGACCTATAGAGTCCGGCGTAGTGCGCTTCCTGCCAATCGTGCTGGTGCAGTAGCGCTGCTGCCTCAGGGGCACTGGCGCGCCATGAAAGCAAGCCGTTGCCAAGGGCGAGCAGGGCGCCGCGGCGGCGCTCGTCGTCCCGATCGTAGTGCTCGAAGCGGATGCTCCAGCGTCGCTCTTCAGGTTCTGACATCGATAACCTCGGCACCGGCGAGAAGATTTTCTGCCAGATCAATGATCTGACGGCGTTCGGCATAAGCTGCCTGGGAACCATAACCAGTCACCGCGAGGTTGGCAGAGGCAACGCCCCAGGCAGCAGCTTCGCGCGGCGATCGGTCTTCGAGCAGTGCGACGGCAAGCGCGGTGGTGAAAGCATCACCGGCACCGGTGGTGTCGCTGACATCTACCTGCGCAGCGGGGATATGGATCAGTTCGTCCCGGCTCGCCAGGACACAGCCACCATCGCCGAGCTTGACGCAGACCAGTTGGACTCCGCTGTTGCGCAATTCTGCGGCCGCGCCGGCCGCTTCTGACACGCTTTTCACGTTGCGCCCAACCAACCCGGCGGTTTCGGTAACGTTGGGTGTGATGCAGTGCATCTGGCGCAGCAGAGTTCGCTCCACCCGATCAGCGAAGGATGGGTCGAGAATCACCGGCAGTCCCTGCTTGCCGGCTGCTTCGACGGCGCGCCGGACCACAGGCGCCGGTATCTCGTAGTTGATGATCAGGCAGGCCGGCTTGGACACGCGGCTGATACGTTGTTCGATCAAGGCGATCGCTTCCTCGTCCCAGCTGTCGTTGGCGTTGGGAGCCAGGGCAATATGCTTCTTGCAGTCGGGCGGGACCAGAATCATCGACAGCCCGGTCGGCTTGCCACTGGCGCGGGTCACTCCGGACACATTCACACCGGCATCTGCCAGCGGATCGAGCGCCTGCTGCGCCAGTTCGTCATCGCCGACCCGGCCAAGCAATACGCTGCGGTGCCCTAACCGGGCGGCGAGAAATGCCGTGTTGGCCGACTTGCCACCGGAAAAGCGCTCGAACTGGCTGGCCTGCAGCATGTCCGAGCTTCCCACTGGGTGATTCACCCGCACCTGGAAATCAGCGTTGATGCTGCCCAGAGAGATGACTGTCGCGCCTTTCATATGGGGCTCCTTTCGGGTGGAGGATCACGAGGGTGGTCTAGTCGGCTCGAGGATCCGCACGGTCGCGCCAGGCATGGCGCCAGCTTCCGAGCGCAGCTCGGTGACTATCGCCTTGCGCACCGCGGAAGCGGTCGAGACAAAGTCGGTACGACGGGAGTCCGCCCAGAAACGTGCTTCGACCACGATATTGGTTTTCTCCAGTTCACGAATTTCGACCACCACCGGCGGGTCGGCCAGTACGCCTCGGGCAGCGCTAGTGGCGCTGCGGATACGCTCCAGGGTGTCGGGCAGGCTGGCGTCATAGCCGAGATGCACCAGCACAGCGCCGCGGCGGACCGGGCTTTCGGTGTTGTTGGTGACCCTCGAGGTAAATACTTCGCCATTGGGGACAAGCACAGCGCGTCCGTCATAGGTGCGAATCTGTGTGGCCCTCAGGTGGATGCGCTCGACACTGCCTTCGGTTTCACCGACCACGATCTGGTCGCCGATTTCGAAGGGGCGCATCATCAGGATCAGTATTCCGGAAACGAAGTTCGACAGGATGTCCTTGAGGGCGAAACCCAGTGCGACCCCGGTCAGACCCAATGCAGTGGCCAGCGCCTGCGGGTCGAAGCCAAGGGCACTGGTGGCGACTACCAGGCCTATCGCCCATACCAGATAGTAGGCGATCTGCTTGGTCAGATTCTCGATCGTCGGGTCCGAGCCAACCCTGTGAAACAGCCGGCACATTAGCCAGCGAACTGCTGCGGCCAGAGCCCAGAACCCCAGTATCACCAGCAAGCTGGCCAGTAGTCTCGGCACGAAAGTGATTGCAGACTCTGCCATGCGTGCCATCGAAGTGTTCACGCTGGCCTGGGTTTCTGCGTTGATTCTCCCCCAGCGCGAAACACGGCGCTCGCCGGCTCGCACTAGCGCACTGTCGATTATCCCCTTCCAGTCCGTTGCCAGCTCCGCGACGCTTACGCCATGGTCGGCGGCGTCATCGGGGGTCACCGTGACCAGATGGCGGTTGCCGGTCATGAGTATCCGCGTATCCCCTTCGACCGCTATGGTCGCTGGAGTGGCTCCGGCAGGGGACTCGAGAATGCGAACGAACCGCCGCTCCACTTCGTCTGCGCGCTCCCGTGCGTCCTCCCGCGTTTCACCGCTCACCTGAAAGAGTGCTCTGCCATCCAGGCGCACGGTGGCTCGCCCGGTATCGGCGAGCGCAGGCAGGCTCGCGAGGAGCATGCATAGCAGAGTCATCAGTGAGACGGCGGGGCGAAGCATGCGTTTCCTTACCTCTGCGGCGAGCGAGTAATCGAGGACTACCGGCTTAGACCGAAGAGAACGGAGCGGTTCGATGAACGAACGCCCCGGTCAAGGGGCGTCCTTTCTTGCTCAGCTGGTTGGGCGCAACTTGTACAGGGCGCCTTCCTCGTCATCCGTCAGCAGATACAGATAGCCGTCGGGCCCCTGCGCCACGTCGCGGATACGCCCCAGCTCCTCGGTCAGAAGCACCTCTTCACCGACCACATTAGTGCCGTCGAGCATGATGCGATGGAGCTGTTCGAAACCCAGTGAGCCGGCGAACAGGTTGCCGCGCCATTCAGGGAAGGCCTCCCCGTCATAATAGGCGAGCCCCGACGGTGCCATGCGACCTTCCCACACGTGGGCGGGTGCTTTCACGCCGGGCGCCTCGCGCCCAATCCCAATGGGCTCTTCGGTGGAATAGTCGCCAGCGAAGGCGACCTGTGGCCAGCCGAAATTGTCTCCGGCTTCGACGGTGAACAGCAGGTCACCGCCCCTGGGTCCGTGCTCCAGAGCCCAGACGGTGCCATCGGGTGCTGTGGTCAGGCCCTGCATGTTGCGCGTCCCGAAGGCGTGGATTTCCGGCCGGAGATTTCCAGGCGCAGCGTTGACGAACGGATTGTCGGCGTGCGCTCCGCCATCCTCGCGCAGGCGTACTACCGAGCCGGCGGGGTCTGTGAGGTCTTGTGAGGGGCGTCGCAGGCCGCGATCTCCGATGGTCACCAGCATGGTCCCGTCGCCGAGAAAGGCGATGCGCGAACCATAATGACGGCCCGGGTCGACACGGGGTGACTGGGTATATATGTGCTCACGGTCGACCAGTTCGGTGCCATCCTCGCTTAGCCGAGCGCGGAACACAGCTGTGGCTGTGCCGTATTCGTAATCGCCGAGGGTCGCATCGTCATCGCCCGGGCTGGAGTAGGTGAAGTAGATCCAGCCGTTGCTGGAATATTCCGGATGCACTGCCACGTCCAGCAGCCCCCCCTGGCCATCTTCCGGAACGCGACCTTCCTTGCCGGAGGCGATAGGTGGCAGATTTCCTACCTCGCTTACGCTGTCGCCGTCTATCAGCTGCAACCGACCGACCTTTTCCGTCACGAGCAGTCTGCCATCGGGGAGCCATGCCATGCCCCACGGATACTCAAGTCCGTCGGCCAGGCGCACGACGTCGAAGCTGGCTGCGTTCGATGACACTGAGTTCTTGATAACTTCTCGGTCGATAGAGATATCGGCTGCGGCGGGCAGGGCAATGGCGCAGGCGAGCAGGCCCGCGACTGGTAGAGCGCTCAGGCGCGTCGGTGTTCTCTTGATGTACATGACGGTCTCCTCTTCGAGCAAGCGAAATGGTCCCCCGGTTCTGAACCTGACCGCACGGAGGGAAAGGCAGTGCCAATCGGTTTGTTAGGGAATATGTCCTGGCGGCCTGTTCATGTGGCGTTGTGCGAACTCATCTGTGCCGCTGCAGTCCCAAACTCCATGGCAAGGGCCAAATGCAGGCAGAGGAGCGACGAGTCGAATGACCAGAGCCACCTTCAGCGATGCAGTGGACATTGCGGCATACCGCGCCGCAGTGTTCGACCTCGACGGCGTGGTAACCCGTACGGCGGAGCTCCACGCGCTTGCCTGGAAAACCATGTTCGATGCCTTTCTTGCCGAGCGCGCCAGCCGCGAAGGAACCCCCTTCGTACCCTTCGACCTGCAGGTCGACTATCTGACCTACGTCGATGGCAAACCAAGAGCCCAGGGAGTCGAGAGCTTTTTGGTTTCGCGGGGAATAGTGCTGGAGCCAGGCTTGCCGGCGGATCCCCCAGGTTGCGAGACGCACTGTGGGCTGGGCACGCGAAAGAACGATCTTTTTTTGCGTCTGCTCGACCAAAAGGGTATCGCCCTTTACGAATCCACCCTCGTGCTGATACGTCGCCTGCGCGCCGCGGGACTGCGTACCGCGCTGGTTACCTCCAGCGAGAACGGCGCGAAGATGCTCGAGCAGGCGGGGATCGCCGAGCTTTTCGACGCCAGGGTGGATGGCAGCGACGCTCTGCGACTCGGGCTGCTGGGAAAGCCGCACCCTGACGTGTTCGACGCCGCCTTGCAGGCGCTGAGTATTCCTGCAAGCCAGGCGATAGCGGTGGAGGATGCACTTTCCGGTGTCGCCTCGGCCGCTGCGGCAGGCTATGCGCTGGTGATCGGAATAGATCGAAGCGGCCAGCTCGGTGCCCAAATGCGTGGGCAGGGCGCGAACATAGTGGTCCCGGACCTGCAGGAGCTTAAGCTCTTCGAGCCTCTCCCGGCTGCTCACCTGCCGGATGCTCTTGAGAGCCTGGACGTCGTGCTGGGGAACAGCATGTCGCAACATACCCCGTGCCTTTTTCTGGACTATGACGGCACGCTGACCGATATAGCTGACCGGCCCGAGCAGGCAGTGCTCCAACCTTCCGTTCGGGCACTGCTCGGTGAGCTGTCCGCCTGGATACCGGTTGCTATTGTCAGCGGCCGTGATCGTGAAAGCCTCGAACGGCTGGTAGGCCTTCCCCAGCTCGCCTATGCCGGCAGCCATGGCTTCGATATCCGCGGTCCGGACGGCCTGTGGCAGCATCCGGATGCGCTGACCGCGTGCGCCGTTCTGGACAAGGCGCAGCGTCAGCTGCAGCAGGCCATTGGCGAGATTCCCGGGGTGCTGGTCGAGCGCAAGCGCTTTGCCATTGCGGTGCATTACAGGCTGGTGTCAGCTGAGGAGGTGGACCGGGTACGCATGGCCGCGGCCAACACGGTACGCCACTCCGCCACCAGCCTGCGCCTCACCTGTGGCAAATGCGTGGTCGAATTGAGGCCTTCGCTGGAATGGAGCAAAGGCGATGCGGTACGTTGGCTTTGCGAACGGCTGGCAGCAGACGTCATACCGCTCTACCTGGGCGATGATGAAACCGACGAAGACGCGTTTCGGGTCATGCCCAGTCTCGGTGGGTGGGGCATACGGGTGGGAGACGGGAAGGTTGGAACCTACGCCAGCCATCGGCTGGCAACACCAGCCGCCGTCGAGAAGTTTCTCGAGAGCCTGCTTGAACGCTTCGGTCGGATGACTGCCGGTGGACGGGCTAGTGCATGCTGAAAGCCAGACGCCCCGCAGCAGCGCTCTGGCTCTGCTGTCTTCTCACGGGCATGCTGCTTGCCGTGCTTGCGGCACTGCCGAAAGTGATGGCGCAGCCGTCAAATGGGGCAAGCCCGGGGCATGGCCTGATACTGACGCTGGACGGCCCCATCGGCCCGGCCTCGATGGATTATATCGTGCGTGGGCTGCAGCAGGCTGAGCGCGACGGCGCGGAATTGGTGATCATCGAGATGGACACCCCGGGAGGCCTGATGGAGTCGATGCGGCTCATTATCCGCGAGATTCTCGGCTCCAGCGTCCCGGTAGCCACCTACGTGAGCCCCTCTGGGGCGCGCGCAGCCAGTGCCGGGACATACATACTCTATGCCAGTCATATCGCGGCCATGGCCCCTGCGACGCAGCTTGGGTCGGCAACTCCGGTGCAGATCGGCGGCATGCCGGGTATGGATGAGCCGGCACCGGCGGACGACCGGCAGGCAATCGGTGATGACGAGCCGGAAACCGGTGATCCTGCGCCGAGGCGGGGCGGCACTGCGATGGAACGCAAGGTACTCGAGGATTCAGTGGCTTATATCCGCGGCCTTGCCGAACGACACGGTCGGAATGCCGACTGGGCGGAAGAGGCGGTGCGCGAGGCGGTCAATCTCGGCGCTCGCGAAGCACTGGAACGCAATGTGGTGGATATCGTCGCGAGGGACCTGGATGAACTGATCGAGCAGGCTAACGGCATGCAAGTCTTCATGGCTCTCGGTGAGCGAACGCTGGACACCGCGGGGATGCGCCTAACCCGTGTGGAGCCAACCTGGCGAACACGACTGCTGGCAGTACTGACCAACCCCAACATTGCCTATTTCCTGATGATCATTGGCTTCTATGGTCTCGTTTTCGAACTGTCCAGCCCAGGCAGCCTGTATCCAGGGGTGATCGGTGGCATCTGTCTTATTCTTGCGCTTTACGCCTTTCAATCGCTATCGGTCAGTTACGCGGGCCTCGCCCTGGTCATTCTCGGACTGCTTCTGATAGTTGCCGAGGCCTTCGTCCCGAGCTTCGGTGTGCTAGGAATCGGCGGGATCATTGCTTTCATCATCGGCTCGGTGATCCTGATGGACGGGGAGGGCGGCTATCAGGCGGTATCACTGCCGATCATTGGCGGCATAGCGGCGGTGTCTGCCGGTTTCATGCTGTGGACGCTCACCCGATTCATGAAGCTCAGGCGCACCGCCGCGGTAACCGGTGCGGAGCGGCTGCTGCGTCAGCCAGGGCTGGCGCTGGATGACTTCATGCTGGCGGGAGAGGGCTACAGGGGCCATGTGCGCATTGCCGGGGAACGCTGGAATGCGGTTTCCAGCGTTGCCGTGAGACACGGAGACGTTGTTCGAGTCGAGCGCATACAGGGTCTTACCCTGCATGTCGGGCCCGTACAACCAAGCGAAGACGACGGGCGTCGTCAGCCAATCTGACAGGAGGAATCATGCCGGACATTCTGCCCTACCTTACCCCTCTGGTTTTTCTGCTGATTATCCTTGGATCTGCCATCCGGATATTGCCCGAATACCAGCGCGGCGTGGTGTTCTTCCTGGGGCGCTTTCAGGGGGTGAAGGGACCAGGCCTGGTTGTGGTGATCCCAGGTGTGCAGCAGATGTCCCGGGTCGATCTACGGGTCATTGCCCTCGACGTACCGGGGCAGGACGTGATTTCCCGAGACAACGTCACGGTGCGCGTGAATGCGGTGCTGTACTACCGAGTGGTGGATCCGGAGCGCGCGATCATTCAGGTCGAGGATTACGGCGAAGCGACCAGCCAGTTGGCACAGACGACGTTGCGTTCGGTACTGGGCAAGCACGATCTGGATGAAATGCTCTCCGAGCGGGACAAGCTCAACTCCGACATACAGGAGATTCTGGATGCTCAGACCGAAGAATGGGGCATCAAGGTTGCGAACGTCGAGATCAAGCACGTCGACCTCAACGAGACCATGATTCGAGCGATCGCGCGCCAGGCAGAGGCCGAGCGCGAGCGGCGCGCCAAGGTCATTCACGCCGAGGGTGAGTTGCAGGCTTCGGAAAAGCTGGTCGAGGCGGCGCGTATCATGTCTTCCGAGCCCGGCGCCATGCAGTTGCGTTATCTGCAGACGCTGGCGGACATGAGCACCGACAACGCCTCCACCATCGTTTTTCCCCTGCCGATCGACCTGATCCAGAATCTGGTCAAAAACGTGCAGAAGCCGGGAGGCTGAAAATGCAGGCACAGCCCCTCCTGCCGCTTTGGCTGAAAATCAGCTATACGCTCATGGTCTGCGTGATCATTCCGGTCTACTGGATCGATCTCGGCCCGGGCAACCTGCTTTGGTTTTCCGACATCGCCCTGATAGCTCTCGTTCCAGCACTATGGCTGGAGAATCGACTGATCAACAGCACCATGGCGGTGGCGGTTTTCTTTCTCGAGGTTGGCTGGGTCGTGGACTTCCTGACCGGCGGCAATCTCATCCAGATCGCTGCCTATATGTATGAAGATGATACCGACACCCACATCCGGATCCTGTCCGGGCTGTTCCACCTCGCTCTCCCGCCGGTGATTCTCTTCCTGCTACTGCGCCTCGGTTATGACACTCGGGCATTCTGGACGCAGGTTGCTTTGGCCTCGGTGGTATTGCCGGCTACCTATCTGTTGACCGACCCCTCGGATAACGTCAACTGGGTTTTCGGTCCTGCAGAGCAGCAGGACCTCTTGCCGCCGCTGCTGTATCTGGCGCTGCTGATGCTGGTCCTGACCCTTGTCGTTTACCTGCCTTCACACCTGCTGTTTCGACGATTCCTCACTCATCGTCGCAAAAACGCCTGACCGTCTGTCGAGTTGTTACCAAATCCTTCGATTCCTTTGAGGAGGCTGCGAACTTCCCCCGGCAATCAGAGTCATTCTGATGGGCTATCAGAATGCCCCTGTCGTGCAGTCAAAGTAAGGAACGGTGCCTGGCCTTTGAAACGGCCGGGAAACGAAACAGCTCGAGTGTTTCTCGCCAACTTTCTGTTCGGTTTGGGTGGGCGCCATAGGGCGCCAGCCCCGTTCGACGGATCGAAAGCGGAACAAGCGAGGTTTGCAACCTTTGCTTCGAAGAGGGAATTTTATGTTGGATTTCATGAGCGTTGATGCTCAGGTGGTTGCTCGCCTGGCATCCGACATGGACCGTCAAGGCTATGCCGTGCTGGAGAACGCATTGTCCTCCGAGCAGCTCGAGACGGCGCGGTCCGAAATACTTGGCGAAGCGGCCTCCCGGGGTAACGAGTATTTTGCAGTGCACGGTATCGAGGCGATGGAAGGTACTATCCTCGGCTCGCTTTGCGCCACCTCTACCTTTCGTCAGTTGCTCGCTGATCTTTATGAAAAGACAGTCGGTCAGCCGCCGCCGATGGAAGAACGCATCTTTCCGGTGATTCGTTGCCTGCAGGGGCACAGCGGTCTCAAGGAGTCGCACTTCTACCATTTCGATGCAACCGCAGTTACCGCATTGGCTCCGGTGTTCATTCCTGATCAGGGCGAACACTGCGGCGATCTCATCATGTTTCCCAACCTGCGCAAGGTCCGCCGCAGCGCGCTGGTGAATATCATCGAGAAGGCGGTGCTGCACAATAACCTGAGCAAGAAGATATGTGCCTTCGGAGTGCGTCGAGGCTGGTTGAGTCCTATCCGGATCAAGCTCAAGCCCGGCAACCTCTACCTGTTCTGGGGATACCGTTCGCTTCATTGCAACGATCAGTGCGACCCGGACAAGCTGCGCGCCACCGGGCTTTACCATTTCGGCAACCCGCATCGCGAGAGCTTCCTGGCCCGCAAGCTGCTTGGTTCCAACAAGCGAAAGGCCAATCTGGATGAGGATGGGCTGCGCCCGGTCTCCTGAGTCCGAGTAGTACGGGAACGTCGGCGCTCAGGCGTCGGCGCGCTTGGAAGACGCGGACAGCGAGTCGTCGTCCAGATTCTTGCGCGTACCGCGCAGGTTCATCACGAACAACCCCGCCTGCAGAACGATCAGCGCGTACGCCTGTGCATGAAGCCCCCAGGCAACCCAGAGCAAGTTACTGAGGATGAACCAGCCGAAACCCCAGAGTCGTTTGCGGCGGGTTCTGGAGCCAACCAGCCAGGCGGCAACCAGCGTTGCCGCCATGGCGGGCCATTGCAATGCATCGATGATGGTTTCGTATTCCATCCCTATCCGACTTCGGGCTCGCAGAGGTGTTCCCTGCCTGGCTCAGTTTGCTCAGTAGGCCCAGTCGACGATGTCGAGCAGGTCAAGCATGCCTTCCTCGGCTGCTGGACTCTGGCGCTCTGGCGCGGTGCTGCGGACTTGCACGAAACGCCCGGGAAGGCTGATCAATACCAGCTGGGAGATCACGGTCTGTTCGGTCCCGGCGAACTGTTCCCGATAACGAAAGGAGGTGATGTAGGTGGGAAACGATGCCTCGCCTCGCTGCAGGACCAGTTCACGTTCGCTGAGCAGAATGCTCCCGGGATGCGCACCGAGAATCGCATCGGTCACGAACCTGTACTGAGCGGGTAGCTTGCGCTCTGCAGGATAGAAATGCAGCGTCACCGAATTCTGCATGAAGCCATCGAAGCGATGATACTGGACCAGGTACTGTGGGGTACGGTGGTCGATCACCTCAATGTCGCCCCGGGTGTACCCTGCCACCTGTGCGGGGTAACGGCCTGACTCAACCAGGCTGGCCTCCTTGGCAGGTGCATTGGCTGGAGGCGCATCCGGCAGGCTTGGGCAGCCTGCAAGCAGTAGCGCGCAGACCAGAATGGGGACGCTTTTTACAGGTTGGAACATAACGGGCTCCAGGCGGGGGCGGCAGGCGGGCTATTCTGCATAAAACCCGGAGGTCTCGCCACGTCCTGCAAGACCAGCCGACGATTGGTGGCGATCAGTCCGCGGCGGCGGACGCTGCAGGCTCATCGGGAGGGCGTCGGACGGAAAAGTCCCTGGCGCTGAGAACTTCACTGAGAATGCTCTGCTCCAGTTGGCTGCGTTGCCCCGGTCGGGTGGCGACGCGGACCAGTAGCTGAATCTCCCCGGGCGTCGGTACCTGGATGGTCACCCGCGGGTCCACGGAGGGTACCGTCAGGCCGCGCTTCGAACCAAGCCGAGACATATAGCGTCTGGCCTGCTCAAGGTAGGGTGCGCAGTGGCGCACGGCAGACTCGAGAAGCAACTGCTGCGCCGCTGGCCAGTCATCTTCACGCTTGAACGGCACACTGAACACGTGGAATTCGAAATCATCAGCGAAACTTTCGTTTATCACCGGCTCCGAGACGAACAGGGCATTTGGAATTACGATAATCCGCCCTGTACGCTGGTGATGAAGCTTGCCCGGGCCCACTTCGAGGATGGTTGTGGCCAACAGGCTCTGGTCGATCACATCACCCCGAAAGTCCTTGACCTGAATCCGGTCGCCAAGCTTGAACGAGCCTGATCCGCTTTTCAGTAGCGAGCCCGTGAAGCAGAGGATCAGCTCCTTTGTCGCCACTACGAAGGCAACTGCGATAGCCACTATCGAAAGTGCCAGGGTGCGCAATTCCTCGCCCCAGATCAGCACCAGGCCGAGGAGCAGCAAAAGCAGGAAACCGTTGCGCGAGTTGACCAGCCATTTACCGCGCAGTTCGGGGGACTGCACGTGCCGACGGATGAAGCGCGCGCTCAGTCCGCGCAGCAGAAAGACCGTGATCAGCAGAATGAGTGAGCTGATCAGCAGGCCGATGACTGAATCGGAGAGGACGACTCCCGCAAGAAAAGCCTGAATCTCTGACATTCCCGAAGCTACCGGCGATGATTGATGGTCCGGCCGCAGCCGGGAGGCAAAAGCGTAAGCCTACCACTTTCCGACTGCGGCCGGCTCGCGGGGCCGGCCTCGCGGCGCGCCTTACGGTCCCCAGCGGGTCGTGTCGAGGCATTCGTCGAGTGCTGCGGGCCGCCCGAGCAGATAACCCTGTGCCTTGCTGACTTTCAGTTCCCGCAGTACCGCAAGTTCGGACTCGGTTTCCACGCCTTCTGCGACCACCTTGCTGCCGATTTCCTCGGCGAAGCGGATCAACGCGGCGGCCAGCGCGCGGCTGGGTTTGTCCAGGTCGATCTTTTGGATCAGGCTGGCGTCGAGCTTGATGATGTCCGGGTTGAGTTTGAGAATGTGTCGGAAACTGGCGAAGCCCGCACCTGCATCGTCGACAGCCAGCTTAAGCCCGCGGCGGCGCAGTCCGGCCAGATGACGTGCTATATCTGCATAGTCCGAGACCGAGGTGTGCTCAGTAACCTCCAGAACGATTCGATTCAGATCATGTCTCTTTAGAACTTCTTCCAGCCGACCACCGATGATCGTTTCTGGCGACAGGTTGATGGAGATGTAGCTGTCTGCCGGGAAGGCTGCCAGTCCTTCCAGTGCCCTGGCGACCAGCATGAGTTCCAGTTCTTCGCCGAGGCCGGCCTGGTGGGCCTCGAAAAACCACTTGTCCGGGGAGCGTTTTGGTTGCGGGTGGAACAGGGCCAGCGCTTCATGGCCGACCAGACGATTCAGCGCGACGTTGATGATCGGCTGATAGAGAATGCTGAATTGCTGCTCGGCAAGGACTTTCTGCACCCGCTCACGCGCGCAACGACGGAATTGTTCCTGGGCGCTCCGCCGCTCCAGCACGCGAGCGGCGAAGCCGGCGAAGAGACGCAATGCCGACAGGTCGCGTTGGTTGAGCGTCTCGTCAGGATGCTGGCTGAAACAGCAGAAGGTGCCGTACACCTCCCCCCCACTGAATCGGATCGGTACGCTGAGGTGAGCGCCCACTGGCAATTCGTGGGTTGCCGCCAGATGCTGGACGGTTGGCTCCCGCCTGGCGTCATAGATCAGTTCGGGTAGCTTGCCATCGACGACCAACTGACAGTAGCTGGCGTTCAACGGGTCCCACTGTCCCACCTGTACCGGGCTGAAGCTACGGTCGCTGTCCACGTAGCGAAAGACGCGCCGGCCCTCGTTGAACTCCGACACGAAAGCCACCTGCATACCCAGTACCCGGCGTACCGCCTGCAGCATCTCCTGGATCAGCTCGTCTACCGACAAGTCGCCGCCAGGCAGCGTGATGATTGGAATTTCCATTCTTGTTATCTCCTGACAGCCTGGTGGTCAGGGCCGGATCACTCGAGAACCCCTCCGCCTTCGAGTCGCCAGCGACCCAGAGCAGGATTGCCCTGCACGTCTACGTCCAGGCTGCGTAGCCAGTCCGCGACCATATGGTTTGAATTGTAGCCCAGGGTATAGGGACGGGGATGTGGGATGAAGGAAAGCTGACGCGCCTCACTGAACCAGGGTTCGTGGTCGCTTTGCTCGAATTTTGCATCCAGGAAGCGAATCAGTGCGTCGACCTTGTGACGGAACGTCGAATCGATAGATGTTTTCGATGCCGATTCCAATCTGTGCGGCGAGCGGGCGGCCCGGTTCCTCCGGCCCCAGGCGCTGCCGCCCCAGGCCAGCCTGGCTATTGCGTAGCAGTGCGCGACCTCCGGAGATGACACCTGTGTCCTCTTCGACATACCAGGCCCAGTCGCCGTAGGCGTAGCGGACCCGGGTGGCATCTGACGAGGTCAGTAACAGACTGCTGTGACGACCGTGTTCGAGAAGCTGTACCGTCCGTGTCTCCGCAGCCCCGGTGGGGCCCTGAAGCGTGGCACTGCAGCCTGCGAGCAGGAGGACCGACCAACCCAGGGCGCACAACCTTCCGGTCAGGTTCCGCAAAAAGTGCACAGTACCTCCTCGCCTGCAGCCGGGGGCGTGGCATAGCGAGCATCCTCCGGCTCGTAGTCGAAAGGCCTTGCCAGCCGGTCTGCCAAGCGATGAAAAGGTTGGACGTTACCGCAGTCTACGGCCGCGCGAATCACCTCTTCAACCAGATGATTGCGGGGTATGAACGCCGGGTTCAGGGCAAGCATCCGGGCCTGGCGTTGCGCTGCATCGGGCGCCGCGATTTCAAGCTGCCGCAGCCAGCGTTCCAGCCATGGGGTGAAGGGCTCGGCGAGCTCGATCAGGTCGGCTACGCTGTGCCCGAGGGCCGGTCCCGCCAGCTCAGCCAGTCGACGGAAAGTCAGGGTGTGGTCGCTACGCTGGGTCGTCATCAGCTTCAGCAGGTCGTCTACCAGCTCGCGGGCTGCTTGGTCAGCGATCGGGAACCCCAGCTTGGCGGCCATCAGTTCGGCATGCGCGTCCTGATAAAGACCCACGTATTCGTCGATGGCGCTTTGGGCAAGGCCTACCGCTGTGTCCTGGTCCTGATCTATCAGCGGCAGCAGGACACGAGCGAGCCAGGCCAGATTCCATTGCCCTATGCCGGGCTGGTTGGCATAGGCGTAGCGCCCGCCGGTGTCGATCGAACTGTAGACCGTCGCTGGATCGTGCCTGTCCATGAAGGCACAGGGGCCGTAGTCGATGGTCTCGCCGGAAATGAGCATGTTGTCGGTGTTCATCACGCCGTGGATGAAGCCCAGTTGCATCCACTGGGCAATCAGTCTGGCCTGCCGCCGGATTACCGCGCGCAGCAGTTCGAGATATGGGCGCTCGGATTCGAGGCATTCGGGATAATGCCTGGCCAGAACGTGGTCGGCCAGTGCGCGAACCGCATCGGCGTCGCCCTGGCCAGCGAAGAACTGGAAGGTGCCAATACGAATGTGGCTACTGGCGATACGGGTCAGAATGCCGCCCGGCTGTGGAGTGTCCCGATAAACCTGCTCGCCAGTGGTTACCGCAGCCAGCGCTCTGGATGTCGGGACCCCAAGCACTGCCATCGCCTCGGCGATCAGGTATTCGCGCAGTACCGGTCCAAGAGGCGAGCGGCCGTCCCCGCCGCGCGCATAGGGTGTACGGCCGGCACCCTTGAGCTGAAGGTCGTAACGCTGCCCGTCCAGGCCAATGATCTCGCCGAGCAAAATCGCACGGCCATCACCCAGACGCGGGTTCCAGCCACCGAACTGGTGGCCAGCATAGGCAGTGGCGATGGGGTCGGAACCCGGCGCCAGACTGTTGCCGGACAGTACGGCCAGACCCTCGGCGGATTCCAGCCATTCTGCCGACAGGCCCAGTTCGCCGGCCAGCGCATGATTGACGCGAACGAGCGCCGGGGACCTGACCGGGGTGGGTGCCTGCCTGCTGTAGAAAGCGGCGGGCAGTCGTGAATAGCTGTTGTCGAACCGTGGGCTGGCGTTACGCGACATTATTAGGCTCCGAGCAGGTTAGGATCGCCGGGGAGGGCGACCCTGACGAGAATACCGGAGATTGGTATCAGAGTTGCCCTTCGCAGCGACCGGAGGCACTGATCAGACGCTGACGCATTTCTGGATCGACTTCCAGCTGGGTACCCATGGCTTCCAGCTCGGCCTGGCTGAACTCGTCAGCCACCTCATCTGCTGCGCAGCGACAGAAAGCCTGAGCCTGAGGGCTATCAAGATTGGCCATGCACTGTTCGATGAACTGTTCTTGTGCTCCGTCCGGCCAGGAGGCGGCTGTGGCAGGGAGTGCTACGGCAAGCGGCAGGGCAAGGATCAACAGACGATGCATTTTCATGGAAAACTCCTGATGAGCGGGCGGCCCACGGACGGGCCGCAACTAAACGTCAGAAAATGCGCAGGCGCTGGAGTTCCCCCGGGGGTCAGCGGAGCTTCCGCGGAGAGGGCTTGGTGGCTATGGGAATATCGAGTTCGACGATCCGGGCGCTGACCCGTGCGCCCTGAACATGGAGCTCGCCCAAGGCCACGGGCAGCTTGAAGCGCCGCCGCCCGGCGCTACCGGGGTTGACCACCAGCACGCCCTGGCGCCGCTCGACGCCCGGCTTGTGGGAGTGCCCACAGACCAGCACCTGGGCGTCAAGCTCCTCCAGATCGATTTTCAGCTCGGTCAGGTCATGTATGACCAGCACTTTTACTTCATCGAAGCTGACCACTGCGCTGTGGGGTAGCGAGTCCGCCCAGTCGCCCCGGTCATTGTTACCACGTACCACGGTCAGGGGCGCAATCCGTGCGACGGCGTCCAGCGTCGCGGCGTTGGCTATATCACCAGCGTGGATGATGTGGTCGCAGCCCTCCAGGAACTTGCGCGCCTCGGGACGGAGCAGATCGTGGGTGTCCGAGATCAGGCCGATGCGCATGGTGGGCTCCTTGTTCAGTCTGGATTCATTCTCTGCCCGTCCGGGTCGGCTCGGCCTCCTGCCAGGCTTCAGCAGCTTCGGCGCCGCGCGCCTCGTTTACCGGCAGCACCGTGATGATGGCGATCACGAAGAGTACCATGCAGAAGACGATGGCATCGGCCAGGCCGAATGCCAGTTGGACCAGACCCAGACCGAGAATGCCAAACACTGCCGCCAGCTTCGAAGAGGTGCCCCACAGGCCGAAGAATTCGGCGGACTTGCCTAACGGCGTCAGCACGCCGACCAGGGCCCTTCCGGCAGACTGGGACGAGCCCAGACTGAGCCCTGCCAGGCCCCCGGCGAACAGGAAGATGTACTGAGCCTGCAGCTCGGCCCCCGTGAGCGCGTTCAGCACGCGGGTGAGCGCGGGTGTCTGCCAGATGGCCAGGATCGCGGCCAGCCAGAGTGCCAGGGTAATCAGATAGGTGGCACGGGCGCCCAGGCGACTCTGCAGGGCACCGAAGGCGAAGGCGCCGAAGGCTGCAGTCAGTTGCACGGTGATGAACATGTAGACCCGCACCGATTCGCTCCAGCCGATCACCTGTGCGCCGTATATGAAGGAGAAGGCGATGATGATGTAAATGCCCGCCATGGCGAAGAAGATCGAGACAAGCAGGGCGCGCAGATCACGAAAGTGGCGGGTTTCGTGTAGTGTCGTGCTCAGTCGTCCCAGGCCGATGCGAAGCAGCGTCTGCCCTGCCGGAACGGCTCTGGGAACCCCCCGTTCACGCACCCAGAGAAAGGTGGGAATCGCCGCGAGCAGGAAGAAACCGGCGGCGAAAGGGCCGACCCAGCGGATGGTGTCGTAGTTCTCGAAGCTCACCTCGCCGAGAAAAAACAGCGTGAAGGCGGTGGCTATCAGGCCCCCGATGTAACCCACGCCCCAGCCCAGGCCGGAGATCCAGCCGAGCGCCTTGCGCGGCCCCAGGTCGGGGAGGAAACTGGCGATGAAGCCTTCGCCGATGGAGTAGGCGAAGTTGGACAGGATGATCAGAACCATCGCCGGCACTATCCACCCCGGTTCGACGAAGTACAGCAATGCCGTGGTGATCACTGTCAGCAGATAGCTGATGAACAGGAAGCGCTTGCGACTGGCGGAGTAGTCCATCACTGCGCCGCACACCGGATTCGATACCACCACCATCAGGTAGCTGACCGCCAACGCGACGCTCCAGAGAAGGTTGCCCAGTCGGTAGTCCGGCGCGTCGCCGACGATGATTCGGGTGAACAGGTCGCCGAAGATCACCGTGATGATCAGCAGCGTATACCCCTGGTTGGCGAAATCGAACATGGCCCAGCCGAAGATCTCGCGCTTCGGGGCAAGCGGGGTGTTCTGCATGACTGCTCCCTGATTCATTCCTGATGGCGCCGTTGGTATGGGCGCACGCTGAGTCCGTGAAGGATGCTGCTGACCAGTATCACTGCCGCCGTGGCGACAAACAAAGTCCGGGCCAGATCATCATCCAAACCGTGGTTGATTGCATAGCCCAGATAGTAGATCGAGCCGATTCCACGTAGTCCGAACCAGGCCCAGTACAGCCGGTCACTGTGGTTGAAAGCGCCAGAAGCGGTCGCCAGCAGCGTCAGTGTCGGGCGGATGACGAGTATGAGCAGCAGCGCGAAGACCAGCAGTGGCCAGCCCAGCGCAGCGAAATCGTCCCAGCGCAGCAGTGCCCCCAATGCAACCAGCACGCTGACCTTGACCAGCTCGTCGATTGACTCGGTGAAATCGGCGAACAGTTCCAGCCGATCCCAGTCACGTGCCATCACCTGGCGAAACCCCAGGCCGGCGGTGAACGCGGCAAGAAAGCCGTAGCCACCCAGCGCTTCGACCAGCCCATAGGTCGCCAGCAGCAGCCCCAGCGGAGTGAAGTGGCGCCACCGTTTGCCGCTGCGCGGCAGCAGTTGCAGATACAGCCGTCCGGTCAGCCGGCCAAGGACCAACCCGGCAGGCAGCGCCAGGGCAATCGCGTAAAACAGGTCACGAATGGCCCAGAACAGAATCCATTCCTGCCACTGGCCGGCGTTCCAGGTCAAATACAGCCCCAGATAGACAAAGGGAAAGGCGAACCCGTCGTTCAGCCCCGACTCGCTGGACAGGCCGAATCGGTGTTCCGCTTCGTCAGCCAGTTCGTGCTCCTCAAGTGGTCCGGCAAGGATCGGATCAGTAGGGGCAAGCACCGCCCCGAGCAATAATGCAGGCCCCAGCGCCAGGCCCAAAAGCAGGTGTCCGGACAGCGCCACCGCAGCGATCGTCAAAGGCATTACCAGCAGGATCAGACGCGCCGTCGAACGCCAGGCGTTCCAGCTCAGTGGGCGCCCTATGCGAATTCCGATCACCATCAGGCTGATGATCACGCCAAGCTCCGCCAGGCGCTCCAGTACCGGCATGGCATCGAGTGGGTCGCCCGGCGCCAGATCGAGGAGGAGTGGACCGGCCAGCAGACCCAGCGCCAGGTAAACGAAGGTGGTATTGAGATTGAGTCGGTCCAGAAGCGGCTTGCCGAAGGCGGTCAGCAGCAGGCCAAGCCCGATACCGACCAACAGCAGGTCATAACCCTCGAACAGGCGCAGGCCGATTCGCAGTTCTTCCATAGCAGCAGGCGGCCCTTGGCAGTTGACGGACGGAACAGGCACCGTTCCTCTGAGCTTATGCTGCCGTGGGAGTTCCTAGGCTGTTCGGGTCAACCTCGTTGCGGGGCTGGCCGGACGACCCACTCGGGGTCTTCGAACTCGCCCAGTGGGCGTATCTCGCAAAAGGGCGCAGCGCTGCGAATGATCTCGGCTACCCTGTCGTCGTGGCGGGATTCGGCCGCGTCACGGCTCGCCTTGCTGTCCCAATGGGCGATCGCGATGAGGGTTCGCGAGTCACCAATCTTGCGATGCAGTTCGGTGCCCAGCGCACCGGGTGCACGCTGGATCAGCTCGCTCGCGCGGACCCAGGCATCAGCGTAGTCCTCTGCCCGATAACCCTCCTTGATGTGAACTTCGAAGATGTATTTCATTGAAACCTCCCGTTTGGCATGAGCGTAGGGCCCGCGGCTGTTCAGCAGAGGGCGACTCGGGCGGCAAGTTCCGCGACAATCCGGCTTGTGCTGTTCTGCCAAGGGTATAGGCTATGCCCATTCCAAGCCAACGGGAGCCAATCATGCAACACATTCGGATCGATATCGTTTCCGACATCGCCTGCCCCTGGTGCGCCATCGGCTACGCCCGCCTCGAGCAGGCACTGCAGCAGCTCGAGGGCGAGCTTCAGGCCGACGTGCAGTGGCGCGCCTTCGAGCTCAACCCTGACCCGGCGGCGCCGAAGCTGCCGATTCTCGAAGCACTCAGCCGCAAGTATGGCCGCAGTCCTGCTGAAATGGAGGTGGCGCAGCGCAACATGATGAAGATCGCCGAAGGTCTGGGGCTGGACTTTTCCCGTATGCAGGAGCGCTATACCGCCAACACCTTCGATGCGCATCGACTGGTCAAGTGGGCCGCTGCTCAGGGGCGAGCGACCTCCATGAAGATGGCCTGTTTCGATGCCTATTTTGGTAAGGCTGCCGACGTCTCCGACCCAGAGGTTCTGCTCGACTGCGTTGCTGCAGCCGGGCTTGACGTGGAGCAGGCCCGTCGCGTTCTGACGTCGGATGCCCATGCCAACGAGGTTCGCAGTGACCAGGCCCACTACCAGCAAGCGGGGGTTTCCGCGGTGCCGGCGTTCATCCTCGCGCAGCGTTATCTGATTTCCGGGGCGCAGGAGTCGGCCGCTCTGGTCGACGCCCTGCGCCAGGTGGCGGCGGAGACGCGCTGATGTTCGAGATTCGCGAGCAGGACCCGGAGGTTTACCGCAGTCGTACCCGCCGCAGTGCGCTGATCATCATGGTGGTATTCGCCGTCCTGGCGATGGCGCTGTCGACCCTGGCGGTGCAGGTGTTCGGAGATCCGGATGGCAGCAATTTCCGCTGGAACCTGCTGGGCGTTCTAGCAGGGCTGGTGGTTACCCTGACGCTGGTACGCAAGCTGTTCTGGGCCCAGCCCTGGATGGCCGAGGCGGCCTACGGCTGGGAGCTCAAGCGCAACCTGATGCGCATCACCAACGTCATGCACAAGGTCGAGGCCGGGGTAGCTGCGGGTGACCCGATGGCCCTGCGCATCATGCGCTTTTATCACCTGGGCCTGATCCAGATGCATCGTCTGGATGACAATTCGACTGCATTGTTGGAGCTACGCGCTGAGAGTCAGACTCATCTGGAGCGGCTCGAGCGAGCCGGGATCGATCCAGATCAGAGCCGTTTCGATCCCGGCTGGCTCGCGGAACTCGGGGAATTCGAGAAGCCCGCTTGACCCGGATCAGTTGGCGATCAGGGCGAAACTTGCCAGCAGATACGCGGCGTAGGCGCCAAGCAGCACGGCTCCTTCGGTTCGACTGAGCCTGCGACCGGTGTACAAAAAGGCTAGCAGCAATACCGCGGTGGCGAGCATTACCCACTGGTCGAACCCCAGAATCCGCTCATCCAGCGGTAGCGGGGCCATCAGTCCAGCCACGCCAAGAATACCCAGCAAATTGAATATGTTGCTGCCAAGGATATTGCCGACAGCCACGTCCGCATGTCTGCGCAGTGCTGCGATGACCGACACGGTCAACTCGGGAAGCGAGGTTCCAACCGCCACAAGCGTCAGACCTATCACCGCCTTGGACAGCCCCAGCGACTCGGCGATGCCTACCGCCCCGTGAAGCAGTACCTGCGAGCCGGCAATCAGCAAGACAAGCCCTCCGCCGAGAGCACCGAGAATCCAGCCGGCACGAGGCGGCACGGGCTGAACCTCATCGGCCTCTGCCGCGTGCATGGCACCAGGCGCAGAGCTGGCGGGTGCCCGCTCGGTCCGGTAGGCCCAGGCGAGGTAGGCGGCCAGGCTCGCCAGCAGGACGAGAGCGCCGATACGGTTGAGCTCTCCTCCCATTACCAGCAGCATGAACAGCACGCTGGCACCTATGACAGTCGTCGCATCCCGGCGCAGCGCCAGCGGCTGCACGCTCAGCGGCATGATGACCGCACATAACCCGAGAATGAGTAGCACGTTGCCGATGTTGCTGCCAACCACATTACCGATGGCGATATCCGGCTGGCCACCCAGCGCCGCATTGACCGATACAACCAGCTCTGGAGCAGAGGTGCCGAATCCAACAATGACCAGACCGCTTAACAGAGGCGAGACCCCGAAGCGCCTGGCCGCGCCCAGAGCGCCGCGGATGAGAACTTCACCACCGAGGGTCAGCAGAAGAATGCCGGCAACCACAAGGGCGACGTTCAACATGAACCAGTGCTCGGAACCAGAGTGCGCAGAATGCACATGGGGCAGACCATCAGGCAGGGCCGGCGAGGAATGTGCCGGCGGTTGCATCAGATTAAGCAGGCATCAAAGAAAAGAGAAGGGGGGACCGGAAATAAAGGACCCGGCATTGCACCGGGTCCGTTTAGCCATACTTAGTGGCTGTTCAGCAACCGTACTTGGCCTTGAACTCGCGACGACGACGGTGCAGAACCGGCTCGGTGTAACCGTTGGGCTGCTTGGTGCCTTCGACGCACAGCTCGACGGCAGCCTGGAAGGCTACGCTGTCATCGAAGTTCGGCGCCATCGGCTTGTAGGCCGGGTCGCTGGCGTTCTGTCGGTCGACCACCGCAGCCATGCGCTTCATGGTTTCCATCACCTGCTCTTCGGTGCAGATGCCATGACGCAGCCAGTTGGCGATGTGCTGGCTGGAAATACGCAGGGTAGCGCGGTCTTCCATCAGGCCCACGTCGTTGATGTCCGGCACCTTGGAGCAACCCACGCCCTGGTCGATCCAGCGCACCACGTAGCCGAGGATACCCTGCGCATTGTTGTCGAGCTCCTGCTGCACTTCTTCCTTGGACCAGTTGGGAGTCGCTGCCAGCGGCAGGGTCAGGATGTCATCGACCGAGGCCGGGGTGCGCTTGGCCAGTTCTTCCTGGCGCTCGAACACGTTGACCTTGTGATAGTGCAGGGCGTGCAGGGTGGCTGCTGTCGGGGACGGAACCCAGGCGGTGTTGGCGCCGGACATCGGGTGGCCGATCTTCTGTTCGAGCATGGCCGCCATCAGGTCGGGCATGGCCCACATGCCCTTGCCGATCTGGGCGCGGCCCTTGAGGCCGGTGGCCAGGCCGATATCCACGTTATTGTTCTCGTATGCGCCGATCCACTTGGCGGCTTTCATTTCGCCCTTGCGCACCATGGCGCCGGCTTCCATGGAGGTGTGAATCTCGTCACCGGTACGGTCGAGGAAGCCGGTGTTGATGAACACGACGCGCTCGCTGGCTGCCTTGATGCAGGCCTTGAGGTTGACGGTGGTGCGGCGCTCTTCGTCCATGATGCCAACCTTGAGCGTGTTGCGCTGCATGCCGAGCATGTCTTCCACCTGACCGAACAGGCGCGTGGTGAACTCGACCTCTTCCGGGCCGTGCATCTTCGGCTTGACGATGTAGACCGAGCCGGTGCGGGTGTTCTTGCGGCTGGTGTTGCCGTTGAGGTTGTGCAGCGCGATCAGGCTGGTGACGGCGGCGTCCATGATGCCCTCGGGCACCTCGTTGCCGTCCTTGTCGAGAATGGCATCGTTGGTCATCAGGTGGCCGACGTTACGCACGAACAGCAGCGAGCGGCCGTGCAGGGTCAGGCTGGAGCCGTCTGCGCGGGTGTACTCGCGGTCCGGGTTCATGGTACGGGTGAACGAGCTGCCGCCCTTGGCGACGTTCTCGGCCAGGTCGCCCTTCATCAGGCCCAGCCAGTTGCGGTAGACCACGACCTTGTCGTCCGCGTCGACCGCGGCGACCGAGTCTTCGCAGTCCATGATGGTGGTCAGGGCCGATTCCATCAGCACGTCCTTCACACCGGCCGCATCGGTCTGGCCGATGTTGCTGGTAGGATCGATCTGGATTTCGAAGTGCAGGCCATTGTGCTTGAGCAGCACCGCCTTGGGTTCGTCGGCCTGGCCCTGGAAGGCAATGAACTGAGTAGCGTCCTTCAGTCCGGTCTGGCTGCCATCTTTCAGAGCAACGGACAACTGCCCGTCCTTGATGCGGTAGGCTGTGGAGTCGACATGGGAGCCTTTGGCCAGGGGCGCGGCCTCATCCAGGAAGGCGCGGGCGAAGGCAATGACCTTGTTGCCGCGGATCTCGTTGTAGCCCGGGCCCTTGGTCGCGCCGTCTTCCTCGGAAATGGCATCGGTACCGTAGAGTGCGTCGTACAGCGAACCCCAGCGGGCGTTGGCTGCGTTCAGGGCAAAGCGGGCATTCATGACAGGCACAACCAGCTGCGGGCCGGCCATGCTGGCAATTTCCTCGTCCACGTTCTGAGTGGTGGCCTTGAAGTCAGCCGGTTCGGGCAGCAGGTATCCGATCTCCTGCAGGAACGCCTTGTAGGCGACCGGATCATGAGCCTGACCGGCGCGCTGCTGGTGCCATTTATCAATCTGGGCCTGAAACTCGTCGCGCTTGGCCAGCAGAGCCTTGTTCACTGGCGCAAGGTCGGATATCAGCTTCTCAAGGCCGGACCAGAAGGCATCGACGTTCACACCGCTGCCCGGAATGGCCTGCTGGTTGATGAAGTCGTGAAGAACCTTGGCAACCTGCAAGCTGCCGACCTGGACGCGTTCAGTCATGGAATACCCTCACTCTGCTGACAAACCGCGGCAAAAATGCGCGGTACGTGGAATTTGGAGACGCAGCATATTACACGATGATCGGTTGCAAATCATGCCCAAGCCGTGGATTCTGTCCAGCTGGCCCCGGGGCGATGCGCGTCCCGCGGATATGACAGCAAAGCTGGTGGAAGGTTGATGGATCAGGCGTTTTTGGATCTGCTGGTGGAAAACCTGCCCGAACTGGAGCCCGATCGGGCCTGTGACGAGGCGGCT
Source organism: Pseudomonas sp. (assembly GCA_030603065.1). Classification (GTDB taxonomy): domain Bacteria; phylum Pseudomonadota; class Gammaproteobacteria; order Pseudomonadales; family Pseudomonadaceae; genus Halopseudomonas. Next base: position 31,171 of record JAUVYN010000008.1, read on the forward strand.
TTGCGCTATGCGAATTACTATGGCATAGATTTTACCCGGCACGTGTCGCAACACCTGGGGCGTGTCCATGCCGACGGCTTCGATCTGGCGGTGCAGATCTGGCGTCCCGAGCGGGCGGTTTCGACGCTGTTCTTCCTGCATGGTTACTATGACCATATGGGCTTGTACAAGCACCTGATTCGCTGGGCCCTCGGTCACCGCATGGCCGTAATCGGCTTTGATCTGCCTGGCCACGGTCTGTCCAGCGGCGAACGAGCCAGCATCGACTGTTTTACGCGTTACCAGTCCGCCCTGGACGCGGTACTGGAACAGGCGGCCTCCTGGCGGCTGCCTGGTCCCTGGCATCTGCTTGGGCAGAGTACTGGCGGTGCGATTCTGATCGACCGTCTGCTCAACGGCCCGCTGCCCGAGGATCTTGGTCAGACGATCCTTATGGCGCCCCTGGTGCGCCCCCGGCAGTGGGGTATGTCCCAGGTAAGTCTTCGCCTTCTGGGTGGGTTCGTGCAGCAATTGGGTCGCCGCTTCACTGCAAACTCTACCGATGAAGAGTTTCTCGCCTTCATTCGCGAGCGGGATCCGTTGCAACCGATGGTACTGCCGGTGGCCTGGGTGCAGGCGCTGGAGCAGTGGATCCCGAGAATCGAGGGGGCTGCCCCGGCGGCTTATCGACCGCTGATAATTCAGGGCCAGCAGGACGGTACCGTTGACTGGCAGCACAATATTCGCGTGTTGCAGGACAAGTTCGAACAGCCCGAGCTGCTCTACCTGCCCCGCGCGCGCCATCACCTGGTCAACGAAGGCAAGGTTCATCGCAAGCAGTACTTCGACTGGCTCAGCCAGCAGTTGGGCTTCAAGCCATGAGTTCGCTCAGGGGTTGAGTGCATCCCTGACTGCCAGCTCGACGGTCCGGTAGAACAGTCGGCCCTGTTCCGACTCGCTCCATGCCAGATATCCGCGAAGATCATCGTCCGACAGGTCCCGATAGACGTGCGCCAGGGTCTCGGGAAGATCCGGGCGCATCTGGTTGCGCAGCGAGTCGCGGCGCCCGGTCACCGTAGATTCGGGAATCTGCAGTAGTCCACCCAGAAAGGTATTGGCGCTCTGCGCAGCCAGTCCGGCCAGGGACAGGCTCACTTCCACTCCAAGATCCAGGGCCGGCAGCACCTCTCCCAGCCGGTTGATCAACTGCTGGCGTGTCGAGCTGATCTGATGCTGTGGCAATCCCCGCTGCATGGCGACGATGGAAGCAGGTGAAGTCGCCCGAGTTTCGGCGGCCACGATTTGACGGCCCAAGGTACTGTTGTAGAAGCGCAGAGCTTCGCGATGGTCAGCTTCGGTCATGGCCAATGCCAGGCGCGCCTGCGCGCGGTCATGCATGCCCTGGGGTTCGAAGCGCTGGTTGCTCTGGCGCACCAGTGAATCGTAGACCGCCGGCGGCAGTTGCTGGGCATAGCGTTGCTGCGCGGCGCGCAGGGCGAACTGAAAATGCTGTTGATGCTGAGCCATGCCGGAGACCTGATAAAGCTCGGCGGTCGGTACCGCGTGGGCAGACAGGCCTGTCAGCATGAAAAGGGTGAACAGGGCGAACATGAAGGTGCGGAGGGGGAGACGCATTGGTGCCTCTTGAGCGGATTCGTGGGGCTAGTGTCAGGTTCTTGCCGGCACTTGTCGAGTGGCTCCGAAGGACTACAATGCCGCTTACCGGCTATCCGGGAGCAGCCTCGTTTCAGCCGACCGCTGGAGCGCCATCAGTTCAATTTCGAGTGTCCTTAAGATGTCCGAGTTCCCCGTGGTGGCAGTCGAGTGTTTCGAGCTGATCGCAGATGATCTGGCGGTAAGGGGGTGGTCCGTGCAGGCTGCTGCGATTCCCTTCGACCTTGCCGCGCAGCTGGCGCAGATCTGCCGCGCCCTCTGGCAAGCGGATCAACTGACGCCAGCAGCGATCGGTCGCGGCGCGGATCTTGCTGTGGTGCCCGAAATTCGTGGTGACTACACCCGCTGGCTGGACGATTGCCCGGCTTCGCCGGCGCGAAGCGCCTATCTCAAGCTGATGAGTGAGCTACGCGATACGCTCAACCGTACGCTGTTTCTCGGTCTGGATACCTTCGAAACGCATTTTGCGCTCTACCCGCCGGGCGCCGGCTATAGCAAGCATCTGGACCGGTTCCAGAACAGCCCGCTGCGAACCGTCTCGGTAGTGGCCTACCTGAATGCCGACTGGCAGCCGGGGGATGGCGGCGAGCTACGCCTGCACCTGAAGGAGGGTGTTGTCGACGTCGAGCCCCGCGCCGGAACGCTCGCAGTCTTCATGAGTGCGCGGATTCTGCATGAAGTACTGCCGGCCCAGCGCGACCGCTGCAGTCTGGTCGGCTGGTTTCGGCGCCGCCCCGACAATCCGCTGCTGCGCTGACATGCGGAAGGTACTGGTAAGCCGCTGCCTGCTGGGCCACCCGGTACGCTACGATGGTGGGGCACAGGGTCCGTTCGCCCTGCTCGAACGGTGGCAGGCGCTCGGACTGGTCGTGCCACTCTGTCCTGAGGTGGCCGGAGGCCTGCCTACTCCGCGGCCTCCGGCAGAGATCCGGGGCGCTCGGGGCGCCGACGCGCTGGCCGGCCTCATCCCGGTGCTCACCATAGAGGGGGAGGATGTCAGCGCAGCCTTCCTGGGTGGCGCACTCCGGGCAGTCGAGTTGGCTCGGCAGGAGAACATCCGGTTTGCCCTGCTCAAGGCGCGCAGTCCCTCCTGTGGCAACGAAGAGGGTTACGACGGCAGTTTCAGCGGCAGGCGAGTGGCTGGAGAAGGGGTGACAGCCGCGGCTCTGCGCCAGGCCGGCGTCAGAGTATTCAATGAGGGGCAGATTGCGGAGCTGGCGCAAATGCTCGAAGGCCGGATCGGATAGTTGGCTAGGCGGATATGGAAAGGGCGCCCTGAGGCGCCCTTTTTCAACGACTGTAGATCAGAACAGCACCCGGCTGCGGATGGTGCCCTTGACCTGCTGCAGCTTTTCCAGCGCCAGATCGGAATATTCGGCGTCCACATCGATGACCACGTAGCCGACCTTTTCGTTGGTCTGCAGGAACTGGCCGCAGATGTTGATGCCGTTTTCGGCGAACACCTGGTTGATCTCGCTCATCACCCCTGGCACGTTCTGGTGAATGTGCAGCAGGCGATGCTTGCCCGGGTGCGACGGCAGTGCCACCTCGGGGAAGTTGACCGAGGTGATGGAAGTGCCGTTGTCGCTGTAACGTACCAGTTTCTCTGCGACTTCCAAACCGATGTTGGCCTGGGCTTCCATGGTCGAGCCGCCAATGTGCGGAGTCAGGATGCAGTTGTCGAACTCGCGCAGCGGGCTGATGAACTCATCATCGTTGGAGCGCGGCTCGACCGGGAACACGTCGATCGCGGCGCCGTTCAGGTGCTTGTCGCGCAAGGCGGCAGCCAGTGCATCGATGTCCACCACGGTGCCTCGCGCAGCATTGATCAGGATGCCGCCCTTCTTCATGGCGCGGATTTCTTTCTCGCCGATCATCCACTTGGTGGCGGCGGTCTCCGGAACGTGCAAAGTGACGATGTCTGCCTGGGCCAGCAGATCGGTTAGCGAGCCGACCTGCTGGGCGTTGCCCAGGGGCAGCTTGGTTACCACGTCATAGAACAGTACCTGCATCCCGAGGCCTTCGGCCAGAACCGACAGCTGGGTGCCGATGGAGCCGTAGCCAATGATACCGAGCTTCTTGCCACGGATCTCGAAGGAGCCGGTGGCGCTCTTGATCCAGCCGCCACGGTGACAGGAGGCATTCTTCTCCGGTATGCCGCGCAGCAGCAGGATGGCTTCCGCCAGTACCAGCTCGGCAACCGAACGGGTATTGGAGTAGGGGGCATTGAACACCGCAACACCGCGCTCCATGGCGGCCGTCAGGTCGACCTGATTGGTGCCGATACAGAAGCAGCCGACGGCAACCAGTTTGGGCGCGCAGGCGAAGATCTCTTCGGTCAGCTGCGTACGCGAGCGGATGCCAACGAAATGCGCATCGGCAATGGCTTCCTTCAATTGCGCTTCCGGCAGGGAGCTGGTGTGGTACTCGATGTTGGTGTAGCCGGCTGCCTTGAGGGTATCGACCGCAGACTGGTGTACGCCCTCGAGGAGCAGAAACTTGATCTTGCCTTTGTCCAGCGAGGTGGTGGCCATATGTCAGTTACTCGCAATGCAGAAGTAGGAAGTACCGCCAGGACCGGGCGCGAATCGGCCGACATAAGTGTCCTGTTTCGGAAGCCGCGTATGCTAGCATAAACTCCCTTTTTTGATGCCCCGGCCTGCATGAAAAACCTTCAGGCGCAGCATGAATTCCGTTTGAGAGCCGCCATGACCCCCGAAGCCGTGATCGAAACCCTCAAGACACTGGTCGACGCCGACAAGGTCCGAACCGACGCTGAGTCACTCAATACCTGGGGAAAGGACTGGACGAAGCATTTCGAGCCGGCGCCGCTGGCCATTGTCTTTCCCAAGACCGTCGAGCAGGTGCAGGCGATCGTCCGTCTTGCCAACGAGCAGAAGCTGGCGCTGGTGCCGTCGGGTGGCAGAACCGGCCTTTCCGCGGCGGCAGTGGCGGCAAATGGCGAGATCGTCGTCTCCTTCGATTACATGAATCAGATTCTGGAGTTCAACGAGTTCGATCGCACCGTGGTCTGCCAGCCGGGTGTGGTCACCGCGCAGCTGCAGCAGTTCGCCGAGGACAAGGGGCTGTACTATCCGGTGGACTTCGCGTCCGCCGGATCGAGCAACATCGGCGGCAATATCGGAACCAATGCTGGCGGTATCAAGGTGATTCGCTACGGCATGACCCGTAACTGGGTCGCCGGCATGAAGGTAGTTACCGGTACCGGCGAGCTGCTGGAGCTGAACAAGGATTTGATCAAGAACGCCACAGGTTATGACCTGCGCCATCTGTTCATTGGTGCGGAGGGCACGCTGGGCTTCGTGGTCGAGGCGACGATGCGGCTGGAAAGGGCGCCTAAGAACCTCACCGCGATGGTGCTGGGTACGCCCGATTTCGATTCGATCATGCCAGTGCTGCACGCCTTCCAGAGCAAGCTGGACCTGACCGCCTTCGAATTCTTCTCGGACAAGGCGATGGCCAAGATCATGGGGCGTGGCGACGTACCCGCGCCCTTCGAAACCGACTGCCCATTCTATGCGCTTCTGGAGTTCGAAGCGCTGAACGAAGACATCGCCAACCAGGCGCTGGAAATCTTCGAGCATTGCGTTGAGCAGGGCTGGGTGCTGGACGGCGTGATGAGCCAGAGCGAGACGCAGCTGCAGAACCTCTGGAAGCTGCGCGAGTTCATCTCCGAGACCATCTCCCACTGGACGCCCTACAAGAATGACATCTCGGTTACCGTCGGCAAGGTACCGGCCTTCCTGCACGATATCGACACCATCGTCGGCGAACATTATCCGGATTTCGAAATCGTCTGGTTCGGCCATATTGGCGACGGCAATCTGCACTTGAATATCCTCAAGCCGGAAACCATGACCAAGGACGAGTTCTTCGCCAAGTGCGCTACGGTGAACAAGTGGGTCTTCGAGATCGTGCAGAAGTACAACGGCTCGATCTCCGCCGAGCACGGCGTGGGCATGACCAAGCGCGATTATCTGGAGTACAGCCGCAGCCCGGCCGAGATTGCGTTGATGAAGTCGGTGAAGGCCGTGTTCGATCCGAATGGGGTCATGAATCCAGGGAAGATTTTTGCCTGAGGCTCCGGGTAGCTGCCAGCCACATCAATCAAGGCGCCGGCGCGCACACCGCCCCGACTCGGCTTCGCCGGCCAAAAGATGAGAGTAGCCATGATCTACCAACACAGCTTCACGAACGGCACCCAGTCCGACCTGCCGATAGGCAAGGTCGTATGCGTTGGCCGAAACTATGCCGAACACGCCCGCGAACTGAACAACCCGGTACCCAGCGAACCCTTGCTGTTCATCAAGCCATCCACCGCTGTGGTGCCGATGGCTGAGCCGGTGAGGTTGCCGGAGGGCCGGGGCGCAGTGCATTACGAAACTGAAATCGCCTTGCTGATCGGCGAACGTCTTGGCGGAGAGGTGAGCGACGCCCAGGCGCGTACCGCAATCGCAGGTGTGGGGCTGGCGCTGGATCTGACCCTGCGTGAGCTCCAGGACGACCTCAAGGCCAAGGGGCACCCGTGGGAGCGCGCCAAGGCCTTCGACGGGGCCTGCCCCCTGTCACGCTTTGTCGAACCGGCGGGACTGGATCTGGACAACCTGCCGCTGTCCCTGACCATCAATGGCGCGTTGCGTCAGCAGGGCTCCAGTGCACAGATGCTCACCCCGATCATTGACCTGCTGCGACACATCGCCCAGACATTTACTCTGCTGCCCGGCGATGTGGTCATCACCGGCACGCCAGCCGGGGTGGGTGTGCTGCAGGGAGGTGATGTGCTCGAAGTGACGATCCCCGGCCTACTGACGGAAACTTCACGGGTTCTGCCAACTGCCTGAGGAGTTTGCGCATGAAATGGGCTGGAATCGCTCTGCTGGTGGTGGTACTCGCCACTGCTGTCGTGCTGCGCGTGCTCGGGATGGATGCGGCTCTCTGGCACGCCTGGAAACTCAATGGTCGGGCAATGCCCGAGACGGCGCTGAATCTAGGACGCTACCGGGTCGATATCGACGCCCGAGTCATCGAGGGCATTGCGGACGACCTTTCGGCGCTCAGCTACAATCCCGAGCGCAACACGCTGTTTGGTATTCTCAATGGTGAGCCCATGCTAGTCGAGCTGAGCCTTGAGGGCCAATTGCTCAGGCAGGTGTTCATCGAAGGGGTTGTGGACATGGAAGGACTCAGCCATGTATCCGGCAATCGTTTCGTCATTGCCGAGGAGCGCTCCCAGCGGCTGCTGATCCTCGACATTCCAGACGGTGTCGATAGGGTAGACGCCAGCCAGGCGCGCAGCCTGCGCATCGGCCTGGACGATCCGGGCAACAAGGGATTCGAGGGTGTGACCTGGGATCACGTATCGAATCGCCTGTTGGTGGTCAACGAGCGCGATCCGCTTCGGGTCCTTGCTGTGGAGGGCTTCGTTGATGACGATCTCGATCAGCGAATGAGTCTCAGTATTTCGGACTACCGACAGGCAGGAGGCAGTCTCCCCTTGCGTGACCTTTCCTCGCTCGTACTCGACGAGCAGACAGGGCATCTGCTGCTGCTGAGCGATGAGTCGCGCATGGTCATGGAATTCGACGCAGAAAACCGGCCGATCAGCGTGCTTGGTCTGTGGTGGGGGATGGCCGGTTTGTCCGCGAATGTTCCGCAGGCTGAAGGAATGGCGCTGGACTCCCAGCGCCGCCTTTACATCGTCAGCGAGCCGAATCTGTTCTACCGTTTTACTCCAACCGGGGACTGAGCGAGCCGAGTCGTCCGGCTCAGGATCGGGCGAGACGTCTTACGCCGTCACGGGTTCCCAGCAGCAGCAAGTCGGCAGGGCGGGCGGCGAACAGGCCGTTGCAGACCACGCCGACTATGGCATTGAGCTCCGCTTCCAGGCCGCGAGGGTCGGTGATCTGCATGTTGTGGATGTCGAGGATGACATTACCGTTGTCGGTCACGCAGCCTTCGCGGTAGACCGGGTCTCCACCCAGGCGGACAATCTGGCGCGCGACGTGGCTGCGAGCCATGGGAATCACTTCTACCGGCAGCGGGAATTCTCCCAGGGTGTTTACCAGCTTGCTCTCATCGGCAATACAAATGAAGGTTCTAGCCACTGCGGCAACGATCTTTTCGCGGGTCAGCGCCGCCCCGCCGCCCTTGATCAGCTCGAGATGATGGTTGGCCTCGTCGGCACCGTCGATGTAATAGTCCAGACCAGCGACATGATTAAGATCGAACACCTCGATCCCATGCTGACGCAAGCGCTGGGCAGTGGCCTCCGAACTGGCCACAGCGCCTTCGAAGTCATGGCGATGGGCAGCCAGAGCGTCGATGAAGCAGTTGGCTGTAGAACCCGTGCCTACTCCGATGATGCTGTTGCGCTCCAGATGGGGGAGCAGCTCATCCACCGCTGCCTGGCCCACCGCCTTCTTGAGTTCGTCCTGGGTCATGCCGCGCCTCCGGGGTGTTCGTCGAGGCCCGAGATTATACGGGAGAGCGCAGACTGTCTGTAGTCGCAGATGGACCAATTCGCTAGACTGCTGCATCGATTCACGGACAGACGCCTACCCATGCTGGAAACCTACGTTAAGAAGATCCTCTGCTCGCGCGTATATGACGTGGCGGTAGAAACCCCGATTCATGCCTCGCCCTTCCTGTCGGAGCGGCTAGGGAATACCGTCCTGCTCAAGCGGGAGGATCTGCAACCGGTTTTCTCATTCAAGATTCGCGGGGCCTACAACAAGCTCGCTCTGCTGAGCGATGAGCAGCGCGCCTGCGGGGTGGTGACGGCCTCGGCCGGCAATCACGCCCAGGGGCTGGCGTATGCTGCACGCCACATGGGGGTGAAGGCAACCATCGTAATGCCGCGGACGACCCCGGAGATCAAGGTTCGGGCGGTGCGGGCCCGTGGCGCCAAGGTCGTTCTGCACGGCGACGCCTTCGACGAAGCGTTAGCCTATTCGCAAAAGTTGATCAAGGAAAAGGGTTTCACCTACATTCATCCCTATGATGATCCCGATACCATCGCCGGGCAGGGCACCATTGCCATGGAAATCCTGCGCCAGCATCAGGGCCAGCTTGATGCGATCTTCGTACCGGTGGGGGGTGGTGGCCTCATTGCAGGCATTGCCGCCTATGTGAAGTACCTGCGTCCTGAGATTCGGATCATCGGCGTGGAGCCGGAAGAAGCTGCCTGTCTCAAGGCTGCGATGGACGCCGGTGAGCGGGTTACTCTGGGTCAGGTGGGGCTGTTTGCCGACGGCGTGGCCGTGGCCCAGATTGGTGAGCACACCTTCGAGGTGTGCCGGCATCACGTGGATGAAGTGCTTACCGTCACAACGGACGAAATGTGCGCGGCGATCAAGGATATCTACGATGATACCCGCTCGATCTGCGAGCCGGCCGGGTGCCTGGGCGTGGCCGGCATCAAGAAATACGTTGAGCGGGAAGGTTGTCAGGGCAAGGTGTTTATCGCCATCGACTCGGGTGCCAACGTCAATTTCGATAGACTGCGTCACGTCGCCGAGCGGGCGGAAATCGGTGAGCAGCGCGAGGCGCTGCTGGCGGTAACCATTCCGGAGAAACCGGGCAGCTTCAAGGCGTTCTGTCAGGCGATCGGCAAACGTGCGATCACCGAGTTCAATTACCGTTACCACGACAGCCGCGAGGCGCACATTTTCGTCGGGGTCCAGACCCATCCGGAAACCGACCCCCGACGGGCTCTGGTGAGCAAGCTCGGTGAGCTGGGTTTTCCTGTGATGGATCTTACCGATAACGAACTGGCCAAACTGCACATCAGACACATGGTCGGCGGTCATGCCGCCCAGGTGACAGATGAACTGGTGTATCGCTTCGAGTTTCCGGAGCGCCCCGGAGCGCTGTTCAACTTCCTAAACAAGCTTGGCGGCCGCTGGAACATCTCCATGTTCCACTATCGCAATCACGGGGCCGCCTATGGTCGGGTGGTCGTTGGCCTGCAGGTTCCCGATGGGGAGCGGCATCTGGTGTCCGGGGCACTCGACGAGATCGGTTACATGTACTGGGACGAGACGGATAATCCTGCCTATCGTCTTTACCTTGGGTAATGCTGCGTCAGGATGTGCTGCAGGTGCGGTTGCGTCCCTGCGATTTGGCCAGGTAAAGCGCGCCGTCGGCCTGGGCGACCAGATCGTGGGGGCTCAGTTCCGCGCTAGGTAAGATGCTCGCCGCGCCGATACTGATGGTCAGGCGTCCCTCCGGCGAGTCGGGGTGGGGCAGGTTGAGCTTGCGCACCGCTTCGTGCAGCCGCCCTGCGATTCTGACGCATTCGTTGATGTCCGCGCCGGGCAGTATGACCACAAACTCCTCGCCACCGTAGCGACAGGCGCAGTCGCCTTCACGCAACAGGTTTTCCTGCAGGGCATCTGCCAGCGCCCTGAGCGCCGCATCACCGGCCTGATGGCCGAGGCTGTCGTTGTAGCGCTTGAAGTGGTCGACATCGAGCATCAGCAAGCCCAGCGGAAGATCCATCCTTCGCAATTTGCGCCACTCCGCGGTCACCGTCTTGTCGAAGTAGCGCCGGTTGAACAGGCCAGTGAGGCCGTCCTGTTGCGAGAGCTGCTCCAGGCGTGCGGCAATCTGCAGCTGCGCGCTATTGTTGCGGCCGACACAGATCAGATAACCCCGACCGTGCCGTTCCAGGTACCTCATGCTGACTTCCATGGGCAGCATCTGACCGCTGCGCACGCGGACCTGTTGTTGAAGGATAATGCTGCCGCGAGATACGGACAGTTCGCGAATTGCGGCGCTCCAGGCCTTGAGGTCCGGCACTACATCCTGCGGCGCAATCTCCAGCAAACTACGCAGTTCGTCTTCGTTGTAACCGAGCTCAAGCCAGCAGGTACGGTTGATGTAAATCAGCTCGAGCGGCTTGAGGCCAAGAATGAACAGGGCATCATGGCTGTGATCGGTCATGTCGAGAATAAGCTTCAGGCGCGCCTGGTTTTGCTGCAGACTCGATTCGGTCGCCTGGCGTCGTGCGAATTCAATCTGCAGCTTGCGGTTGCTGATGCTCAGCGCATTGAGGCGCTGGGCGCTGAGCAGGGCCAGCCAGAGGGCATAGCACAGCGACAGGGCGGCCAGTACGCCTGTTATCAGGATGATCAGCGGGAGCGTCGTGCTGCTACCGTCGATCAGCGAGCGAGTCGGGTAGGCGGTAATGGAAAAATTACTGTTGCTGCCCAGATGAACGGAGCTGGTCACCGTCCACCGATGGCTGAGCATATCGGCGGTCGGCCGGCTGAACAGCAGCCGATCACCTTCGCGGATTTCCAGGCTCAACCGCTGCCTCGGCAGATTGCGCAGCAGGTCGTCGACCAGTACTTCGACACGAAATATGCCCAGCAGGAACCCGTCGAAGTGCTGGCGCTCCTCGTCCCGGTAAAGCGGCACGTAGTAGGCAAGGCCCATACCGCCCTGCTGTAGCTCGAAACTGTTGCTAAGAGCGGGTTCTCCGCTTTTGCGGACCTGTTCGAGTAGCGGAAAATTCGGATGAGACGGCTGGTAGCTGAAGTCGACTACCGATTCGTTGCCGGCCAGAGGCTCAATCCAGCGCATGCGATAGTCGGCATCCAGCCATTCGATCGCCTGAAAGTTCTGGAAATCGCGCAGAAGGTTGGCAACGTCCCGCTGCCACAGCCCCTGCCGCTCCCGGTGCAGGGGCCAGCGCGCTGCGAGCCGGTGCAGGGTGGCGGCCTGATGATGGAAGCGGGCTTCGATCAGCTGTGCCAACGCGTCGCTCTCGAGCTGGAGTCGGGCCTCGATCTGCTGTGTTTCCGCGTTGCGAAGCGCTTCCCAGCCAATGAAGATGCCGGCCAGCAGAAGGCCCAGCAGCACGCCGATGGCGGCGCGGGCTGTAGCGGGTTTGCGGCTGGCGAGCGTGGCGAGCATGATCGGTCCCTGAGGGTGCTCCTGATAGCATAATGCCTTATTTTGGCCGTGCGCAGACTACTCTTCTCTGGCCTGTTGCGCCATGATTTCCCATTCTTCCTCTGTGACCGGCATGACAGACAGCCGGCTACCCTTGCGTAGCAGGGACAGACCCTCGAGGCCGGGTAGTTCGCGCAGTCGCTGGAGCGGCAGGAGGTGACGAAAAGTCTCTCGATGCGCCACCTTGACGGCTAACCAGGGCAGCTTCTCGTTGCTGGCACGTGGATCATGATATGGGCTTTTCGGGTCCAGGGCGGTTTCGTCGGGGTAGGGCTGCGAGGTGATCTCGCCGATGCCGGCAAGCCCGGGCGGGTTGCAGCTCGAGTGATAGAACAGGAAGAGATCGCCTGGTCGCATCTCACGGATGAAGTTACGTGCCTGAAAGTTTCGTACGCCGTCCCAGGGAGCTTCACCCACGGCGGCGAGGTCCGCAATCGAGAAGGCGTCGGGTTCTGATTTCATCAGCCAGTACTGCATTGAATCTCCTGACGGTTGACAGACCACTGCTTTCAGTCTAAACGGATTATCTTCGATTGCCAGCCGCGGTGCCCGCCTGGGTGACCTCGTTGATTGTTGCTCATAAAAAGAACGCCAGCTCAGAGGGAAAAGCAATGCGTCGCAAGCCGGATCTGTTGTGGATAATCGTTGTAGTGTTCAGTTTGGGTGTGGTCACCACGGGGTATACCCAGGGTTTTCTCTAGGCCTGTGTTTGGCTGCGAAAGAATAGCCGTTCCCTGTCGCTGACTATGCCGTCCAGCGGGATGTCCCATGAGGCCACTGGAAGCGCGTCGACCTTCTGGCAAGCGTGGGCGACTCCGAGCAGGAGCGGGCCTCGCCAGCGCATTCGGCGCTTGCGGTAAGCGAACGCGCGGTCATAAAAGCCTCCGCCCATTCCCAGGCGATTGCCTGCGGCATCGAAGCCGACCAGCGGCATCAATACCAGGTCGAGGCGCCACGCAGGACACTGCCGCCCCTGGCTCGGGTTCGGCTCCGCGATACCGAAACGGTTCTTCGACCAGCGCTCCGAGACGCTGGTGCGCTGAAAGCGCATGTGCTCCTTCGGCCAGCCACTGACGACGGGAAGGTAACACTGCTTGCCCATGCCACGGGCACGGCGCATCAGGGGAGTGGGATCGATCTCACCGTCGCTGGGCAGGTAGAACGCGATGTGCCTGCTGCGAAGAAAGAGCGGGTGATGGATCAGCAGCAAAAAGAGTCTGCGGCTGGCGAGTCGCTGCTCGCAGCGACTCAGGCTGCGCCGCGCCTGACGCAGTCGCCGGCGAAGAGCAGTGCGAGTCTCACCGCTCATGATAGGAATGTCCCCGGAGATGCCGCTGCCGGGTTAGCCCTTGAACCCGAAAGTTCAAGGTGGGGGACACGGTGCCGTCTCAGGCTTTCCGTCTTGCGGACATGCACACTGACAGCAGCACGCGGCCTCCTGATACAGAAGTATCGGCTCAGGGACATCTCCGACTGGCAAACACTCCAGGGACAGGTACGACTATACCGAAATCTCATCGGCATGACATGCCGTTGATCAGTTCTGGTGGCGAGCGAGCACCTGGTCGAGCTGCGCGACCAGCTCGTTGATCTGACGCTGCTGATCATTCAGAGCTACATCCTGGCGATGGCTGCCGGTGAGCATTTCGTGACTGATGTTGAGTGCGGCCATTACTGCGATTCGGTCCACGCCGATCACCTTCCCGCTATTGCGAATCTCGCGCATCTTGTTGTCAAGGTGACGTGCCGCCTGCTCGAGATTGTTGCGCTCTTCGGGTGGGCAGGCGATGCGATATTCCTTGTCGAGAATATGCAGAATGACGGTGAGGGGTTGGCTCATGAATCGTGCTCCAGGGCTTTGAGACGCAATATCATGGCTTCGACCTTCTGACGCGCCAGATCGTTCTTCTCGATGAGTTGCATGCGTTCTTCACGCCAATTGCGCTCCTGCGCAACCAGGTGGCGATTCTGCTGCTGCAGCTGGTCGCACAGGGCTATCAGCTGTTTTATACGTTCAGACAGGGTGTTGATATCGGGTTCGTCCATCGGCGCCATTTCGTCTTCCCGGTGTGTGGCCAACTATAGAGGCGAGCATGAAGTGGGTCAAACACCGCCCTGCGTGGTCGGAGGCTATGGCATGCTGCCGCTGCCGATTCACTGGACCCCCAACCGCATGCGCAGTAGATTACCCCCTTAGTCAGATCTGCAGGTAGGGATTTTCCCGAGGCGGGTCGACTCCTTTCGTTCAAAGCCCCAAAGGATCAGCACGCTATGGCGTTGGTGCCAGCCGTATTCGAATTCGATCGTTACGCAGAACTCTTCAACCAGTTGGGTGCTTCTGGTGCGCCTGCCGAACTGCACGGTCACCTGGTCGGGCGGCTCGCTGCCGGGACTCGTCTCGACCACACTACCTGGCTGAGCGTCGCCGCTGAGCTGGTAGATGCCCGCTCGAGCCTTTCTGAGGCGGCGAAGGTCATGCTGATTCAGCTGTACGATGCAAGTCTCGCCCAATTGGCCGGCAGCGGCTTCGATCTGAATCTGCTGTTACCGGATGACCACGCCACCATCGACCACCGAACCCAGGCGCTGGGGCAATGGTGCGAAGGCTTCCTCGGGGGGTTCGGCCTGGTCGAGCGCAGCGCCGAGCTGAGCGAAGAAGCCGACGGCGTGCTCAAGGATTTTGCCGCCATATCCCAGGTGCAAACCGACCTGGACGAGTCGGAAGCCAACGAAGTGGATTTCATGGAAGTCATGGAATACGTGCGCATGGCGGTACTGATGATTTTCAGCGAGTGCCAGCCCGCTGCGGATGGTGATAATGGCCCTGACAAGCCCCCGGCTTCGCTGCACTAAGAGGTAAGCATGCAGATCAACAAGCAGGAATACGCCCGCCGCCGCAAGGCGCTTATGTCACAGATGGAGCCCAACAGCATCGCCATATTGCCGGCGGCGCCCGTATATATTCGCAACCGCGATGTCGAACACAACTACCGTCAGGACAGTGACTTTCAGTATCTGACCGGCTTCCCTGAGCCGGAGGCGGTCGCCGTTCTGGTTCCCGGCCGGGAACACGGAGAGTACGTGTTGTTCTGCCGCGAAAAGGATCCCGAGCGCGAGCTGTGGGACGGCTATCGGGCTGGACAGGAAGGCGCCGTCAGCGAATACGGTGCGGCCGATGCCTTCCCGATCAATGATATCGATGACATCCTGCCTGGGCTGATCGAGGGACGAGAGCGTGTCTACTATGCAATGGGCGCCAATCAGGAATTCGATCTGCGGTTGACCAACTGGATCAAGACCATCCGCAGCAAGGCTCGTCTGGGCGCCCAGCCGCCGAACGAATTCGTGGCCCTGGACCATCTGCTCCATGACATGCGGCTCTACAAGAGCGCCGCAGAAATCAAGGTCATGCAGGCTGCAGCGGATATCTCTGCACAAGCCCACCTGCGTGCGATGCAGAGCTGCCGCCCAGGCCAGTACGAGTATCAGCTCGAGGCTGAGCTTCAGCACGTATTCATGCGTCATGGCAGCCGTTCGCCGGCTTATGCGTCCATAGTCGCGGCTGGCCGCAATGCCTGCATCCTGCACTACACCGAAAACACCAGTCAGATCCGCGACGGTGACCTGATTCTGATCGATGCGGGTTGTGAGCTCGACTGCTATGCCAGCGATATTACTCGCACCTTTCCGGCCAACGGTCGCTTCAGTCCCGAACAGCGTGCCATTTACGACATCGTACTGGCGGCGCAACAGGCAGCTTTTGATGTCATTGCTCCCGGCAGACACTGGAACGAAGCGCATGAGGCGACGGTTCGAGTGATTACCGAAGGGCTCCTAGGGTTAGGACTTCTCAGTGGTGAACTCGAAGCGCTGATCGCCAGCGAGGCCTACAAGCCTTTCTACATGCACCGCGCTGGGCATTGGCTGGGCATGGACGTGCACGATGTGGGCGACTATCGGGTGGGCGGTGAGTGGAGAGTGCTCGAGCCAGGCATGGTGATGACGGTCGAGCCCGGCATCTATATCGCACCGGACAATGACCGGGTGCCTAAGAAGTGGCGCGGTATCGGTGTGCGCATCGAGGATGACGTGGTAGTCACCAAAGGCGGGCATCAGGTGCTGACCGATGCCGTGCCCAAGGACGCCGACGCGATTGAAGCGCTCATGGCGGAGGCGAGGGCCGGAGCGGGGGAAGCCGCGTGAGCCTGACGCTTACCATCGTCGGAGGTGGTATGGTGGGTGCCAGTCTGGCGCTGGCATTGCAAGGCTGCGCCCGTCAGGCTGGCTGGACGATCCGCCTGGTGGAGGCGCATCCGCCCGAGCGGGGTGCCTGGCAGCCGAGCTACGATGCCCGTTCCACTGCGCTGTCCCACGGCACCCGGCAATTGTACGCCCGCCTCGGGGTCTGGGAGACGCTGGCGCAGCGGGTCGAGCCTATCAAGTCCATCCACGTTTCCGATCGGGGACACCCAGGGTCGGCGCGTATCGACGCCCAGCGCGAAGGCGTACCAGCGCTGGGTTACGTAGTTGAAAACGCCTGGCTGGGCGAGGTGCTGCTCGGTGCTCTGGACCACACTGTCGTGCACTGGCTTGCGCCCGCAAGGGTTGTTGCCGCTCGCCCGGGTCCGGGCGGCTATCTGCTCGAAATCGATGCAGAGGGCCAGCCCAGCGAACTGAACACCGATCTGCTGATAATTGCCGACGGCGGTCGTTCCAGCCTGCTCAATCAGCTTGGCATACACCGCAAGGTCGCCCCGTATCACCAGGTGGCGGTAATCGCCAACCTGTCCAGCGCGGCCGGCCACAATAACGTTGCGTACGAGCGTTTCACCGATTCCGGGCCGTTGGCCCTGTTGCCCTTGTCCGAGGGTCGCAGTGCGCTGGTCTGGACGCTACCGGAGGAGCAGGCGGCTGATATTGCCATGCTCCCTGATGCTGCCTTTCTGGCTCGGCTACAGGATGCTTTCGGCTATCGCCTCGGAGAACTGACCCGTGTCGGCGAAAGGCATTGCTACCCGCTCAGCCTGATCGAAGCCGAAGAACAGGTGCGCACGTCTCTGGTGGTGCTGGGCAATGCGGCGCATAGCCTGCACCCGATCGCAGGGCAGGGCTTCAACCTGTCTCTGCGCGATACCCTGGCACTTGCGGATACCCTGACTGAGGCCTGGGAGGACGGATGCTCGCCAACCGAGCTCAAGGTGCTGCTCGGTTACCTCGAACGGCAGCGTCTTGACCAGGCTCTGACGGTGGGTTTCAGCGACCGGCTGACCCGGCTGTTCAGTAATCGTCAGCCACTGCTTGCCCTGGGGCGCAATCTTGGGTTGCTCGGGCTCGATATACTGCCACCTGCCAAGCGAGTCTTCGCGCGGCAGGCCATGGGGCTTTGAGGCCCGATCTGGAGGTTCTGCATGACCCAGCGCTATGACATGGTAATCGTCGGAGCCGGTATGGTGGGCGCGGCCCTGGCCTGCGCCCTGGCGGATCGCGGGTTGCGTCTGGCAGTGCTGGATGCACAGCCGCTCGACAAGCCGGCCGGCCGACACACCGCGTCCGGCTACGATCCGCGGGTCAGCGCCCTGAGCGCTGCGTCCGAAGCCATTCTGCGCAATGTTGGGGCCTGGCAGCGTCTCGACCCTGCGGCGCCGTGCGGTTACCGACACATGCGTGTCTGGGATGCGGAAGGCACCGGCTCCATCAGTTTCGACGCCGAAGCGCTGGGAGAGCCCAGGCTCGGTCATATCGTCGAAAATTATCGTGTCCAGCAAGCGCTGCTCGATCGCCTGGTTGAAACCCCTGTCAACCTGTTCGCAGGGCGCCGCCTTGAAGGCCTGGTCCGCGAGCCGGACAGCTGGCGGCTGGTCATGGCCGACGGTGAGCGCTTCGAGGCGCCGCTGGTCGTAGCGGGCGATGGCGCCCGCTCGCATGTCCGTGAGCTGGCTGGTTTTCCCATGCGGGAGTGGGATTACCTCCATCATGCGATAGTGACAACGGTCGAAACAGCCAAGCCCCACAGGCATACCGCCTGGCAACGTTTTCTGCCAAGCGGCCCGCTCGCATTCCTGCCGCTTCCGGATCGCGAAGGTCGGCATTACTGTTCGATCGTCTGGTCCGCTGTACCAGACTTTGCCGCGGAGTTGATGGCTCTGGACGATCAGACGTTTTGCCAGCGCCTCGCCGGGGCTTTCGAGTACCGCCTGGGCGAGGTGCTGGCGGCAGATCCACGCCACAACATCCCGTTGCGGCAGCGGCATGCCCGGAGCTATGCCATGGAAGGCCTGGTTCTGATCGGCGATGCCGCGCACAGCATCCACCCGCTGGCCGGACAGGGCGTCAATCTTGGACTGCTCGATGTCGCGGAACTGGTATCAGTGCTCGACGGCGCCATGCAGCGGGGCGAACGGCTCGCTGGGTTGAATGTCCTGCAACGCTACGAGCGGGGTCGGATGGGCGCCAATCTCGGCATGATGCTGGCTATGGAGGGGTTTCAGCGTCTCTTTCATGCCGATTCGCTAACGCTGCGCTGGTTGCGCAACACCGGTATGCGCCTGCTCGAAGGGCAGGGTGTGGTCAAGAACGGCATCATTCGCCAAGCCATGGGGCTGTCGCCCTCCTTGCCGACCCTGGCTCGACACCCGGATATTGTCAGACAAGCTTCATGAACACCCGATTGCTAAGCTAAATTTAAATCATTATCATTAGCCTCAGTTTCCCAGCGAGAGGCGTTTCCATGTCTGTCATACGTTCCATCGCCGCCATCAGTGTGGCGCTGACCGCTTTTACCGGTGTTGCCCAGGCCAAGGAGCTGGTTGTCTACTCCTCCCGTCAGGAGCACCTGATTACCCCTGTTTTCGATCTTTACACCCAGAAGACCGGCGTGAAGATCAATTACATCACTGACTCCGAAGGCCCTTTGATGGCGCGTCTGAAGGCGGAAGGCCGGAATACCCCGGCTGATATCTTCATGACCGTCGATGCGGGCAACCTGTGGCAGGCTCAGCAGCAGGACCTGTTTCGCAAGACCGACTCCGAGGTGATTCGCAACAACATCCCGGCCCAGTATCGTGCCGAGGGAGGCGAGTGGACAGGTCTGTCGCTGCGCGCGCGGACCATTGCCTATTCCACCGAGCGCGTCGATCCGGCCACGTTGAGTACCTATGAAGCGCTTGCAGACGACAGCTGGAAAGGTCGTGTCTGTCTGCGTACCTCGCGCAAGGTCTATAACCAGTCGCTGACTGCCACCATGATCGAGACCCTGGGCGCCGAGCAGACCGGCGAGGTGATCAAGGGCTGGCTGGCCAACCTCGCCGCGCCGATCTTCCCTGATGACACAGCCCTTATCCAGGCGATTGATGCTGGACAGTGCGACGTGGGCATCGTCAATACCTACTACTTCGGTCGCCTCGCCCAGACCAACCCGGATATCAAGGTCAAGCTGTTCTGGCCGAACCAGGAAGATCGTGGCGTTCACGTCAACATCTCCGGTGCGGGTGTGACCAAGTATGCCAAGAACCCGACAGAAGCTACCAAGTTCCTGGAATGGCTGACCACCGAAGAAGCACAGCGGATTTTCGCTGACGTCAATCAGGAGTTCCCGGCCAATGCCTCGCTTCAGCCCTCCGAGGAAGTTCAGGCATGGGGCGATTTCAAGGCAGATACCATCAATGTAGAAGTTGCCGGTCGTCGCCAGCCTGAAGCAATCATGCTTATGGATCGCATGGGCTGGAACTGACCTCGGTCAGCCTTCGCGAGAAATTTGTCGGTATACTTGAACGCCCGGTCCGCTGACCGGGCGTTTGCATTTCCACAGTCGGAGTCGTTGTGCCCCATCGTTCCATAGCCAATCTCCCCCGCTGGCGCCTGGTTGCCTATTTCGCGGCGGCGCTGGTGGTCATGCCGTTGCTGGTGCTGCTGCTGAGCTGGCAAGAGGTCGACACCGGCATATGGGCGCACCTCGTGCAGACGCAGCTGCTCCGGCTCATCAACAACACTCTGGTTCTGGTACTGGGCGTTGGCGTCGGGGTCGTTCTGCTCGGTGTGAGTCTGGCCTGGCTGACCAGTCTGTGCGAGTTTCCGGGGCGACGTTTTTTCGACTGGGCGCTGATGCTTCCCTTCGCCATTCCCGCCTACGTGCTGGCCTTCGTCATGATCGGCCTGCTTGACTTCGCAGGGCCTCTGCAAACTCTCCTGCGCAGCTGGCTGGGAAACGACTATCGGCTGTTCTTCTCGATCCGTTCGACCGGGGGCGTGATCTTCGTGCTGACCCTGGTGTTCTACCCCTATGTCTACATGCTCGCACGCAGTGCGTTCCTGGCCCAGGGAAGGGGGTTGATGGATGCTGCAAGGGTGCTTGGCCACAGTCCGTGGCAGGGCTTCTGGCGGGTCGCCCTGCCGATGGCTCGCCCCGCCATCGGCGCCGGAACCGCGCTCGCGATCATGGAAACCCTGGCTGACTTCGGTGCGGTTTCGGTGTTCAATTACGACACCTTCACCACGGCCATCTACAAGACCTGGTATGGCTTCTACAGCCTGCAGACCGCCACCCAACTGGCCAGCCTGTTGCTGCTCTTCGTGTTTCTCGCGCTTTTTGCGGAAAGGCGCGCGCAGGGCAGCAAGCGTTTTCCTGGAACAGACCGTCCCCGCCAGGGTGCGCTCTATCGCCTGCGCGGGGTGCGTGGCTGGCTTGCCGGCTTCTACTGTCTGCTGGTTCTTGCCGTTGCATTTATCATACCTGTAGTGCAACTCGTCTACTGGTTGTTCCAGACGGGCATCCATGACCTGGATGCTCGTTACTGGCGCCTGATTCGGAACACGCTTCTGCTGGGGTCTATCGCCGCGCTCATGACGGTATCGCTGGCGATTCTGGTAACCCTGGCCCGGCGCCTACAACCTTTCCGCCGAGTGCGCACGGCAGTGGCGGTCGCCAATCTGGGGTATGCACTGCCCGGCTCGGTGCTTGCGGTGGGTATCATGTTCGCCTTCAGCTTCCTGGATAACG
Organism: Pseudomonas sp.; assembly: GCA_030603065.1. Taxonomy (GTDB): domain Bacteria; phylum Pseudomonadota; class Gammaproteobacteria; order Pseudomonadales; family Pseudomonadaceae; genus Halopseudomonas. The sequence goes on from JAUVYN010000008.1 coordinate 51,797, forward strand.
AGCTGCTCATCCCGTTACGTACCTGGCTCGGTGCCGAGTATCCGGCGCCGCTCCTGCTCGGCAGTCTGTTCGCCTTGCTGCTGGCCTATCTGATCCGTTTCATGGCGGTCGCCCACGGACCGCTGGACACCTCTCTGGCGCGCATTCGCCCATCTCTGCCGGAGGCGGCCCATAGTCTCGGTCAGTCCGGCTGGGCAGTGTTCTGGCGCGTCTATCTGCCGCTGCTGTTGCCCGGTGTGCTGAGCGCGGCATTGCTGGTATTCGTCGACGTGCTGAAGGAGATGCCTGCTACCCTGCTCATGCGCCCCTTCGGCTGGGATACGCTCGCCGTGCGCATCTTCGGCCTGACATCGGAAGGCGACTGGGCTCGTGCCTCTCTTCCAGCGCTGACGCTCGTGGTAGTCGGGCTTATTCCGGTGATAGTACTGATCCGCCGCTCGGGCAGGCCGCCGCGCTAGCGCGCGGCCTCGGCAAGCCGTCAGTTTCAGGCTGCAAAATGCCTGCATTTGCGGCTACAATCCGCCCTTTCAATGCCGGACCAAGGACCTTCCCATGGGTTTGCGTACCCCGCTTTACGATCAGCACGTCAGTGCCGGCGCCAAGATGGTTGATTTTGGTGGCTGGGATATGCCCCTGCACTATGGCTCGCAGATGGAAGAACACCATCAGGTGCGCCGCGACCTGGGCATGTTCGACGTGTCGCACATGACGGTCGTCGATGTGACCGGCACCGAAGCCAGGGCTTATCTGCAATATCTGCTGGCCAATGACGTCGCCCGATTGACCCTTGCGGGCAAGGCGTTGTACAGCGGCATGCTCAATGAAAAGGGCGGCGTGATAGATGATCTCATCGTCTATCTCACTAGCGACGGTTATCGCCTCGTGGTCAATGCATCGACCCGCGAGAAGGATCTGGCCTGGATGAATCGCCAGGCCGAATCCTTTGCCGTCAGCGTCACCGAACGCTCGGACCTGGCGATGCTTGCGGTCCAGGGCCCTCGAGCCAGAGAAGTCGCAGCCTCTGTCGCCAGTGACTCCCGTGCCGCACTCATCAATGATCTCAAACCCTTCCAGGGGCTGCCTGAGGGTGACTGGTTCATCGCGCGCACCGGCTACACTGGCGAAGACGGTCTGGAAATAATAGTGCCGGCCACCGACGCCGCAGCCCTCTGGGATGCCCTGCTTGCCGCCGGCTGCAAGCCGTGCGGCCTCGGCGCGCGCGATACCTTGCGCCTGGAAGCGGGCATGAACCTCTACGGCTCCGACATGGACGAGAGCGTCTCGCCACTGGCGGCCAACATGGGCTGGACCATCGCCTGGGAGCCTGCTACCCGCGAATTCATTGGCCGCAAGGCGCTCGAGAAGCAGCGTGAAGCGGGCAATCAGCCCAAGCTTGTCGGCCTGGTGCTGGCTGAGCGTGCAGTCCTGCGCGGGCATCAGCGGGTGATCGTCGAGGGTGTGGGCGAGGGCGAAATCACCAGCGGCAGCTTCTCTCCGACACTGGGTGTTTCCATCGCACTGGCCCGTGTGCCGCGCGATACCGGTGATACGGCCAAGGTTGAGATCCGCGGCAAACTGCTCGACGTGCGGGTGGTCAAGCCCGGCTTCGTGCGCAACGGCAAAGCCGTTTTCGAATAAGCGCTACCATTTCTTCTCGAGGAATTCTCATGAGCAATATCCCTGCCGATCTGCGTTACGCCGCCAGCCACGAATGGTCCCGCCAGGAGGCTGACGGCACCATCACGGTCGGCATTACCGACCACGCTCAGGATTTGCTGGGCGACGTGGTATTCGTCGAGCTGCCGGAGGTGGGTCGTAGCGTTACTGCCGGCGAAGAGTGCGCGGTCGTGGAGTCGGTCAAGGCCGCATCTGACATTTATGCGCCGGTGAGCGGCGAAGTGGTCGAGGTCAACGCTGCGCTGGCCGACACGCCGGAGCTGGTCAACAGCGAGCCCTATGCTGGCGCCTGGTTCTTCAAGATCAAGCCGTCCGACGCCAGCGAGCTGGACAAGCTGATGGATGCCGAGGCGTACGGCGCGTCGATCTAAATCGGGCAATTTCGCGATGCGACGGCAAGCCTTCGGAGTGCGGCGTGGCTCCGCTGGGGTCAGCCTATCCCAGACACGCCGTGAACCCATCCCTGGGGGCTCGCGGATGCCCGTCCAGGGCATCCACGGTCTGGGCTAGGCTGACCCCAGCTGCGCGTAGGCTCTGTGCTGCCGCGAGATTTTTTGGGGTGTGGGTTCAGGATGCGGCTCAAGCGGCACATAAGAGCTTGCGGGATGCTCCGGTGGCGGACCGTCGGTGGCATGGATGCCACCGAGGAGCCTACAGGGATGTATTCACGGCGTGTCCGACACCGGAGCATCCCGCAGGCACGTACTCGAACCCAACGCCTTTAAGGCAAGGACGAAAAGCCCGCAGACAGGGCTAGATTTGCCGGGCGGCCGTCAGCGCCTCGGCCAGCAAGCACAGCATCAACCAACTCAAGGTCTCCACTTTTCACAGGTAACCCCATGAGCAACACCCCTAGCCTTACCGATCTGGAACAGACTGACGCCTTCCTGCGCCGTCACATCGGTCCGGATGTCGCCGAGCAGCAGGCCATGCTGGAGACGCTCGGTGTCGAGTCGCTCGACGCGCTGATCACCGAGACCGTGCCCGGCAGCATTCTGCGCAAGGATCTGCTGAATCTGGCCGAGCCGCGCACCGAGGCCGAGGTACTGAGCTACCTCAAGGGTGTTGCCAGCAAGAACCAGATCTTCACCTCCTGCATCGGCATGGGTTACCACGGCACGCTGACGCCCAATGTCATCCTGCGCAACGTGCTGGAAAATCCAGGCTGGTACACCGCCTACACCCCCTATCAGCCAGAGATCGCCCAGGGTCGTCTGGAAGCGCTCCTCAACTTCCAGCAGTTGTCCATCGACCTGACCGGCATGGAGCTCGCCAGCGCCTCGCTGCTCGACGAAGCCACCGCCGCGGCCGAAGCCATGGCCCTGGCCAAGCGGCAGGCCAAGAGCAAGAGCAACCTGTTCTTCATCGACCATGACTGCCACCCGCAGACCATCTCCGTGGTGCGCACCCGTGCCGAAGCCTTCGGCTTCGACGTGGTGACCGATGATGTGAGCAGGCTCGGCGAGCATGAGGTGTTCGGCGCACTGTTCCAGTATCCCGATACCTGGGGCGAGATTCGTGATCTCAAGCCGTTGATCGATCAGGTTCATGCCCAGAACGGCCTGGCCTGCGTCGCCGCCGACCTGCTCAGCCTGGTACTGCTGACCCCGCCGGGTGAGCTGGGTGCCGACGTTGTGTTCGGCTCGGCCCAGCGCTTCGGTGTACCCATGGGCTATGGCGGACCGCACGCGGCCTTCTTCGCTACCCGCGATGCCTACAAGCGTGCCATGCCCGGCCGCATCATCGGCGTCTCGGTCGACACCCGTGGCAACCGTGCGCTGCGCATGGCGTTGCAGACCCGCGAGCAGCACATCCGCCGCGAGAAGGCCAACTCGAACATCTGTACCGCCCAGGTACTGCTGGCCAACATCGCCAGCTTCTACGCGGTCTATCACGGCCCCGAAGGGCTGAAGACCATCGCCCAGCGGGTCAACCGGTTGACCGCTATCCTCGCTGCCGGCCTGGAAGCCAAGGGCATCAAGCGGCGTAACGCGCACTTCTTCGACACCCTGACCCTGGATGTAGGCGGCCACGCCAGTGAGATCGTCAAGCGTGCCCGCGACGCGCGGATCAACCTGCGGCTGGTCGAAGAGAACACCCTGGGCGTGAGTCTGGACGAAACCTCGACGCGCCAGACCGTCGAAACCCTGCTCGCAGTGATTCTGGGGGACGACCAGGCGCACGACATAGCCGCGCTGGATGCGCAGGTCGCCGGGGCAGACTCCGCCATTCCCGCTGCGCTGCGTCGCCAGTCGGCATTCCTCACTCATCCGGTGTTCAACAGCTACCACTCGGAAACCGAGATGCTGCGCTACATCAAGTCGCTGGAGAACAAGGATCTGGCGTTGAACCACGCCATGATTCCGCTGGGCTCCTGCACCATGAAGCTCAACGCCACCGCCGAGATGATTCCGGTCACCTGGCCCGAATTCGGCCAGTTGCATCCCTTCGCACCGCTGGATCAGGCCCAGGGCTACAAGGTGATGATCGACGAGCTGGAAGCGGCGCTGCGCGAAGTGACCGGCTTCGATGCGATCTGCATGCAGCCCAACTCCGGCGCTCAGGGCGAGTACGCTGGCCTCCTGGCGATCCGCAAGTTCCACGAAGCGAACGGCGACCATCACCGCGATGTCTGCCTGATCCCGACCTCCGCCCACGGTACCAACCCGGCTTCGGCGATGATGGCGAGCATGCGCGTGGTGCTGGTCAACTGCGACGACAACGGCAACGTCGATATCGCCGACCTGCGCAAGAAGGCCGAAGACAACGCCGACAAGCTGTCCTGCCTGATGATCACCTATCCCTCCACCCACGGGGTCTACGAGGAAGGTATTCGCGAGATCTGCGAGATCATCCACCAGCACGGCGGCCAGGTGTATATGGACGGTGCCAACCTGAACGCCCAGGTCGGCCTGACCCGGCCGGCGGACATCGGTGCCGACGTGTCGCACATGAACCTGCACAAGACCTTCTGCATTCCCCATGGCGGCGGTGGCCCGGGCATGGGGCCGATCGGCGTCAAGGCGCACCTGGCGCCCTATGTTGCCAACCACCCGGTCGTCCCGCTGGAGGGCCCGGACCCGGAGAACGGCGCGGTCAGCGCCGCGCCCTGGGGCAGCGCGAGCATCCTGCCAATCAGCTGGACCTACATCGCCCTGATGGGCGCCCGCGGCCTGCGGCAGGCTACCGAGGTAGCCATCCTCAACGCTAACTACCTGGCCAAGCGCCTCGGTGAGGCCTACCCGGTGCTCTATAGCGGCCGGAATGGGCGGGTAGCCCACGAGTGCATCATCGACATCCGCCCGCTCAAGGCGGCCTCCGGCATCACCGAGGAAGACGTCGCCAAGCGCCTGATGGACTTCGGCTTCCACGCGCCGACCATGTCCTTCCCGGTGGCCGGCACCCTGATGATCGAGCCCACCGAAAGCGAGTCCAAGGCCGAGCTGGATCGCTTCATCGATGCGATGCTGACCATCCGCGCCGAGATCACCCGGGTGGAGCAGGGCGAGTGGAGTGCAGAAGACAACCCGCTGCACAACGCCCCGCACACCCTGGCTGATATCACCGGCGAATGGGAGCGGGCCTACAGCCGGCAGGAAGCGGTGTTCCCGCAGCCCTGGGTCGCGGCCAACAAGTTCTGGCCGAGCGTGAACCGGATCGACAACGTCTACGGTGACCGCAACCTGTTCTGCGCCTGCCCGCCGATCGAGGCCTACGAAGGCTGATCCCAACCGGGCGGAGTGTGCAATGCGCTCCGCCCGGTTGCTGATTTGTATATTCGGTATTTCATATATGCGTAATTGCGCATATATTGCTCGAACATTCCGTTCGGGTCGCTTTCATGAGCCTCACACCCCCCGTTTTCTTCAAGTGCCTGTCCGATGACACCCGGGCGCGCTCGATCCTGCTGATCGCCAGTGAGGGCGAGCTCTGCGTCTGCGAGCTGGTCTGTGCGCTGGATGTCAGCCAGCCCAAGGTTTCCCGCCACCTGGCCGAGCTGCGTAGCTGCGGTCTGCTGCAGGATCGTCGGCAGGGGCAGTGGATCTACTACAGCCTGCATGAATCGCTGCCCGCCTGGGCCAGCGAGGTGCTGCAAACCACCCTCGCGGCCCAGCGCGACTGGCTCGAACCCAGCCTTGCGCGACTCTGCGACATGGGCGACCGGCCCGTGCGCCAGAGCGGTTGCTGTTGAACACTCCCAAGGAGATGCCGATGGACGACACACTGCCCGCCCTGGATGAGAGCCTGTTTCGCCAGCCGGATTCCAAGCGCCTGGGCGCCCGTCCCGGTGACCATCCGCCCCGTATCCTGCTGCTCTACGGCTCCAACCGCGAGCTCTCCTTCAGCTGCCTGCTGACCGAGGAGGCCGCGCGGCTGCTGCGTCACATGGGTGCCGAGACGCGGATCTTCAATCCCTCCGGGCTGCCGTTGCCGGATGATGCCCCGGAGGATCACCCCAAGGTGGCCGAATTGCGCGAGTTGATGGCCTGGTCCGAAGGGCAGGTGTGGTGCTCGCCGGAGCGGCATGGGGCGATGACCGGGGTGTTCAAGGCGCAGATCGACTGGGTGCCGCTGGCCATGGGGGCGGTGCGCCCCACCCAGGGCAAGACACTCGCCGTGATGCAGGTCTGTGGCGGCTCGCAATCCTTCAACGTGGTCAACCAGTTGCGCGTGCTGGGTCGCTGGATGCGCATGATCACCATCCCCAATCAGTCCTCGGTGCCCAAGGCCTTTCTCGAGTTCGACGAGAATGGTCGCATGAAACCGTCGGCGTATTACGACCGGGTGGTGGATGTGATGGAGGAACTGATCAAGTTCACCCTGCTGACACGGGAGCGCAGCGACTACCTGGTAGATCGCTATTCGGAGCGCAAGGAGTCGGCGGAGGCACTGTCCCGACGAGTCAACCAGCGCAGCATCTGACACGTACCCATACTTGCAACATGCGTCTGCTTCACTGGCAGGCGATCAAGACGAGGGCATGGCCATGACTATCAAGGTAGGTATCAACGGCTTCGGCCGGATCGGCAAGCTGGCACTGCGGGCGGCCTGGGGCTGGCCGGAGCTGGAGTTCGTGCAGATCAACGACCCTTCAGGCGACGCGGCAACCCACGCCCACCTGCTGAATTTCGATTCGGTGCATGGGCGCTGGCATCACCAGGCCAGGGCCGAGGGAGATTCCATCGACGTCGAGGGCAAGCGCATTCGTCTCACTGCCCAGCGCAAGATCGCCGAGGTCGACTGGTCGGGCTGCGACCTGGTGATCGAGTCCAGTGGCGTGAACAAGAGCGTCGCCGTGCTGCAGGGCTATCTGGACCAGGGCGTGAAGCGCGTAGTGGTCAGCGCGCCGGTGAAGGAGCAGGGCGCGCTGAACATCGTGCTTGGCGTCAACCATGACCGCTTCGATCCGGCGCAGCACCGCATCGTCACGGCGGCCTCCTGCACCACCAACTGCCTGGCGCCGGTGGTCAAGGTGCTGCAGGAGAAGATCGGTATCCGCCACGGGTCGATCACCACTATCCACGCGCTGACCAACACCCAGAGCATCCTTGATCAGCCGCATAAGGACCTGCGCCGGGCAAGGGCCTGCGGTATGAGCCTGATCCCCACCAGCACAGGGTCAGCCACTGCGATTGCAGAAATCTTTCCGGAGCTGCGGGGCAAGCTTAATGGACATGCCGTGCGGATACCCCTGGAAAACGGCTCGCTCACCGATTGCGTCTTCGAGGTCGAAAAGCCGACCACGGTGGAGGAGGTCAATGGCTGGTTCAGGGACGCCGCGACTGGCGAGCTCAAGGACATCCTCGGCTATGAAGAGCGGCCGCTGGTGTCCATCGACTACCGCACCGACCCGCGCTCGTCCATCGTCGATGCGCTCTCGACCATGGTGGTCAACGGCACCCAGGTGAAGATCTATGCCTGGTACGACAACGAGTGGGGCTACGCCAACCGCACCGTGGAGCTGGCGCGTCTGGTCGGCGCGGCGGGCTGAAGATGGGCATGCTCGCGCAGCTGTCTCCGGGAGTCCGGCAGTATCTGGTAGTCACCGGTAACTACTGGGCCTTTACCCTGACCGACGGTGCGCTGCGCATGCTCGTCGTACTGCATTTCCATGCGCTGGGCTACAGCCCGCTGGAGATTGCGGCGCTGTTTCTGTTCTACGAGATCTTCGGTGTGGTGACCAACCTGGTTGGCGGCTACCTGGGCGCGCGGATCGGGCTGAACCGGACCATGAACCTCGGCCTGGCGTTGCAGGTGGTTGCCCTGCTGATGCTGACGGTCCCCAGTGCCTCGCTGACGGTGATCTGGGTAATGGCTGCCCAGGCGCTGTCGGGTATTGCCAAGGACCTGAACAAGATGAGCGCCAAGAGCGCCATCAAGCTGCTGGTGCCGGATGCCGACCAGGGCGGTCTGTACAAGTGGGTGGCCTTGCTGACCGGTTCGAAGAATGCCTTGAAGGGGGTCGGTTTTTTTCTTGGTGGCTTGCTGCTGGCGCTGCTGGGCTTTACCGGTGCGGTGCTGGCGATGTCACTCGCCCTGGGGCTGGTCTGGCTCGCCAGTCTGTTTCTGCTCGGGCGTGATCTGGGCAAGGCCACCGCCAAGCCCAAATTCCGTGAACTGCTGTCCAAGAGCCGGCAGATCAATGTGCTCTCGGCGGCCCGCCTGTTCCTCTTCGGCGCCCGTGACGTCTGGTTCGTCATCGCGCTGCCGGTCTACCTGAGCGCGGTGTTCGGCTGGGACCACTGGGCGGTCGGCAGCTTCATGGCCGCCTGGGTGATCGGCTACGGGATTGTCCAGTCGCAGGCGCCGGCCATCACCGGCAAGCGGTCGGGACGGGTTCCGGGTGGGCTCGCCGCCTGTCTCTGGGCTGCCGCGCTGGCTGTACTGCCTGCCTCGATCGCACTGGGCATGTACGCGGGGCTGCCGGTCGAATGGGCGTTGCTGGGCGGCCTGCTGCTGTTCGGTGTGCTGTTCGCCGTCAACTCCTCGCTGCACAGCTACCTGATCGTGTCCTACGCCAGGGCCGATGGCGTCTCGCTCGACGTCGGCTTCTACTACATGTCCAATGCCATGGGGCGGTTGATCGGCACGCTGCTGTCCGGCTGGGTCTACCAGCGCTGGGGACTCGAAGCCTGCCTCTGGGTCTCCAGCGCTTTCGTCGCGCTGGCTGCACTAATCTCCCTCGGGTTACCACGTGAGCGGCGGGGGACCCGAGCGACACCCGTCGGCAGCTAGCAGCGTCTCCGAGAGGCGAAAGCAGTGTCGCCGATCAGATACGATCGAGGCGCTGTTCATGCCTGTGGCAGGAGCTTGGCATTATTGATATCTCTGGCTTCACAGGGCTGGTCCGCCAATTGGAACTTTTGCCGCTTCGTTTTTTCAAATTGTCTCCGGATCGTACCGGCTTTTGAGCCAGGCCGGCAGCTACCCGTCCGAGGAGAAAACGCCATGCACAGCTTCCAGTTATCCCATTCCCGAGCGAGTCTCGGACTCGCGCTCATGCTCACGATGCTATTCATCCTGCTGGTCCTGCAGGCGCCAGCATCCAGAGCGGATGAGGCTGCGATGCGTGACAAGGTCGCGATCATCACCGGAACCAGTTACGGACTTGGCAGGGAGCTTGCGCTGCTGGGTTCCAAGCATGGCATGAAGCTGGTCATGGTCGACATGCGGCCAGAACCTTCGGAGCAACTTGCCGAACAGATACGCACGCAGGGTGGTCAGGCGATGGTTGTGGAAGCTGACCTGGCATTACCGGAAAGCCGGGCGAGGGTTATTGAAGCGGCAATGGAGCAGTACGGTCGAATCGACTATCTGTTCAATAACGCAGGCTACTCCTATCTCGCTACGCTGGAACAGATGGATCTGGAGCAGGCCAGACACCAGATGGATGTCAACTTCTGGGCCTATGCGGACCTTGCGCAACGCGTGATACCTATCATGCGCGAGCAGGGCGGTGGCACCATACTCAATGTATCTTCGATTCTCGGGATGCGCCCCGGGTCACCTGTCATGGGGCATTACGCAGCCACCAAGCACGCGCTGCACGGACTGTTTCAAAGCGCCGCAGCTGAGCTCAGGCCGGAGAATATCAAGGTATTCGTTGCCGCGCCCGCCGGCATGCGCACGCACATCAGCAAGCACTCGGTCGGGCCGGCGGTCAGCGGTGAAGACCGCGCCGCCGATTGGGAGGATCCGGCTATTCCCGCCCGAGACATCTTCGAGATGATTCAGCAGGACACCGATCAGGTCATCTTCAACCCAGGATACATCGGACGGCAGTGAGGTTTGCCGCCTGGGGCTGGTCAGTCGCGCTCGACCAGCTCCAGTATTCCACCGACGATGTCGGTCATGGTGATGATGCCTACCAGCTCATTGGCGTTCGTTACCAGAATGCGGTGAATGTCCATGTTTACCATCAAGCGAGCAACGTGCTTGACGTCGAGCTCCCGCGAGACGATCAGCGCCGGCTTCTGGCAGATGTCATAGACGTTTAGCAGATCGATGTCGCCTTCTTCGGCTACGATCGTCTTCAGAATGTTGTTGTAGGTGACGATACCGTAGGCGTCGTGCTCGTTGCCCTTGTCCACCACCAGCGACTTGATCCCGTGCTGCCGCATCAGCAGCATTGCTTCGCGTACTGACGCAAAGGGCGAGATGGTCTTTACTCGGGGTTTCATGATGTCCTTTACCAGCATGGCGGTCTCCTAGAGTTCGTCTTTGAGCAGGCGCTCGAACTGTTCGATCTGGCGGTGTTCGATACCGGCGATATGTTCCAATGGCAGGGTGAAGCAGATGCCGCGGCTGTGGGATTTCAATTCAAGGTCGGTGACGATGCGTTTCATCACGCGCAACGAGAGTTTCTTCTCGAGCACGAATATCAGCACCGACTGACTGCCTTCATAGGTCAGCCCGAAGAATGTCTTCTTCTCCGCTGCACCGATGCCGCGGCCATTGAGAATGGTCACACCTGTGGCTCCTGCTGCCTTGGCCGAAGAAATGGCTTTCTCTTCAAGATCTTCGGCGAGCATGGCGACCAGCACCGAGAATTTCATCAGCTTGCTCCTTGGTTGCGAGTGCTCCGCTCCATGACGATAGCGTAGAGCAGAACGGTGACGATTGGGAAAATCGAGGCGAAGGCGATCAGGCCGAACCCGTCGATCAGGACGCTGCGTCCATCGATCTGGCTCGCCAGACCTATGCCCAGCGCGGTGACCAGTGGAACCGTGACCTCAGAGGTGGTCACTCCCCCCAGGTCGAAGGCCAATGGCACGATGTAACGTGGTGCCAGTGCGGTAAGAAAGATGACCAGGGCGTAGCCGCCCATGATGTAGTAATGGATCGAATCTCCGGTGATGATTCTGTGGACCCCAATGGTAATGCCGATGGCGACCCCCGCCGCCACCAGTAGGCGGATATGGTTCCCGTTGAGCTTACCCGACGCCGCTTCCTCTGCCTGATTGCCAATTGCGATGAGGGCAGGCTCGGCCATGGTCGTGGCGAAGCCGATGCAGAACGCGAACAAGTAAACGTAAAGCAGCGTGTCCAGCCCGATCAGTTGCTCGGCCATGCTGCGCCCGACTGGAAACAGACCGAGCTTGAGCCCGACTACGAAGGCGTACAGCCCTAGAATGACCATGGCGAAGCCGAGCGCTACGCGGCGGGCGTAGGGAATCGCCTTGCGAATCACGCCATACTGGAAGAACAGAATCACTGCGATGATCGGCAAGACGTCGCGGAGCATCAGCGCCAGATCGCCAAGCATGCCGAGGGCGTAGCCCAGCGGGGTCCTGGCAGAGGGCAGGGCATCTTCCGCCTCCCGCAGAGCGCGGCTGTCGGCAAGAGTCTGTGGGTCGACCGGCATCAGATCGTAGACGAGAATGCCGTAAAGCTGTACCGCTATCATTGGCACCATGACCGCCAGGGCGACCAGGCCAAAGCCATGGGCAAGTGGATTTCGACCGCGGATGGAGGCTGCGAGGCCAATGCCCAGCGCGGCGATAAGCGGTACGGTAACGATATTGGTGGTCACTCCACCGGAGTCGTAGGCCAGCCCGACTATTTCCTCCGGCGCGAAGAATGTCACCGTAACGACCAGCAGGTACCCAATGATCATGTACCAGTGCAGCGCGTGGCCGAGTAGGGTCCGCAACACACCGAGCGCTACCACCAGCCCGACCGAGAAGGCTACCAGCAGCCGCAGCACGAAGCCGTTGATGCGCCCCTCGCTGATCGCTTCCGCCTGCTCTGCAACGGCGATGAGGGCCGGCTCGGCGATGACCGCGGCAAAGCCCAGCGAAAAACCGAACCCCATCAGCAGCGGCAGTGAACCCCGCCGAGCGAAGGCATTGGAAAGATTCTTGCCGACCGGAAAAATGCCGAGCTCAAGCCCCTGAAGGAAAATCGCTACGCCCAGCACGACGATACCGAGCCCTACCAGCATGCTGCCAAGGCCGTCCGGTACCTGACGAATCACGAGCGCCTGGAACAGCCCCACTACCAGGATGATCGGTAGCAGGTTTCGAAATGAGTGCTTGAGGGTATCCCAGAATGCGGTCAGATGATTCACAATGTCGGCCTTGTCACGGTCACGTTTCCAGCGTGGCGGTGCACAGCTTAGCAGGTTGCCCTTTCGGGATGCTGACATCGATCAATTCGTACTACGGAGCCATCACTCATGGGCAAGTCGGTCAGCCTGCAACAATGGATGTGGCGCGCGTTCCTGCAGAGTGCACTTATCCCATTGATACTGGTGGAAACGGTTCTGGTAGCAGCCTACCTGCTGACTAACGTCGCCATCCGCGACGCCCAGACCGCCCATCTGCGCGAGGCCGCGGTAGTTGATCTGAAGGCGGTTACCGCTCAGGAAGCACTTTTGATCAGCCAGCGGCTGCAGGGTGTCGCCGAGCTCACTTCGCTGTTCGGACGCCAGACCTCCGAAATGCTAAGTCGGGAAAACTTTCTGGACGACCCGGCAGAGCGAGCAAGCCTTGCCCGTACTGAGTCGGGCGTGCTCTACAGTACCGCGGACTCCGGTCGCGCGGCATCCTTCTATTCCAATGTAACGCCGCCCGAAAAACAGGACATGGACAGAGTGCTTAGGCTGGCGCAACTGGATGGCCTGATGCGCAGTATCGAGGAGGGTAACCCTCTTGTCTCGGCGGTGTATTTCAATACGCACGACAGCTATAACCGTATCTGGCCCTGGTTTCACACCCCGGACCAGTACCCGCACGACATGGATATTCCGCATTACAACTTCTACTATCTGGCGGATATGCAGCACAATCCGGGTCGGCAGGTCGTCTGGACCGACATGTACCTGGACCCGGCTGGACTGGGCTGGATGATGTCGGCGCTGTATCCGGTCTATCGAGGTGATTTTCTCGAAGGCGTCGCCGGCATCGACATTACCGTCAGCACCATTCTCGAGGAAATCGCAGAAGTTCAGGTGCCCTGGCAGGGCTATGCGATGCTGGTTAGTGATGAGCTCAACATCATGGCGCTGCCGCCCGCTGGGGAGGCAGATCTGGGGTTGACCGAGCTGACCCGGCACAGCTACGACGAGGCCATCCGAGAGGAAATATTCAAGCCGGAAGACTTCAACCTAAGCCGGCGCGACGACACCACTGCGCTGGCCTCGCTGCTCTCGGCCCAACCAGCGGGTGTCAAACCGATCATGCTGGGGGGAGAGCCCAAACTGGCTGCCTGGTCCCAGGTACCGGAAACGGGCTGGAAGCTGGTTACCGTGGTGGCTGAGAGCGACGTTTTCGCCCAGACCAATCGGCTGGCTGCGCACTTTCAACGAATTGGTTACCTGCTGATTGCAGGCCTGGTGCTGTTCTATCTTTTGTTCTTCGCAGCCATGTCCATTCGTTCAAGGCAGCTCAGCAGGCAATTAGAGAAGCCGATGACAGGTGTCGGTCGTATGCTGACCAGTATCGGATCGGGCAACTGGTTCCCGCCAAGCGAGACGACGCCGATTACCGAACTGGAGGAGATGGCCGTCACGACACGTCAGGTGGGGACTCAGCTGGCGGCCTTGGAGCAGGCTCGGCAGGAGGCCAGGCGGCACCTTGAGCGGGTGCTCGAATCCACCACGGAGAGCCTCTGGGAAGTCAATGTATCCCTACAGGAGATCCGTTTTCAGGGCCGGCTGCCCGGGCAACTGGGGCTACCGTCGAGCCGCTTGCCCCTTGGCGAATTCTTTCAGCGAATCCACCCGGAGGATCTACCTCTGGCTCGCTCGAGTTTGCTGCCTCGGCATACCGAAGGGCGTCTGGAGGCCGAGTACCGCCTGCGTGATGCGGTCGGTGCATATCACTGGGTGTTGGGCCGTGGACGGGTCGAAGTCGAAGAGCCGGAGACTGGGCGCCCGCTGCGCCTGGCAGGGACTCATGTCGATATCAGTGCGATCAAGGCGACCCAGGAAGCTCTGCGCAGCGCCAGCTTGCAGGCCCAGGCTGCCAACGTGGCCAAGAGCAGCTTTCTCTCGAGCATGAGTCACGAGCTGCGTACCCCGCTGAATATCATCCAGGGATTTGCGCAATTGATGGATCTGGATCTGCAGGGAGAGGTGAAGCGTGATCGGCTGGCGCATCAGGTCCGTGAGATACTCAAGGCCACCGATCACCTGTGCCTGCTGGTGGACGATGTGCTGGAGTTCGCCCGCATCGAATCGGAGCGGCCGGAGATCATTCTCGAGCCCGTCGACGCCTGGCACCTGATGCGCGAATGCGCGCAGCAGGTTCAACCGGACCTCGATCAGGCTGGCCTGCGGCTCGAACTCGAAGATCCGATGGTACCGGTAATGGTCATGGCAGAGCCGCGTCGGCTGAAGCAGGTGCTTTTGAACCTGCTCAGCAATGCCATCAAGTACAACCGACCAGGCGGTTCGGTCGGGCTAGATTGCATACGGATTGATGATCGCTGGCATCTTCGGGTAAGGGATAGCGGTCGCGGGATCAGTCGGGCGCACCAGAAGCAGCTGTTCAAGCCTTTCCAGCGACTGGGGCATGAGAACAGTGCCATCAAGGGAACGGGCATTGGGCTGGCACTAAGTCGCCAATTGGTAGGTCTCATGCAGGGTGACATTGGCTGTCACACCGAAGAAGACGTCGGAAGTTGCTTCTGGATAGCGTTGCCCGTGGCAGTGGTCAGGGCGACCGAGCCCCTGCGCTACGCTGAACCGCGTGAAAACCTGCTCGACGTGGTTTACGTCGAGGATGACCGCTCCAGTCAGATACTGGTAGAGCACGCACTGACCGATCTGGCGAGGGTCACGCTGATCGATAATGGGCTCGAAGCTCTGCATCAACTGATCGAACGGCCGCCACAGGTTTTGTTGCTCGATCTGGATCTCCCGGATATGCAGGGAGATCGCCTGCTGCGGTCGCTGCGAGGCAGTGCGCGTACGCGTGACCTGCCGGTCATAATCATCACCGCAGGTGTCACGCCGGCTGATCGGGAGCGTGTCGCTGAGCTGGATGTGGCGATGTACCTGACCAAGCCGCTACAGATTCAGGATCTGCGCGATGCGCTGCGCTATTTCTCGAAGCTTCAACGGGCGGAACGAACCTGATGAAATGATGGGAGATTCGAATGTCCAACGAAGGCTATCACGAACCGGTATCCGAGCTGAGTGCTGAAACCCGCGACATGCATAGAGCGATCGTCTCGCTGATGGAGGAACTGGAGGCGGTCGACTGGTATAACCAGCGGATGGATGCCTGCCAGGATGACGAACTGCGTGGATTGCTCAAGCACAATCGGGACGAGGAAAAGGAGCACGCCGCGATGGCGCTGGAATGGATCAGGCGCCGCGATCCCGAGTTCGACGAACAGTTACGCAAGTATCTCTTCAAGGATGCCAATCTTAGTCACGACTGAGCGAAACGCGACCGGTCACCCAGGGTGGCCGGCCGTTCCCGCCTGTTCAGTCGTCGCTCAGCTCGACCATGAGATCGGCAGCGATGTTTTCCAGATCGCGCCGCAGGTCTGCCAGATCGGTTTGCGGATAGACACCAAGAGTCGCTCGGGCACGAAACAGCATTTCCGAACTCATCGGCGCAGGCTCGCAGCCCGTCTCCAGTTCTTCCACGTTGACGCCGTGCCGTGCCAGCACCTGAGACACCTCGTGAACGATTCCTGGCCGGTCATTGCCGACCAGATTCAGGTAAAGGGCGTTTTGCTGCGGCAGTTCCGCCTGGGCGCTGATCGCTACCTGCACGTTGATTCCCTGAGCGGTCAGGCCTTCCAGATCGATACGCAGGGGCTCGACCTTCTGCTCGGCGATGTCGACCCGAAGGATGCCGGCAAACTGCCCAGCCATCCGCGCCATACGGCTTTCCAGCCAGTTGCCTCCATGGCGGTTGATTACCTGGGCAATACTTTCCACCAGGCCTGGCTTGTCGGCGGAAATTACCGTCAGTACGAGCGGGGTGTGCATGTGGAACTCCTTGGTCGGCGGGGGCAGGACCCCCGAAAGATCAGTCGTGGTAATAGCGCCCTTCGCCGCTGGTCATCATTTCCCGGCAGGTAGCTTCCAGTGTCTCGTAATCATATTCGGACAGCCCGACGTATTCGAGAATTTGTGCGCCGACTTCGTTCCACTCATGGTCGACCCTGCTCTTCCCCAGAACCTCATAGGCCTTGCAGATGTGTTCTGCCATCTTGAGGATGGCGAGCATGTTGCGCAGTGTGGTATCGCGGCTACCCTCTTCAAGGAAAATGTGCTGGGCGTTGTGATGAGCGGCGATGGCGTCGCACAGCGGCCGCGGCAGCAGCCACGATTTGGCGGTGTAATAGCCGATAACCGCGTGATTGGTATTGAGTCGCTGATTCTCGATATCGACGATCCGTTGCCCCGCCTGGGCATAGGACTCTTCCATCACCTCGATGTAATAGGGAAAGCGTCGCAGCATCAGTGGAATACCGCAGTTGTGAAAGAGCCCCAGGGCGTAGGCCTCGTCAGGCTCCAGGCAGCCGATGCGCTTGGCCAGCGTCATGCATGTCATGGCTATGTCCTGGGCACTGTCCCAGAAGCGATTGAGGTTTACGATGTTCTCATCGGTCAGCTCGCCACGGATCGACTGGGCATTGACTATGTTGATCACCCTGTTGACCCCGAGCAGATTGACTGCCTGCTGAATCGAGGTGATGCGGTTGGCCAGGCCGAAGAACGGTGAGTTGACGATTTTCAGGAGGCTGCCTGACAGGCCGGGGTCCTGGCTGATTAGACGCGCTATCGCCTTGAGGTCAGGGTCGGGCATGACCTGTTCCATCTGCAGGTCGACCATGATCTGAGGCTGCGGCGGTACGCTGATTCCCTGAAGCGCGTGCCTGATCTGCTCGTCCGTAAGGTCCTGTGACATCGCTTGCTGGTCCGGTAGTGGCTGGATTTCGAGTGTAGCCGGAGACTGCCGGGCTTGACAGCCTGTATACTGCCGGCCCATCGGTTTTTGTTGCCGCCCTCCAGGAGATCTTCATGTCGCTGCCCTCTCTTCGTCTCAAAGCCAACAGCGAACGTCGCCTCAAGGCTGGCCATCTGTGGATTTACAGTAACGAGGTGGACGTCGACCAGACACCCTTGGTGGCGCTCGCTGCCGGTGATGAGGTACGGGTTGAAACCCATTCGGGAAAGCCCCTTGGTCTTGCCACTGTCAATCCGAACAACCTCATTTGCGCACGCCTGCATACGCGAGATGTCGAACATCCGCTGGACAAGTCTCTGCTGGTGCACCGCTTCAAAGTGGCGCTGGGGCTGCGTGACAGGGTCTTCTCCGAGCCCTTCTACCGAGCGGTATATGGCGAATCCGATCTGCTGCCCGGCCTGGTGGTGGATCGCTTCGGTGACTATCTGGTAGTCCAGATAGGGACGCCTGGCATGGAGCGGATGCGCAACGCCATCGTCGAAGCGTTGATCCAGGTGTTCAAGCCGGCCGGCATCCTTCTGAAGAATGATAATGCCGCGCGAGCTGCCGAAGGGCTTGGCAGCTATGTCGAAGCAGTGCATGGCGAGGTGCCGGAGCGGGTCGCTCTGATCGAGAATGGCGTGCGTTTCGAAGCGCCGGTCTGGCATGGTCAGAAGACCGGCTGGTTCTACGACCACCGCCAGAATCGCGCGCGCCTTGCTCCCTATGTGGCTGGCAAGCGGGTGCTCGACCTGTACAGTTATATCGGTGGTTGGGGCGTGCAGGCAGCAGCCTTCGGGGCGACCGAGGTGATGTGCGTGGACAGTTCGGCGCCGGCGCTGGACCTGGTGGAGCAGAATGCCTCGCTCAACGGCGTAGCAGAGAAGATGGTGGTGCTGGAGGGTGACGTCATGGACGCCCTGCGCGAACTCAAGTCGGCCGGAGAAAAGTTCGACGTCGTCATTGCCGACCCACCGGCCTTCATCAAGAAGCGCAAGGATATCCGCAATGGCGAAGCCGCCTACCGGCGCCTGAACGAGCAGGCGATGCGCCTGCTCAATCGTGACGGCATACTGGTCTCCGCCTCCTGCTCCATGCATCTGGCCGAAGACAGTTTGCGCGATATCGTCCTGGCCGCCAGTCGCCATCTGGACCGCCATCTGGTTGTCGCCGAGCGCGGTTTCCAGGGGCCCGATCACCCCCTGCATCCGGCAATACCAGAAACCGGCTACATCAAGTCCCTGATCTGCCGGGTGCTGCCGGTCTGACCAAGCCGATCCTCAGTCCCGCAGGCTGAGGATCGGCCAGCCGTTCTGCTGGGCATGCGCCCGCAGCGTGGCGTCAGGGTCGACGGCGACAGGGTTCTCCACCAGCTGCAGAAGCGGCAGATCGTTATGTGAGTCGCTGTAGAACCAGGCGCCTTCCAGGCTGGCGTCATTTTCCTTCAGCCAGCGTTGCAGTCGCGTCACCTTGCCTTCGCGGAAGCAGGGTACGTCGGTCGAACGGCCGGTATAGCGGCCATCTGCGCGCTCGCATTCGGTGGCCAGCAGGATGTCTATCCCGAGCCGCTCGGCGATCGGGCCGGTAACGAAGCGGTTGGTTGCGGTGATGATCATCAGGGTATCGCCAGCGCGGCGGTGTCGTTCGATCAGCTCCAGTGCCTTCGGCAGTACCATCGGGTTGATCACTTCCTCCATGAACTGCCGATGCCAGAGTGCGAGCTGCTCCTCCGGATGCTCGGCAAGCAGGCGCAGACAGAACGCCAGATACTCCTGGATATCCAGCTCGCCGGCCATGTATGCCTGGGCGAAGGCGTCATTGCGCGCCTGGTAGCTTTCCGCTTCAACGATGCCGCGGGTGACCACGAATTCACCCCATGCATGGTCACTGTCGCCATGCAGCAGGGTGTTGTCCAGATCGAAAATCGCCAGTGCCACAGAGTGCTCCATCCGTCGCTTCAAAGGGGGGCACAAGCATAATCCAGGCTGGCAATAAATGCTTGAATCAGGGAGTATTTATGCAATTGCTGCTGCGCGCGTCTTTGTGGAACAATGCAGTGAACCTATAAGCAGAGATTCCGGCTTTGATTGATCCCGATGGCTTCCGTCCCAATGTAGGCATAATCCTGACCAATGGTCTGGGACAGGTGCTTTGGGCTCGGCGTATCGGTCAGGATGCCTGGCAGTTTCCGCAGGGCGGGATCCAGCGTAACGAAAGTCCGGAACAGGCGCTCTACCGCGAATTGCATGAGGAGGTCGGCCTGCTGCCGGAGGATGTCGAAATCCTTGGCTGTACACGTGGTTGGCTGCGCTATCGCCTGCCTCAGCGCCTGATCCGCAGCCATTCGCAGCCGGTATGCGTTGGCCAGAAGCAGAAGTGGTTCCTGCTGCGGCTCAAGGCCGACGAACAGCGTGTCTGCATGACCACCACACCCAAGCCCGAATTCGATGGATGGCGCTGGGTCAGTTACTGGTATCCCCTCGGTCAGGTAGTTGCATTCAAGCGCGACGTTTACCGGCGCGCCATGAAAGAGCTGGCCCCCAGACTCCCCGTCAATGACCTGACGGAGTGCTGACATGCTGAACACGCTGCGTCGGATCGTTCAGGAGGTCAACGCGGCCAGAGATCTGCCGCACGCCCTGGCAATCATCGTCCAACGTGTTCGCGAAGCAATGGGCACCGAGGTTTGCTCGGTCTATCTGCTCGATCCCGACTCCACCCGTTATGTCCTGATGGCCACCGAAGGTCTCAACAAGGACGCGGTCGGTGTGGTAAGTCTGGCGACCAATGAAGGCCTGATCGGTTATGTAGGTGCGCGGGAAGAGCCCGTCAACCTTGAGGATGCGGCAGCACATCCGAAGTTTCGTTACTTCGCCGAAACCGGCGAAGAACGCTTCGCTTCCTTCCTGGGTGTTCCCATCATCCACCACCGCCGTGTGATGGGCGTGCTGGTCGTCCAGCAGAAGGAGCGGCGTCAGTTCGACGAAGGCGAAGAGTCGTTTCTGGTGACCATGAGCGCCCAATTGGCCGGCGTTATCGCCCACGCCGAAGCGACCGGTTCCATTCGAGGGCTCGGCTGGGGCGGCGAGATGGTTCAGGATGCCCGGTTCGACGCTGTCCCGGGTGCGCCGGGGGTCGGTCTGGGTCAGGCGGTGGTCATCCTGCCGCCGGCCGACCTGAATGCAGTGCCGGACAAGCCGATTACGAACATCGAGGCGGAACTGGAGCGTTTCCGAGTCGCCCTGGAATCGGTTCGCCGGGATATGCAGGCATTGTCGCGCAAGTTGTCCGCCCAACTGCGGCCGGAGGAGCTGGCACTGTTCGACGTCTATCAGATGATGCTCGACGATGCGGCTTTGGGTAATGAGGTCACCGAGATCATTCGTCGCGGACAGTGGGCGCAGGGCGCACTTCGTGAAGTGGTCAATGCTCACGTCGCCCGATTCGAACTGATGGACGACCCGTACTTGCGGGAACGTGCCTCGGATGTCAAGGATCTTGGACGGCGCATACTTGCCTATCTTCAGGAGGCCGGCAAGCTCGAGCGCGTATTTCCGGACAACACCATTCTGGTCAGCGAAGAACTGTCACCGGTGATGCTCGGCGAAGTACCCAAGGAAAAACTGGTGGGGCTTGTTTCGGTACTGGGCTCGGGCAGCTCGCACGTGGCCATCCTCGCCCGGGCCATGGGTATCCCGACGGTCATGGGGGCGGTCGATCTGCCCTATAGCCGCATGGATGGCCTGGAGCTGATCGTCGACGGCAATACCGGCGACGTCTATGCCAATCCCTCCGCAGAAATGCGCCGTCATTACCTCGAGCTGGTTCGCGAAGAACGCGAGCTGGTGCAGGGGCTGGAGATGCTGCGCGACGTGCCGTGCGTGACGCTCGACGGCCACCGCATGCCACTCTGGGTCAACACCGGTTTGCTCGCTGACGTGGCTCGCTCGCTCGATCGCGGCGCCGAAGGGGTCGGTCTGTATCGGACCGAAGTACCCTTCATGATTCAGGATCGCTTTCCCAGCGAAAAGGAGCAGCAGGCGACCTATCGTGAGCAGCTCGAGGCCTTCCATCCGCTTCCGGTGACCATGCGCACCCTGGATATCGGCGGAGACAAGGCTCTCACTTATTTTCCGATCAAGGAAGACAATCCCTTTCTTGGCTGGCGTGGCATTCGCGTGACGCTTGACCATCCGGAAATTTTCCTGGTACAGACCCGCGCCATGCTCAAGGCCAGTCATGGGCTCAATAATCTGCGCATAATGCTGCCGATGATCAGCAGTGTGTACGAGGTCGAAGAGGCTCTGCATCTCATTCATCGCGCGCACAGCGAAGTCTGTGACGAGGGCGTCGATGTGCCCATGCCTCCAGTCGGGGTGATGATCGAGGTGCCGGCGGCGGTATATCAGGCCCGCGAACTGGTGCAGATGGTCGACTTCCTGTCCGTCGGTACCAACGATCTCACCCAGTACCTGCTGGCAGTGGACCGTAACAACCCTCGGGTCGCCGATCTTTACCATTCGATGCATCCGGCGGTACTGCAGGCGCTGATACGGGTCGCGACAGCGTGCCGCGATGCCGGCAAGCCGATGAGCGTGTGCGGCGAGATGGCAGGCGACCCCGCTGCTGCCGTATTGCTGATGGCTATGGGGTGCGATGTGCTGTCGATGAACGCCACCAACCTGCCGAAGGTGAAATGGCTGCTGCGCCAGATACGCCTCAGCGACGCCAAGGCACTGTTGAACGAAGTGATCGAACAGGACAACCCTTATCTGGTTCAGAGCACGCTGCACCTGGCTCTGCGGAACATGGGGCTGGGCAAGGTCCTTAGCCAGACGCGCTGATCAACCGACCTGCAGCGCCCAGCGCGAGTCACCTTCAAACCGGCCCATCGGGCCGAAACGCCGTTCGACCAGACTTGCTGATCCATCCAGTCCGATCCGCAGTATCGAGCTCGCCCGGGTACCGTAGTCCTGGCCGATTATGAAGGCCGCGGAGAGCATTCGTTCCCAGTCGAGACTGATTCCAGTGGTGGGAAGTTGGTCGTCGGGGTAGCGGCGGGGGTCGGCGAGCAACTCGAACAGGGTGTCATCGCAAGCCTCCAGACTACCAGCCAGAGCGCTGCGCAGGCACCTGGTCTTGGGCCATGGGCTGTCCAGCGAGGCATTCGAAAGCGCATGGACGCCCGGCGTCACCGGACGAGGATCTCGCTCGGAGCTGTTCAGATGCCATAGCTGGTGGAGATCGCCCGCGAGCAGATTGAAGCCTGCATAATCATCACACTGCGCAGCCAGGGAGGCCACGAAATCGCCGGGGGGCAGGTCGCCGGTCAGGTAGTTTCTGACCAGTTCCCCTCGGGAGCGTGGTCCCGCCTGCAGGGCTGGGTTGCGAATGTTGGTCAGCGCGGCGAAGCGGCCACTGCGCGTGATACCCATCCAGGTACCCCCTGCCTCCAGATCCTTCCCGGCCAGCAGGTCGTGGTGGCCTTCGGCATTCCAGAAGGCAGCCGGTCGGGTGGGGCGAGCATGGAACTCGTCACGGTTGCCGAGTAGCAGGAGCGTGTGCCCGGCTTGCTGCCAGGCGAAGGCGAGAAGGCACATGCAAATCTCCAGTCGAGCCCGCAAGTGTAGCCTGAGAGCGAGCTCGACTGAAACCGCAGATCAGTCCACCACGAGCACAGGCTGAAGTCCGTCAGCCAGCAACCCGGTAGCGATTACCGTGTAGATGCTTCCTGACGCCAGCGCAGTGCCTGCCGCAGTGATCACCGCACTGCCTTCGGCGCCACCAGCGGGGCGTACCTCCAGGTCGTACGAGCCGGCCGGAACGGTCAGATAGCCGGAGGCGGTGAAGTAGGGCACGTCATTCAGGCTGCCCAGGATCGCGCCATCGGCCAGGACATCTACTGCGGGAGCGTCCGGCGCTGCATGGATCACGCGCACCAGAACATCATCGCCTGCAGCGGGTTGACGTTCGTCTTCGAGCGGGCGTAGCTCCAAAGCCTGAGTACCACTACCAGAGAGGAGGCCGGTGGCGATAATGCTGTAGGCCTTGCCTGCTTCGATGGTGGCGTCCAGGTCTGCCACGGCAGTGGTGGAGTTCGCGGGTGCTACACCCAGCGTGTAGTCGCCAGCCAGAACAGTGAGGTAGGGGCTGACGTCGCGGAAGGATAGGGTCACGCCAACCGGTGTGTCGTTAACCAGTACGTCCACGGCGGGGGCGTCCGGCGACAGGTGGAGAGCGCGAACGAGAACTCGCTGATCCTCTAGCGCAACGAAGGCCGGATCGTTAAGCAACGCCACGAGCGAAACCGGCGACAACCCGGAGGGGCGGTCGAGTGCTGCAACGAAATAGGAGGCGCCGCTCTGGAAGTCGATCAGGCCTGAATCGTAGACGACGTCGGTCTCGCCTGCCGGGGTCAGGCGAACCCGGTAGGTGCCGGTCGCCAGTTCCAGATAGCTGCCGGTGTCGGCACGTGGCGTGAAGTCTTCAATAGTGGCTTGGCCGAGCTCTTCACTGGTGCCGCTATCAAGATAAACGTCCACGGTGCCGGCCTGAACCGCGGCATGCAGCACGAAAAGCCGAAAGAATCCTTCTGCAGCATTGGTGCGGTCATCTGCAATCGTCAGCAGGTCGAACGCCGCATCCTCCGCTCCGCCGAGGAGCCCATAGGCGACCAGGGTGTAGCTTGCGTCAGCTGCCGGCGAGACAGTGGCGCTGAACGCAGGATCGGAGTCGACAGCACTGCCAGCCGCTCGAATGTCGATCCGCAGCGCTTTTGCGGGTACCTGAACGAAACCGGTCGCTTCGCCGAAGGCCAGATTAGGAATGGCCAGCGTGCCTTCGACATAAATATCCACATTGGGAGCGTCGGCCGAAGCGTGCAGGACGCGAACATCTGCAGTAGGTTCGCCGGGAGCGATGGGTAGAGCGCCAGTGGTGCTACTGCTGCTACTGCTGAAACATCCGGCCAGCGCAAGACTGGCAGCAATCATCAACAAGAGTATGCGTTTCACGTTGGTTTCCTCTGAGTGAAATAGACCCCTTTTGGGCACGGTTGAATAAAGTCGAATAGCTATACAAAATCAATTTTTCGTACAGGATAGGTTAAACAAAACGTTTCGCTGGCAAAATATTTGCGCGCTCAGCTTGCTCAGGAGTGCGAGCGAACTGCGAACGACTTCGGTACACTTGCCGACTGTCCGGACAGGTGCTCCGGGTCTCATGCGGAGTGGTGGAGCTGGTGGAATTTCTGATTTACCTGGTTCTCGGTGGGTTTGCCGGTACGCTGGCGGGGCTGTTTGGCGTTGGCGGCGGCATGATCATAGTGCCGGTATTGGTCTACAGCTTCGCCGCGCAGGGCTTTCCGGTGGAAGTGCTGACCCACATGGCGGTGGGTACTTCACTTGCCACCATCGCCTTCACCTCGATCAACGCCATCCGCGCGCACCATCTCAAGGGTGCGGTTCGCTGGCATCTGTTTGTCTGGATGACGGTCGGTATTCTCGGCGGAACGCTGCTTGGCGCCTGGACGGCGTCGTTGCTGGAGGGGCCCTCGCTGCAGCGCATCATCGGTGTGTTCGCCATAGCAGTAGCCATTCAGATGGCATTCGACCTGAAGCCACGAGCCGGCCAGGACGTGCCGGGCAAGCCGGGACTCGCCGCCGCGGGGGGAGTGATTGGCTGGGCGTCGGCGATTTTCGGCATAGGCGGTGGTTCGCTGACGGTACCTTTCCTGGTGTGGCGCAGTGTGCCGATGCAGCAGGCGGTGGCTACCTCATCGGCATGCGGACTGCCGATTGCGATCGCCGGAGCGCTCAGCTTCATGGTAACCGGCTGGAATAATCCGTCTTTGCCGGAGTGGAGTATGGGCTATGTCTATCTGCCTGGCCTGGTCGGTATCGCGGCAACCAGCATGCTGTTTGCCGGCTTCGGCGCACGCCTGGCGCACCGGCTGTCACAGAGGGTTCTCAAGCGCCTGTTTGCCCTGCTGCTGACCGGCGTCGGCATCAATTTCCTGATGTAGGAGTCAACATGATCGCCTATCCGCAAATCGACCCAGTGGCACTTTCGCTCGGGCCTCTGCAGATTCACTGGTATGGCTTGATGTATCTGGTCGGCATCGGCGGTGCCTGGTGGCTTGCCGCGCGACGCCTGAATGAATTCGATCCCACCTGGACCCGCGACAAGCTCTCCGATCTGGTGTTCTGGGTCGCACTCGGGGTTATCGCGGGCGGCCGTCTCGGATATGTGCTCTTCTATGATCTGGGCTCCTACTTCGCCGATCCAACACTGGTTTTTCAGATATGGAAAGGTGGCATGTCTTTCCACGGCGGACTGATCGGGGTACTGCTGGCAGTCTGGTGGTTCGCTCGACGTAGTGACAAGCGCTTCTTCGAGCTGATGGATTTCGTTGCGCCGCTGGTGCCCATTGGCCTGGGTGCAGGTCGCATAGGCAATTTCATCAATGCAGAACTCTGGGGGCGCGCCACCGATGTCCCGTGGGCGATGGTCTTTCCCACAGATCCGCTGCAGCTGGCGCGTCACCCCTCGCAACTTTACCAGTTCGCTCTGGAGGGGGTCGCACTGTTCATCATTCTCTGGCTTTACTCGAGCAAGCCGCGGCCGACAATGGCGGTAAGCGGGCTCTTCGGCATCTGTTATGGTGTGTTCCGCTTCTTCGTGGAATTCTTCCGCGAGCCGGATGCGCATATCGGCTACCTGGCGTTCGGCTGGCTGACCATGGGACAGCTGCTGTGCATTCCGATGATTCTGATTGGTGCGGGAATGATGTGGTGGGCCTATACCAAAGAGGGCGGCAAGCGTGAAACAGTATCTTGATCTGATGCGCCTGGTGCGCGAACAGGGCACCTACAAGAGTGATCGTACCGGAACCGGAACCTACAGCATATTCGGCCACCAGATGCGTTTCGATCTGGCGGAAGGTTTTCCGCTGGTAACCACCAAGAAGTGTCATGTCAAATCGATCATTCATGAGCTGCTGTGGTTTCTTCGGGGTGATACGAACATCGCCTACCTGAAGGAAAACGGGGTCTCGATATGGGATGAATGGGCGGATGAAAACGGTGATCTCGGGCCGGTGTACGGCTATCAGTGGCGCTCCTGGCCAGCGCCGAACGGGGAGTCCATCGACCAGATCAGCAAGCTCATCGAGATGATCCGCAGCAACCCCGATTCCCGGAGGCTGATCGTGTCGGCCTGGAACCCGGCGCTGGTCGATCAGATGGCGCTCCCCCCCTGTCACGCACTGTTTCAGTTCTATGTGGCCGACGGCAAACTCAGCTGCCAGCTTTACCAGCGCTCGGCCGATATTTTCCTCGGAGTTCCGTTCAACATAGCCAGCTACGCGTTGCTGACGCTCATGGTCGCGCAGGTCTGCGACCTTGCGCCCGGTGAATTCATCTGGACCGGGGGCGATTGTCACCTCTACGCCAACCATCTCGAGCAGGCTGATCTGCAACTGACCCGTGAGCCGTTACCCCTGCCCCAGATGCGCCTCAACCCGAGCGTGCATGACTTGTTCGCTTTCCGCTTCGAGGACTTCGAGCTGCTGAACTATCAGTCACATCCGCATATCAAGGCGCCGGTAGCAGTATGAGTTCCCCGCGTATCTGCCTGATCGCTGCGGTGGCACGCAATGGCGTCATCGGCCGGAACAACCAGTTGCCCTGGCATCTTCCTGAGGACCTCAAGTACTTCCGGGCAACGACCTGGGGCAGGCCAATTGTCATGGGCCGTAAGACGTTCGAATCGCTCGGGCGGCCCTTGCCGGGCAGAACCAACATCGTGGTGAGCCGGCAGGCTGGTCTGCAGTTGCCAGGTGCCGTGCTGGTTCCCGGCGTCGATGAAGCATTGCGGCGCGCGATCAGTCAGGCGGAGCTGGATGGCGTGGAGGAGGTAATGGTGATCGGCGGGGAAGACCTGTACCGGCAGATGCTCGCTTCGGCGGACCGCCTGTATCTCACGCGAGTTGAGCTGGATCCCGAGGGTGACGCCTGGTTTCCCGAGTTCGAGGAGTCAGCCTGGCGACTGACGGAAGAACGTGCCGTGCCGGCGGGTGACGGCTACCCGGCACATCGTTATCAGGTTTTTGACCGCGGCTGAGCGAGTATGTCCTCGAGAGGCCGCGGCTTGCCGATCCAGTAGCCCTGCAAGAAGTTTCCGCCCCAATCGGCGATCTGCCGGGCGCTGTTGGCGTCCTCTACATAGTTGGCAGTCACTTCCTTGCTGAGATCCCGCGCAAGGTGAATCAGGTTGCGCAGGTAACTATCCTCGGCACTCTCCGAACCCGCCTGTATGTGGCGGGTGTCCAGCTTTATGCCACGGATGGGCAGGCGTGCCAGGTAACCCATTGCACCGAATTCCGCTCCGAAGTGATCCAGCCACACGCCCACGCCCAGGTCGCTCAGTGTTTCGCAGAGTCTCGCGGCCTGTCCCGCGTGGCGCAGCAGGGCATCCTCGCGCAGTTCCAGCTGAATCAGCTCCGCTGGGACCTTGCTGCGGGCAATCAGGTGTCTAAGCTGATCGGCGAAGCGCGGCTGCTTGAGTTCGCGATCGCTGAGATTGATGGATAGCCTGCAGTTCATCCCGGCGGCGTGCCATTGGCTGGCGGCCTCCAGCGCCTGGGCTATAACCCAGTGGCCCATCGGCAGGATCAGGCCGCTGTGTTCGGCGAGCTTGAGAAAGGCTTGCGGTGTCAGGAGTCCAAGCTGGGGGTGTTGCCAGCGCAACAGGGCCTCCCAAGAGACGGTATCGCCCGACTGGGTATCGACGATGGGCTGGAAATGCAGGCGAAACTGGCCGTCCAGCAGTCCCTTCCGCAGTCCCTGCTCGACATCCAGATTGCGCCGGGTTTCAGCTTCTTCTTCGGGGTTGTAGAAGCTGTAGCCGTTGCGTCCGTTGGCTTTGGCCTTGTACAGCGCCTGATCTGCGTGATTGAGGAGCTCGCTCGCGCTCTGGCCGTGTGACGGATAGGTTGCGATTCCGACGCTTGCGGAAATCAGCAGGTGATGGCTGTTCAGTGTAATCGGCTCGCTCAGCGAGTGAATGATCTTGCTGGCGATCAGCGCCGCGTCGTTCGGATCATGCAGATCATTGAGTAGCGCCACGAACTCATCCCCGCCGATGCGCGCGATGAGATCGTCCTGGCGCATGGTGCGACGCAGGCGATTGGCGATTACCGCCAGCAGCAGGTCACCCAGGCCGTGGCCAAAGCTGTCATTGATTTGCTTGAAGTAGTCCAGGTCGATGTAAAGCAGCGCAAAACCGCAGGTCGCGCGCTTGCCGCGCAGAAGCATGCGGTCCAGCTCTTCTTCGAGGCAGGCGCGATTGCCGAGTCCGGTAAGAGGGTCCAGCTTGGCCTGGATGGCCAGTTTCTCGCCGCTCTGTCTACGCAGCATGGCGTGCCGCAGCACGCGTGCGAGTTCTTCTGCGTCCAGCCTGCGCCGCGGGATAATGTCATCTGCGCCAGCGCTGAGAGCGTGGCTGTCGATCTCGGCGGAGGGGGTATCGGCGATCAGCAGATAAAGCGTATTCGAAGATACTCGTCTGGCTTCGCTGAGCAGTGGCAGGTCGTTTGGGAGCAGGCAGGCGGAAAAACTCCCCGTAGCGAGGCGCGTGACAGCGTCACGGGGGCGCGTGCATACCTCGACGTCCAGGCCGTCTGGCTGAGCTGCGCACAGGTCTATGAGGTGCTTGCGTTTGTCCGGGTCTGTCTCGACCAGCAGCACCCTGCGCCCGGAAGTGTCCATTGCGATCCATGCCCGACAAGATGGGGAGAGGGTTAAGTCTCTCCGATGATAGTGCATTGATACTAGGTCGGACAGCCGCTGGACAGCTAAAAAACCCGGCCAGAAGGCCGAATTTTCCGACAAATGACATGTGCTTGGCAGGATTGGTCGGACGATTGACGGGTTAGGGTTGTGTTGTGGGGTTCTGGCGTAAATATGGCGCCAGCCTAATCGGCTGGCGCCTGGGTCGTCATCCTAGCAGTGACTTGTCGCGAACAGCGCCCTTGTCGGCACTGGTCGCCAGCAGCGCATAGGCCTTGAGTGCCGTGCTGACCTTGCGGGGGCGCGATTCGACAGGTTTCCAGCCGAGGCGGTCCTGTTCGGCACGGCGCTCGGCCAGCTCATCGTCACTCACCAGCAGATTGATGCTGCGATTCGGAATGTCGATCAGCACGCGGTCACCGTCACGCACCAGGCCAATGGCACCACCTGCTGCGGCCTCGGGTGAGGCATGGCCGATCGACAATCCGGAGGTGCCGCCGGAAAAACGGCCGTCGGTCAGCAGCGCACAGTCCTTGCCCAGTCCCTTGGATTTCAGGTAGCTGGTGGGGTAGAGCATCTCCTGCATGCCGGGCCCCCCCTTGGGACCCTCGTAGCGGATGATGACGATGTCGCCGGGCTTGACCTCATCGGCGAGGATCCCGCGTACGGCGCTGTCCTGACTCTCGAACACCTTGGCCTTGCCTTCGAAGACGTGGATCGATTCGTCCACCCCGGCGGTCTTCACGACGCAGCCGTCCAGGGCAATGTTGCCGTAGAGCACGGCCAGGCCGCCCTCCTGGGAATAGGCATGCTCGACCCTGCGAATGCAGCCGCTCTCGCGGTCGTCATCCAGGCTGTCCCAGCGCGTCGACTGGCTGAAGGCGGTCTGGGTGGGGATCCCGGCCGGGCCAGCGCGGAAGAATCTGTGCACCGCTTCGTCGTCGGTCTGGGTGATATCCCATTGGGCGATGGCTTCTTCCATGCTGCGGCTGTGTACTGTCGGTACGTCGGTATGCAGCAGACCGCCGCGGGCCAACTCGCCGAGAATACTGAAAATGCCGCCAGCGCGGTGCACGTCTTCCATATGATACTTCTGGATGTTCGGCGCCACCTTGCAAAGCTGCGGAACCTTGCGTGAAAGTCGGTCGATGTCGCGAAGATCGAAGTCGAGCTCCGCCTCCTGAGCGGCCGCCAGCAGGTGCAGGATGGTAT
>JAUVYN010000169.1 GCA_030603065.1 Pseudomonas sp.
ATGGTCTCGACCTGCCAGCCCTCGATCGCATGCTGCAGGCGGGTGGCATTGCGCACCGAACCGAGAAAGGGCACCAGCTCGATCTCGATACCCTTGGCGACTGCCCAGCCCTCGAGTTCGGAGTGAATGGCGTACAGGCCATACTCGTTATGTTCGAACAGCACCAGCGTTCTGGGGCGCGACAGCACGATCTGGCGACACAGCTCACTGCCGATGGAGCCGCCGGCACCGGTCACCAGCACTGCGCGGCCGTGGATGCACGCCGAGAACAGGGACGGATCGGGCGGTACGGGCTCACGGCCCAGCAGATCGGCGATGTCCACTTCCTGCAGGTCTTCCACACGAATGCGGCCGCTGGCAATGTCCGCCAGGCCTGGAATGGTGCGAACGTGCAACGGAAAGTGCTGCAGCGACTCGAGAATCTGCTGACGTCGCGTCCGGCTTGCCGATGGCAGTGCCAGAAAGACCTCCTGCGCGCCGGTCTGCTCGATCATCAGCTCGACCTGATCACCGCTATAGACGTTCAGTCCCGCGACCGTCCGCCCGGTCAGCGCCGGGTTGTCGTCGATGAACGCGACTGGCCGGTACAGCCGACCGACGCGGATGGATGCCAGCAGCTCGTTACCCGCCGCCCCGGCCCCATAGATGGCTACTGGTGTCGCCGCCTGGCGCTCAAGAAACTCGAAGCTCATCGTGTTGCCGGCCGTGAACCAGTCGCCGGTGAAGTACTCCCGCGCCACCAGCCGCAGCCCACCCAGCGAGCCAAGGCTCAAACACCAGTACATGAACAGGATCGAGCGCGAGCGAAATACGTCTACGCCAACGAACAAGAGCGCCACCAGCACCGCGAGCAGAGACAGAAACCCGAGCGTGACCGACTTGAAGATGCAGCGCAGGGCGTCATTGCCCAGATAGCGCATTACGGCCCGGTACATGCCGAGCCGGATATAAAAGGGAATGGCCAGCACCGGCGCGAGCACGAAAAGAATCCATTGCGCCCTGCCGTCCGGCCACAGCCAACCATCCGCAGCGAGGCGGATATAGAAAGCCACCCACATCGACGCCCACATCAGCAGTACATCAACGACGATTTGTATGGAGCGTTTCTGGGCGTGACTGAGGCCGACCAGTTTTTCCTTGATCAAGATTATCCTCTGAGCGCAAAACCACGCCCCGGCCGCGATGCAGCAGGGTGTAGCAGATGGAACGCAAAGGTGAGGCGATGACGGCGATGCCCAAAGGGCTGCACCGAAGGCAGCGAGCGGCTTCCCGCTCGCTACGGAGAGGTCAGATGCTGCGGATGCTTTCGAGCAGCTTCTGGGTCTGGGCTTCCATCAATTGCTGATCACCACGGCTTTCGACATTAAGACGAATGACCGGTTCGGTATTGGAAGCACGTAAATTGAAACGCCAGTCGGCAAAGGCGATGCTGACCCCATCGGTATGGTCCACATCCAGCGCGTCAGAGGCGTACTGCGCCTCGATCGCCTTTAGCACCGCCGGCGCGTCGGACACCTTGAGGTTGATCTCGCCAGAGGACGGGAAGGCCGCGATACGCTCGTCCACCAGGGTCGACATCGGCTTGCCCTTGCGACACAACAGTTCGGTCACCAGCAGCCAGGGGATCATTCCGCTGTCGCAATAGGCGAAATTGCGGAAGTAGTGGTGAGCGCTCATCTCGCCACCATAAGCCGCGTCTTCCTTGCGCATGCGCTCCTTGATGAAGGCATGCCCAGCTTTGGTCTGAACCGCACGGCCGCCGTTCTGCTCGACCTGCTCGACGGTATTCCAGACCAGTCGCGGATCGTGAATGATCGCCGCGCCGGGCTCCTTCTTGAGGAACGCCTCGGCCAACAGGCCAACGATGTAATAACCCTCGATGAAACGGCCCTGCTCGTCGAACAGGAAGCAGCGATCGAAGTCACCGTCCCAGGCAATACCGAGATCAGCCTTGTGCTCAAGCACCGCATCACGGGTAATGCCACGGTTCTCGGTCAGTAGCGGATTGGGGATTCCGTTGGGAAAGGTGCCGTCCGGCTCGTGGCAGATCTTGATGAACTCGACCGGCATGCCGCGCTGCTTGAACGCCGCCTCGATGGCATCGATCGCCGGAGCCGCAGCACCGTTTCCAGCGTTGACCACCAGCTTCAAAGGTGTGAATGCCGAGGGATCGATATAGCCCATCAGATGCTCGACATAGTCCTTGCGGGTATCCACCTGCTCGTAGCTGCCGCGGTCAGCATCGGCCACCGAAGGGTCACGCCCATCGACCAGCTCGAAGCTCATCTGCTCGGCCATCTGGCGAATGTCGGCAAGGCCAGTGTCGGCAGAAATCGGCCGTGAGCCCTGTTTCACCAGCTTGAAACCGTTATAGTCGATCGGGTTGTGCGAGGCGGTCACCTCGATGCCCCCATCCACGCCCAGGTGGAAGGTAGCGAAATAGACTTCTTCGGTTCCTGCCAGCCCCAGGTCCAGAACGTTGACGCCCTCATCGCGCAGGCCGTTGGCCAGCGCAGCCTTCAGGGTCGGCGAAGTTTCCCGGACGTCACCGCCCAGCACGATGCGCTTGGGCTTCAGGAAGCGGGCAAAGGCCCGAGCAATGCGGTAGGCGATGTCTTCGTTC
>JAUVYN010000147.1 GCA_030603065.1 Pseudomonas sp.
GGCTGGCACTTCGGTGGTACCGCTGCTGTGGGTGATGGAGAGGGTTTCGGCCAAGGCCATGGAGGCGGACAGGCAGGCAGCTAGAAGCAGGGTCAGGCTACCGGTGACGCGGCGAGACGATGGAACGGACATTAGGAATCCTTCTGGGCGGGCAGTGTCGGTAAAAAAACCGATTCATATGCGAATAGTTCTTGTTTGCAAGGCTACCAGAGACCTGCCACCATATGCATCGACCGAGACCGCAACAAGCTGTTGCTCTGCGCGCAACGGCAATAGAGCATCAGGGTTACGCCCACAAAAAAGGAGGCCGCAGCCTCCTTTTCATCCTTGCTCAGGAATTACTGCCGAATGCCCTCAATGGTCAGGATCAGCTCGACCTCCCGCGCTGCAGGTCCCAGGTCGTAATCGATGTTGTAGTCCTTCAGCACCAGCCTGGTCTTGCCTTCAAAACCAGCACGGTAGCTGCCCCATGGGTCTTCGCCTTCCCCCATGAACCGGGTGGCCAGAATCACCGGATTGGTTACCCCGTTCAGCGTAAGTTCGCCGGAAACCATGGCAGTATCATCCCCGGTCATCTCCACTCCGGTGGAGCGGAAGGTCGCCTGGGGATGGGCCTCGACATTCAGGAAGTCATCGCTGCGCAGGTGCTTGTCGCGTTCGGCGTGGTTGGAGTCGACGCTGGCCGTATTGATGGTCACCTGGACCTGACTGGCCTCGGGCTTGTCCGCATCCCAGCTGAAGGTGCCTTCGAAATCATTGAACCGACCATACAGCCAGCTGAAGCCAAGGTGACTGATCTTGAAGTTGATGAAGGCGTGTTGCCCTTCTGTGTCGATGACGTAATCAGCTGCCTGCAGCGATCCCGACAGCGCCAGCAAACCTGCCAGAGCCGCACTTGCGAAAGTCTTTTTCATTGCCTGTTATCCCCGTACCGGGCTGCGCCCCCTGGCGCAGCAAACTGGTCGATTGGCTTTGAGCCCCGTGTCGCCGAACCGTTCCCCCACAGCGAAGCGGGCGACGTTCAGTGCGAAACATTCTCACATCGGCATGAACCGATAAAAAGCGCAAAAATCGAGGCAAACGGATCGAGATATTCGATCAAGCAAACAGCTTCTTGAGCTCCGCACCCGGATCGCGAGCACGCATGAAGGCCTCGCCGATCAGAAAACCGTATACGTCATGGGCGAGCATCAGCTCCACGTCGGCGCGGTTCAAAATGCCGCTTTCGGTAATCAGCATTCGATCTCGGGGAACCTCGGTAATCAGATCCAGCGTGGTCTCCAGGCTTACCTCGAAGGTATGCAGATTGCGATTATTGATACCGATCAGCGGCGTCGGCAGGCGTAGCGCACGCTCGAGTTCCGCTGCGTCGTGCACCTCGACCAGCACGTCGAGGTTGTGCTCCGTGGCCACCGAGGACAGCTCGTGGAGCTGAGCATCATCCAGTGCAGAGACGATCAGCAGCACGCAATCGGCGCCAATTGCCCGGGCCTCGACCACCTGATAGGGATCGACCAGGAAATCCTTGCGGATTACCGGCAGGCTGCAGGCCGCTCGCGCCTGCTGGAGAAACTCATCGCTGCCCTGGAAGAAATCGACATCGGTCAGCACCGAGAGACAGGTAGCGCCACCCTGCTCGTAACTGCGCGCAATCTCCTCAGGCACGAAGTCCTCGCGCAGCACCCCCTTGCTAGGAGAAGCCTTCTTGACCTCGGCAATCACCGCCGGCTTGCGGGCGGCAACCCGCCGCTGCAGAGCGGCGGCGAAACCGCGAGGCTGCTCGGCGGCCTGACTGAGTTGCTCCAGCTCGGTCAACGACCGCTGAGCCCGGCGTTCAGCCACCTCTTCATGTTTGCGGCGGATGATGTTCTGCAAAATCGTCGGCACGCTCATTCAGCGGACTCCTCGCGAAAGACCTCGGTAAAGGCGATCAGCTCGTTGAGCTTTTCGCGCGCCAATCCGGAGAAGAGCGCGTCGGAGGCCAGCTCCACACCCTCCTTCAGTGTCGCAGCCCGGTCTGCGGCGTATAACGCCGCGCCAGCGTTTAGAATGATCATGTCAGCGGCCTTTTCACCCGCCTCGGTGGTGCGCTTGCCCAGCGCATCACGGATAAGCGCCAGCGAGGCTGCCGGATCGGCCACCTCCAGCCCGATCAGGCTCTGGCTCTTCAGGCCGAGATCCTCGGGCGTGACGCGGTATTCGGTAATCTCGCCGTTTTTCAGTTCGGCAATGTGGCTGCTGGTGGCCAGGCTCAATTCATCCAGCCCATCCTTGGCATGCACCACCAGCACATGTCTGCTACCCAGGCGGCGCAGCACTTCGGCCATCGGACGACACAGCTTTTCACTGAACACGCCGATCACCTGATGTTCGACACCGGCAGGATTGGTCATGGGCCCGAGCATATTGAACAGGGTGCGCAACCCCAGCTCGCGGCGAGGCCCGACGGCGTGTTTCATCGCTCCGTGATGCGCAGGGGCGAACATGAAGCCGACCCCGACGCTTTCCACACAGCGGGCAACCTGTTCCGGCGTCAGATCGAGATTGACCCCGGCAGCCTCGAGCAGGTCGGCACTGCCGCTCTTGCCGGACACGGCTCGATTGCCATGCTTCGCTACCCGCCCGCCGGCAGCAGCGACCACCAGGGCCG
Source organism: Pseudomonas sp. (assembly GCA_030603065.1). Classification (GTDB taxonomy): domain Bacteria; phylum Pseudomonadota; class Gammaproteobacteria; order Pseudomonadales; family Pseudomonadaceae; genus Halopseudomonas. The sequence goes on from JAUVYN010000147.1 coordinate 2,651, forward strand.
CGGCAGTTGACACGTTGAAGATGTTGGCACCATCGCCCCCGGTACCGCAGGTGTCGACGATACCCTCACCGGCAATGCTGACCCGTGCAGCCAGTTCGCGCATCACCCGCGCGGCCCCGGTAATCTCGTCGATGCTCTCGCCCTTCATGCGCAGCGCGACCAGAAAGCCGCCGATCTGGGCGTCGGTACACTGTCCGGTCATGATTTGACGCATCACATCCTGCATCTCCTCGGTGGTCAGATCGATCTGTTCGACCACCCGCGCCAATGCCGCCTTTATATCCATGCTCGTCTCCTGGTCCGACGTCAGGCGCGCCGACCGCCCTGTTGCTTGAGGAAGTTGGCCAGCAGCTCGTGCCCCTGGTCGGTAAGGATGGACTCGGGGTGAAATTGCACCCCTTCGATCATGAAGTCGCGGTGACGAAGCCCCATGATCTCGTCCATCGAGCCGTCTGCCAGCGTCGTCCAGGCAGTGATTTCCAGGCAGTCCGGCAGCGTGTCACGCTCGACCACCAGCGAATGGTAGCGGGTGACGGTCAGCGGGTTGGCCAGCCCTTCGAACACACCCTGGTTTTCGTGGGCGACCGGGCTGGTCTTGCCATGCATCACCTGGCGGGCACGCACCACTTTGCCGCCGAAGGCCTGACCAATGCTCTGGTGACCCAGGCAGATACCCAGGATCGGCAGTTTGCCGGCGAACTGCTTGAGCACCGGGACCGATACGCCCGCCTCGGTCGGAGTGCATGGGCCCGGGGAGATCACGATCCGCTCGGGATTCAGCGCCTCGATCTCCTCCAGCGTGAGCTCGTCGTTGCGAATCACCTTCACCTCGGCGCCCAGCTCGCCGAGATACTGTACGACGTTGTAGGTGAAGGAATCGTAGTTGTCGATCATCAGCAATTTAGTCATAACAACCTCTTGTTTTTTCTATATTTTTTATGCAGATGCTTCGATCTATATACACAGATATATACACATGCGCACCGGATTTCGGCAGCACAAGCGTCGGAGAATGCCCTTGTGGGGTGGCAGCGAGCATGGCGGCCGGCATCACGGTGCGTCTCTGCAAGACGTCTCGATGGGACTCCTTGCGAGACTGCCGGCCTGAATGCCGGTGAGCAACGTGCGCAACCGAGCACCACGAGGACGTGGTGCGCGAGGCACTACCTATGACGCGGGGATTTAATGGCATCGGGCAATCTCCTGAGTTTTGGAGCCGCCGTGCCGGAGAGCCATCTGCTGAACCTTGCTGCCGGTACGGCGGCAAGGTGCGGGTCGAGGCCGCAACGACGTGCCGCTTCCTACTGGAAGCGCCACCACTGAGCAACGTTGATCGAAGCGGTACGGGTCATGGCAGACCGAGGTTCAGTTAACCGGGGAAGATACATGCGGAAGCGAACTCTCCCACAGCAGCTTCATATCCGAGCTATTGTAACACGTATTCCCTATTTGCCGTCTACGGGCCATACGCATTAACGCATACGAAAGGCCGCCCTCAAAGCCGGCAAACTGCCCCCGCCTACACGACAGCCTGAACTGCTCCAGTGGTTCGGAGGGGGCGGCACAGTAGGCAGGGAGATGGCCCTGTCATCCCGGCCACCGCCGATGCAGCGTGTCGATGACGAACGGATGTGCATGCGGCGCCACACCATGCGACTTGAAATGCGGATGATCGCGAGGCAAGCCTTCATGGCCGTGGATGAGCACGCTTTGATCGTCCGGTGGCCAACACCGGATCGCTACGAGCCACCCCACCACCGCAAGGCCGCTCAGAGCGGCCAAGGCAACCCCGAGGCCGAGCTTCAGACCGACCCAGCCCGCCAGCGGATACGCCAGCAGCCAGCAGACATGCGAAAGGGAAAATTGCGCGGCGAACACGGCCGGCAGATCGTCATCGTGTGCCGAGCGGCGTATCAGGCGGCCGCCTGGCGTGACCAGACCCGCATAGGCGATTCCCATCAGCCCCCAGGCTGGCAACAGCGTCGCCCAGCCATGCCAGAGTGGCGATGCCACCCAAAGCACGGTGGAAATCAGCAGCACAAACACCATCATGCTCGCGGCTGCCAGCATCACCTGACGGTCCGGCACCCGATCGAGCATCTTCGGCAACAGTAGCGCGGCCAGCATCGAGCCGCCGCCGAAGGTCGCCAGTGCCAGCGCGACGTGTTGTTCGTTGCCACCCAGGAATTCTCGCACGACCACGACCGTGTTGACGAACACCATGGCACCACCGGCTGCGGCGCACAGGTGCAACGCCAGCAGGCCGCGCAGT
>JAUVYN010000127.1 GCA_030603065.1 Pseudomonas sp.
GTCAACAGCTCCACGGGACAATTCAGCGAGTTCGCCAACGCCTGTGGTGATGCAGCTGCCTGGTGTGTCGCCGCGCCGGGTACCGGCATCACCTCGAGCATCAACCGGAACGATGCCAGTTACGGCACCTATTCCGGTACATCGACGGCTGCGCCTGCGGTAACCGGCGCCCTGGCAGTGATCAGTCAGGCATTTCCGACGCTGAGCAATGCGCAGGTGGTGCAGCGCCTGTTCGTCACCGCGAACAAGGGTGGCGTCTACGCCGACCAGAGCCTTTATGGCCAGGGACTCATCGATCTGGAGCGCGCCACGCGCCCGGTAGGCAGTCTGACGCTGGTGAGCGATAGCGGCGAGCCACTTGCCTTGGAAAGCGCCGCTCTGGTGCTGGGCCAGCCCTTCGGTTACGCCAACCCTCTGGCCGGCCTTCAGGTGATGGCTGCGGACAGTCTCGGCGCCGGCTTCGGCATCGACCTGGGCGAACCTGTGGCCCTGCGCCGCTTCCGCCACGACACCGACCAGGGTTTCCTGCGATTGTCACGCCAGACCCATCGGGAGCCCGACAATCTGGGCAGCGTGGCCTGGACCAGCCACGCGGATTCGACCCTGGTCAGCCAGGTCCGGCATTTTGCGGGCACCCACGGCCTTTCCCTGGGCCAACTGGATGATATGGACATGCTCGATGGCTTCACGGGCTTCAGCGGCCGTAGCCAGCTGCATGCTACCCTTGCCGCGCCCTATTGGCTGCAGCGCCCCGGCGAGGTAACCACTGCGGTACGTCAGCGTCTGCAAACCGGTGCCGGCCAGTTGGAGCTGACTGCCAGCGCCAATGCGCTGCGCCAGGGCGCTTCGCTGGGTTTCGCCCTGCCGACGGGGGACCGGTATCAATCCACTGTCGAGGTTGGTTATCTTCACGGGCGTGACGGGCTGTTCGAAACCCGCGGACGCGGCCTGTTCGATCTGGACCGGACCAGCACGACTCTCTTCGGCGGCCTGCGCGGCCGGTTCCAGCAAGGAGCGTTGGCGTTGTCCCACGCCGCCTACATCGGGCGCAGCGAGGCCGACGGCACAGGGCTGTTCGCCGAGATGGGTCCGGTGATCACCAGCAGCTGGCTGCTGGGCGGCATGTATCAGGCCGGCACTGACAGCTGGGGTCTGGTCATGCAGCAACCGCTACGGGTCGAGTCGGCCAGCAGCCGGGTGCGCCTGGCCACCGGCTATCTGGGCAACCAGTTCGATGTCCGTCAGATCGATCTGAACCTGGCCCCGGCCGGACGTCAGCTGAACCTGGAGGCTTTCTGGCAGCGCCCGCTAAGTGCCCACAGCGATCTCAAGCTGTCCTGGCTGGGCATCCGCCAGCCGGGTCATCAGACGCAGGCTGCACCCATGCAGATCCTGATGACCCAGTGGCAGCATCGCTTCTGATCACTCGGCGGTAAGGTAGGAAGAGCGGGTCAGGCCTAGTCGCAGGGCATCGACGAAGCGGGCCCGCTCAGCCGGATTCAATTTGGCTCCCGCAACCTTGTCCCGATACAGGGTCACCAGCTCATGCGGCTCGAAATGCACATAGCGCAGCATGTCCTCGATAGTGTCGTGGGTTTCGATCCCGCCGTGCACCACCTCGCCATTCTCCCGCAGGTACACGTTGACGGAATCGGTATCGCCGAACAGGTTGTGCATGTCGCCGAGAATTTCCTGATAGGCGCCAACCATGAAGATACCCAGCAGGTAGTCCTCGCCCTCGCGCAGTTCGTGCACCGGCAGACTGTTCTCGATGCTCTGCTCGTCCACGTAGTGGCGAATCTTGCCGTCGGAGTCGCAGGTTAGATCCTGGAGCACCGCGCGCCGCAGCGGCTCCTCATCCAGCCGGTTGAGCGGCATGATCGGCAGCACCTGATCGATGGCCCAGGTATCCGGCAGACTCTGGAAGACCGAGAAGTTGCAGATGTACTTGTCGGCCATCTTGTCGTTGAGCTCGTCGAGGACCTGCCGGTGCGAGCGCTGGCGAGCCTTCAAAAGGGTATGCAGGCGATTGCACAGGGCGAAGTAGCACTGCTCCGCCAGCGCCTTTTGCGACAGGCTGAGCTTGCCCTCGGCATACTGCGCGGCCACATCCGCCATGTAATGGGTGGCGCGCCAGTAGGTCTCGGTGACCATTTCTATATCGTTCTGGCCGAGCAGCCCGACCAGGTTGCGCACCACCTGCGGCAGGCTGTCGAGGTCGTCGATCGGCGGAACTGTGTCGTGATGACGCTCGACATCCGTGACCTGGACCACCAGCACCGCATGGTGCGCGGTCATGGCACGACCGCTTTCGGAGAAGATATGCGGGTGCGGCAGACCCTGCTCATCGCAGAAATCCTTGAGCATGCCCACCACGGTCTGGGCGTACTCGCCGACGTCATAGTTGATCGAGCTGGCATTGCGCGAATGGGTACCGTCGTAGTCCACGCCAAGCCCACCGCCCACGTCGATGTGATCGACCGGCAGGCCGAGCGCGCGAAGCTCCCCGAAATAACGAATTGCCTCGCGGAAACCGTGCTGAGAGTCGGCCAGGTTGGCGATCTGCGAGCCCATATGAAAATGCAGCAGGCGCACACCGTCCTGTAGACCAGCGGCGCGAAAAGCCTCGATGACGCGCAGCAGCTGCGCCGCGGAGAGTCCGAACTTGGACTTCTCTCCGCCGGTGTCGGCCCATTTGCTGGAGGCCAGCGATGACAGCCGGACGCGCAGCCCCACTCGCGGGGTCACCCCGAGCTTGGCCGCCTCCTCGATCACCAGACGGACCTCGGACTCCTTTTCGATGACGATGAATACCTTGTGCCCCAGCTTCTGACCGATCAGCGCGAGGTGGATGAACTCCCGGTCCTTGTAGCCATTGCAGACGATGGTGCCACCCTTGGGCGCGAGTGCCAGCACGGCCATGAGCTCGGGCTTGGAGCCGGCCTCCAGACCAATCGACACGTTCTGCGTGGCGATGATGTTCTCGACCACCGCCTCCTGCTGGTTCACCTTGATCGGATAGAGGGCGGTGTAGCCGGCCTGATAATCGAGCGCGGCGATATGCTGGTCGAAGGCCCCGGTAAGCTGCCGAACCCGACTCTGGAGGATGTCGGGAAAGCGGATCAGCAGCGGCAGGTCCAGTCCGCTGTCCCGAAGCTGGGCGACCAGGTCGTGCAGATCGATCGACTGGCCATCGGCACCCCGAGGAGTAACCTCCACGTGCCCCTTGTCATTGGCGTTGAAATACCCGGCCCCCCAATGGCGAATGCCATAGACGCTCCGACTGTCTGCCACAGTCCAGGCCGAAGCATCTTCTTTGCGCGAACGCCGTTGTGAAACCATCGAACCACCTCTCATCGCTAAAGGACCCGCTACAAGGATAAAGCAAAAGGCGCCCGGTCGCCGGTGCAACCGCCGCCAGCCTCCCCCGAACTACCGTTCGTCGGCCGACTCGGAACCCCCTGCGCCCCGCATCGCTCTGCTTTCTGAGCTCCCGGGCAGCCCAGAGATGCCAGGGGCATAGGGTAAAATGACAATCTTATTTAACACCTGTAAATATTACATTACCAAGGACGAGATGCTCTAAAGCTCATTATTAGCGGGTTGTGAACCTTCTTTCGATGTGTTTATCATAGAAAAAGAATATATGCATAAAGATAAAGGCTCGCTTTTGAATACGACACCCGTCACCCTGCGCCGCCCCACCGACCGGGACGGCCACGCACTCAATCGTCTGGTCGAGCGGTGCAAGCCACTCGACACCAACTCGGTGTACTGCAACCTGCTGCAGTGTTCCGACTTCGCCGATACCGCCATCGCCGCCGAAAACCAGGCCGGCGAGCTGGTCGGATTCATTTCCGGCTACCGACCACCATCGCGACTCGACACGCTCTTCGTCTGGCAGGTCGCGGTCGACTCGAGCATGCGCGGCCAGGGTCTGGCCCTGAAGATGCTGATAGCGCTGATCGAGCGCGTCGCAGCCGAAGGCGTGCGTTATCTCGAAACCACCATTTCGCCCGGCAACACCGCCTCCGAGGCGCTGTTCGCCAAGGCTTTCAAACAGCTCGGTGTAAAACCCGAAACCCGGGTCCTGTTCGACCGAGCCACCCATTTCAACGGCCAGCATGATGATGAAATGCTCTATCGCGCCGGTCCTTTTAGCGTCGTTACTGCCAAGCAGAACCAGGAGACAGCATGAGCACCTTCGAACAGTTCGAAAAACATGAATCCGGTATCCGCAGCTACTGCCGTTCCTTTCCGGTCATCTTCAAGCAGGCGCGCGGCGCCGAGCTGATCACCCGCGAAGGCAAGCACTACATCGACTTCCTCGCCGGCGCAGGCACCCTCAACTACGGGCACAACCACCCGGTACTGAAGAAGGCGCTGATCGAGTATCTGGAAAACGACGGCCTGACCCACGGCCTGGACATGTATTCCGATGCCAAGGAGCGTTTCCTCGAAACCTTCCACCGCGTCATCCTCGAGCCCCGCTCCCTTGGCGACTACGTGGTCCAGTTCACTGGCCCGACTGGCGCCAACTCGGTCGAAGCCGCGCTCAAGCTGGCTCGCAAGGTCACCGGACGCAGCAACGTGATCAGCTTCACCAACGGTTTCCACGGCGTCACCGTGGGCGCGTTGGCGACCACCGGCAACGGCCACCATCGCGGTGCCGCGGGCGTCCCGCTGACCGATGTCAGCCGCATGCCCTATGCCAACTACTTTGGCGAGAACGTCAACACCATCGCCATGATGGACAAGCTGCTGAGTGACCCCAGCAGCGGTATCGACAAGCCTGCGGCGGTGATCGTCGAGGTCGTCCAGGGTGAAGGTGGCCTGAACGCTGCCTCCGCCGACTGGATGCGCAAGCTGCAGAAGCTCTGCAAGAAGCACGAGATGCTGCTGATCGCCGACGACATCCAGGCCGGCTGCGGCCGCACTGGCACCTTCTTCAGCTTCGAGGAAATGGGCATCAAGCCGGACATCATCACCCTGTCCAAGTCGCTCAGCGGTTTCGGCCTGCCCTTCGCCATCGTGGTCATGCGCCGCGAGCTGGACCAGTGGGAGCCGGGCGAGCACAACGGCACCTTCCGTGGCAACAACCATGCCTTCGTTACCGCGGCTGCGGCGCTCGAGCACTTCTGGACCAGCGACGAATTCGCCAAGAGCGTTCAGGCCAAGGGCAAGATCATCCGTGACCGCATGCAGAAGATCGTCCGCAAGTACGGCCCCGACTCGTTGTTCGTCAAGGGTCGCGGGATGATGATCGGCATCAGCTGCCCCGATGGTGACACCGCCGCCGCCATCTGCCGGGAAGCCTTCGAGATGGGCCTGGTGATCGAAACCAGCGGCAACCACAGCCAGGTGGTCAAGTGTCTGTGCCCGCTGATCATCAGTGAAGAGCAGATCGACAAGGCCATGAGCATCCTCGACAAAGCCTTTGGCAAGGTCATGGGTGGTCAGGTCGCCAACCAGGCTTCCTGAGGGAGAGCGACAAATGATCGTAAGGACACTGAAAGACTGTGAGAACTCCGAGCGCCGCGTCGTGTCGGAAACGGGGACATGGGAAAGCACCCGCATGCTGCTGAAGGACGACAGGATGGGGTTCTCGTTCCATATCACCACCATCTACGCCGGTACCGAGACGCACATCTGGTACCAGAACCATCTGGAATCGGTGTACTGCATGAGCGGTGAAGGTGAAATCGAGACCCTGGCGGATGGCAAGGTCTACCCGATCGAACCGGGGACCCTGTACATCCTCGACAAGCATGACGAGCATCTTCTGCGCGGCAAGACCGAAATGAAGATGGCCTGCGTCTTCAATCCGCCCCTCAGCGGCAAGGAAGTACACGACGAGAATGGCGTCTACCCCATCGACATGGAGGAGAGCGCCACCTGAACGCACTACTTTAGGAGGACCAATGACTGCTGATCTTTACCCTTCGCGCATCGATACCGAGCCACGCTGGCTCGAGCGAATGGATCCGGTGCTCTATCGCACCGACATGGAGAACGCACCCATCAGCGCCGAACAGCTGGCTGACTTCGAACGTGATGGATACCTGGTTCTGCCGGAAGTGTTTACACCCGAGGAAGTAGCGGTATTCAAGAAGGAGCTGCAACGCATCAGCACCCTGCCGGAGGTTCTCGAATCGCCGGCAGCCATCCGCGAGCCGGACAGCGGCGCCCTGCGCTCGCTGTTCGCCATCCACCGCACCAACGAGCTGTTTGCCCGGGTGGCGGGGGACGAGCGTATCGCCGGCATCGTCCGTTACATCCTGGGCGGTGACCTTTACGTGCACCAGTCGCGTTTGAACCTGAAACCCGGCTTCAAGGGCAAGGAGTTCTATTGGCATTCGGACTTCGAGACCTGGCACGTCGAGGACGGCCTGCCGCGGATGCGTACCGTGAGCTGCTCGGTGCTGCTGACTGACAACCATTCATACAATGGCCCGCTGATGCTGATTCCCGGTTCGCACCGGCACTTCATCAGCTGTGTTGGCAAGAC
>JAUVYN010000128.1 GCA_030603065.1 Pseudomonas sp.
TGGTTGCGGGGGCAGGATTTGAACCTACGACCTTCGGGTTATGAGCCCGACGAGCTACCAGACTGCTCCACCCCGCGTCAGAGGTCGCCATTCTACGCATTGCCGAGTTGCTGTCAAGCATTTGAAGGAAAAGAATTTTTCTCAGGCGAACGCTGCGTCCGAAGAATGGCCGGTTAGCCCCAGTACTGCTCTTGGCGAGCACGCTCCGCGCCGCCATACTGGCCCAAAAACACACAAGACACTGACCGATCCATGAACACCCGTACGTTTCGCGCACTCATGGTGGCCCTGCTTGCGACCTCGATCGCGGCCCAGGCCGAAGACCTTCCTGCCGTATTCATGACTGCTGATGTATGGCCATGGGGCTACCTGGATGAAGAACGCAGGCCGGCAGGCTTGATCGCCGAGCTGGCCGACGAGCTGGGCCGAGCCGCGGGCATTCCCGTGGAAAACCGCATCGTCCCCCATCCGCGCCTGATCAGAGAGCTGCGGCAGGGCAACGTGACCTTCGCGGTACTGTTCGACAACCCGTTCCTGGATGACTTTACCGTCAATCTGGGGCCGGTGCTGAACACCCATCTGCTGTTTCTGAGCCTGGAGCGCAACCAGCTTGACCTCAGTCTGGAGGGGCTGGTCGGAAAGCGCGTGGGGTACATCCGAGGCACCTATTACGGACAGGCATTCGATGAGGACGGCGGTATGCTCAAGGTTGCCATAAGCGACCTGACCCAGGGATTGAACATGCTGACGATGGATCGCCTGGACGCGATCATGATCAGCGAAATAGTGCTGCATCACACCCTGCGGCAGCTTTCGCTCGACATAAACGATTTCGTCTATGCCGTTCACACCCACAGCCACCCGGGCAATCTCTACATGTTCCATCAGCCCAGCCACCCGGAACAGGGCGAACGGATGCGCGCGGCGCTCGAAGCACTGCGCGATTCGGGTGAGCTGGATCGACTTTTCAGCCTCGGCCTGCCCAGCGCCCCCAATTGACGCTGGCCGCGAGGGTAAAGGGTTCGATAAGGCCGACGCCGATTGCCATACCCACCAGCGCCGGAAGACTGTCTGCCTGCATGCGCTTCATCACGCGCGAGCGATAGAGGTCGACGGTCTTCACACTGATGCCCAGCTGCTCGGCAATTTCCCGGTTGGTATGGCCCTGTACCAGCGGCAGCAAGATGTCGCGCTCCCTTGGCGTCAGGCTGTCGAAGCGCGCTTGCACGTCCCGGCTGCTGCTCCGCGCCGGGGCCGATCGCGGCTGGCGATTAAGCGCGCGCTGCACGCTGTCCAGCAGGAGCTGCTCGTTATAAGGCTTTTCTATGAAATCGACGGCGCCGGCACGAAAAGCGCGGACCACAATCGGAACGTCGGCATGGCCGCTGACGAAGATCACCGGCAGGTCGATCCCGCGCTCACGCATCGCCTCCTGCACGGCGAGGCCGCCCATTCCCGGCATTCGCACATCCAGCAGCACGCAGGCGGCGACTGATGGATCACAGGCCTCAAGAAAGGCCTGACCATTGGTAAAGGGGAGCGCCCTGAGCCCGACGGAATCGAGCAGCCACACGGTGGAATCGAGCATTCCCTGATCATCATCCACCACATACACCAGCTGCTCCGGCATGACCGTCACGCTCCTTGATCCTGTTCACGGTTGGCTGGCAGCGCGCCGCCCTGCTCGGCCACCTCCGCAGCGGGTAACCAGCAGTGCAGACACAGTCCGCCACCAGGGTGGGGCAAGGCCTCGAGGCCGCCACCAAAGCCCTCTACGATACCCTGACTCATCGACAGGCCCAAGCCCAGGCCGTCTGGCTTGCTGGTATAAAATGGTGCGAACATTCGCGCGCGCTCCGCTTCGGCCAGTCCCGGCCCCTGATCGACGACCCGCACATGGACCACCCCGGCGGAGCCCTCCAGCTCCAGCGAAACCTGCGACTGGCCTTCAGGATGGCGTTCGCGATTGGCCTCGATGGCATTCCGCAATAGATTGAGCAACACCTGTTGCAGCAGAATCGGGTCAACCCGTACCTGATCCACCTCCGCCGCAAACCGTTCGAGCATCTGCACCTGGTGCTGACTGGCCTCCCACGCACATAGATTGACGGCTTCGCGCAGCAGTTGAGCCGGATCGACAGTCTGAAGCCTGCGCTGCCCCTTGCGCAGAAACCCGCGCAGACGGCGTATGACGGTGGCTGCGTGCTCGGCCTGCTCGATGATGCGGTCCAGTCCCTGCCCCACCTTTCCCAGGTTCTCGGCAGCAGGCCCGCCGGCGGCAAGATAGCGCTGGCTGGCGCTGGCATAGTTGAGAATCGCCGCCAGTGGCTGATTCATCTCATGGGCGATTCCGGAGGCGAGCTCCCCCAGTGTGGCCAGTCGCGCGGCATGCGCCAGCTCGTCCTGCAGCCGTCTGTTATGTTCTTCGCTCTGCATGCGCGCGGTGATGTCTCGGGAAACGCTGACGATCTCCACCACACTGCCGGTATAGGTCTCTCTGATGGCTCGGCTGGCGGTCTCGAACCATAGGTAATGGCCATCACGGTGACGGATACGATAGGTCAGCGTCAGATAGCCATCCTGTTCCAGCGATCGACGGTATCGCTCGCTCAACTGAATGCCTTCCTGCGGATGATAGAGCGCTCGAATGTCGGTGCCTCGCAAGTCGTCCGGACTGTAGCCGAGCAAGGTCCGCGCTGCGGGCGAAGCGTCGAGGAACACACCGTCCGGCGTGTGCCTTGAGATCAGATCGGTGGTGTTCTCGACAATGACCCGGTACAGGCGATGGGACGCTCTTGCTTCATGCTGCAGGCGCAGACTGTCGGTGGCGTCACGCCCACGCACAAGCACGGCGTCCAGTGCGGGCTGGGGAATGTAGGTCCATAACAGATAGCGCTCGCCCACACGGGTTTCTACATCCTCGATGCAGCGCTGCTGCCGACGACAGGCGCTGACCAGAGCATGATGATTCGCAGGCAACCAGTTCTCAGGACCGCCACCTTCATCGATCAGGCGCTGCAGGGCTGGATTGACGTGATCGCCCCCACCTCCAGCCGCGATCAGCAAGGCAGGAAGCGGCTCGAATTCCAGTAAATTCCTGGCCACCAGTCGTGTCCGATGACGACCCCGCGTCATCAGATGGCACCATTAGTATAATTACTATAATACCTTAGGTTATCTTCCATATAAATTCCATATAATCTATAAAATGCCGCAATTGCCTGGTATAGCCACCAGGGCACACAAAAGAGCCAACAAGCAACCAGCCACAGGTATTGCCATGTCGATCTTTCAGGAAGGCCTGTCCCCCGCCTCGGTCAACCATATTGCACTGAGTCCCTTGAGTTTCATCGAGCGCACCGCCAGCGTCTACCCCCGCTATCCTGCTGTGATTCATGGCGCAATCACCCGCAACTGGGAAGAAACCTACCAGCGTTGCCGCCGACTGGCCTCCGCCCTGCACGGACGCGGTATTGGCGCGGGCGAGACGGTTGCAGTCATGCTGCCGAACATTCCCGCGATGCTCGAGGCGCATTTCGGCGTACCCATGATCGGTGCCGTGCTCAATACGCTCAACGTGCGTCTGGATGCCGAAGCCATCGCTTTCATGCTCAATCACGGCGAAGCCCGGGCGCTGATCACCGACCGTGAGTTCCACGGGGTCATCCGTGAAGCCCTGCGGCTGATCAAGCGCCCGATTCTGGTGATCGACGTGGACGACCCCGAGTACGGCGAAGGCGAAGCGGTCAGCGATCTGGACTATGAAGCCTTCCTCGCCGAGGGCGACCCCAACTTCGACTGGCACTGGCCCAGTGACGAGTGGCAGGCGATCTCCCTCAACTATACCTCCGGCACCACCGGCAATCCCAAAGGCGTGGTTTACCATCACCGTGGAGCCTTCCTCAACGCCCTGGGAAACCAGATGACCTGGGGCATGGGACAGCATCCGGTCTACCTGTGGACCTTGCCGATGTTCCATTGCAATGGCTGGTGCTATCCCTGGACCGTCACCGCCCTGGCCGGTGTACACGTCTGCCTGCGGCGGGTCGATCCGCAGAAAATTCTCAACCTGATCCACGAGCATCAGGTCACCCACCTGTGCGGTGCGCCCATAGTGCTCAACGCCCTGGTCAATATGCCTGATTCAGCCAAGTCCGCCATAGACCATCCGGTCAAGGCCATGGTCGCCGGCGCGGCGCCACCGGCCAAGGTGATCGGCGCTGTCGAAGCCATGGGAATCGAGGTTACTCACGTCTACGGGTTGACCGAGGTGTACGGTCCGGTAACCGTGTGCGCCTGGCACGACGAATGGAACGAGCTGCCACTGGAGGACCGCGCCCGGCTCAAATCCCGACAGGGTGTACGCTACCCGACGCTGGAAGGCGTGATGGTCGCGAACCCGGAAACCCTGCAGCCGGTCCCGCGTGATGGCGAAACCCTCGGCGAAATCTTCATGCGCGGCAATACCGTCATGAAGGGCTATCTGAAGAATCCGGAAGCCACCGCCGAAGCCTTCGAAGGCGGCTGGTTCCACACCGGCGACCTCGCCGTATGCCACCCCAACGGCTATGTGGAGATCCGCGACCGCCTCAAGGACATCATCATTTCCGGTGGCGAGAACATTTCCACCATCGAGGTGGAAGACACCCTGTATCGCCATCCCGCGGTTCTCGAGGCGGCGGTAGTAGCTCGTCCCGACGAGCGCTGGGGCGAAACACCCTGCGCCTTCATCACGCTCAAGGGCGGACAACGGGCCACCGAAGAGGACATCACAACCTTCTGTCGCGACCACCTGGCCGGTTTCAAGGTGCCGCGTACGGTGGTCTTCACCGAACTGCCCAAGACCTCGACAGGCAAGATTCAGAAGTACGTGCTGCGTGACTGGGCCAAACAGCTCTGACCGCTCCATCGCCCTGCATAACCCGTTTCACAACAACAACAATCAGCCGGCCAGGTGCCGGCTGACGGAGGCTTATCATGCAAGTGTTCAAACGCGCCAATGGCGCCGAGCAACCCTATTGGCCCTGCGGCCCGTTCAAGGTCCGCCTGCCCTTCATTCACTACCGTTGGGAAACCGCGGAGATGCTCCAGGCGTTGATCATGTTCGTGGTCAGTCTGGGCATGATTCCGCTTCTGGAGAAGTTTCTCGGCCTGCCCTACGACGTGGCGCTGGCCTACGTGGTGGTCTGCGGTATCGGTTTCATGTTGCCGGCTCTGCTCGGTGTGCCCATGGTACCCGGGTGGATCACCCCGGCGATCCCGGTGGTGCTACTGTTTCTCGGTGACTTCGAGCCGGGTCCAGAGGCCATTCAGGCACTGTTCGCCCTGCAGTTCCTGGTATTTCTGATCTTCCTGATCCTCGGCATCACCCGACTCGGCAGTGTGATGGTACGTATCGTGCCCAACTCGATGAAGGGCGGGATCATCATCGGCGCCGGTATCGCTGCACTGATGGGCGAGATATCCAGCGGCGGCCGCCTGGCCAATACGCCGATCTCTCTGGTACTGGGCAGTCTGATCTGTCTGTACCTGATGTTCTCGGTATCCTTCAAGGGGCTCACCGAGCGTCTGCCGTTCATGCGCAAGATCGTCAACTACGGCATGGTGCCGGGAATGCTGATTGCGATCATCGTCGGCATCCTGGTGGGTGAGTACAACATGCCCGATGTGCGCTGGGGAATCACCACGCCTGCCTTTGGCGAGATGCTCAATTACCTGCCTTTCATGGTCGGTTTTCCGGACGCCAAGGTCTTCATGCTGGCGGTGCCCACCGCAGTAATAGCCTACATCATCGCCTTCGGTGACATCATCGTCGGTCAGTCGCTGATGCAGCGCGCCGACGAGCTCCGTCCGGACGAAGTGATCGAGAACAACATTGATCGCGTGCATCTGGTCACCGCCATCCGCAATGCCCTGCATGCCTTCTTCGCACCCTACCCGGGCCTGGCCGGCCCGATCTGGACCGCGGTCGCGGCGACCATGGCCGAACGCTACAAGTACGGCCGCAAGGCAATGGACTCGATCTATAGCGGCGCCGGCACCTTCTGGATTACCGGGTTTATCGCCCTGTTCATGCTGCCGCTGGTGAGCTTCTTTCAACCGGTGTTGCCGATCGCCCTTTCGCTGACCCTGATTCTGACCGGCTACATCTGCCTGATGGTGGGCTTCGAGCAGCTCAACAACAACACCGAGCGTGGCGTGGCAGGAACCATGGGAGTGGTTCTGGCGGTCTACGGTGCAGGCTGGGGGCTGGCTGCCGGCGCAATTCTTTATCTACTGGTGGAACGTAC
>JAUVYN010000070.1 GCA_030603065.1 Pseudomonas sp.
GAGCCCTGCTTCACCTTGCCGTCTTCCCCACGAACCATCTCGTTGTACAGCTTGGGGTTGGCGAAGGTCGCCCGCTGGGCGGTCAGGTGGTCGCCGCGGTGGGTGGCGTAGGAGTTGAAGTCCTCCTCCGGCAGGCCCATCCTGGCCAGATACTCGCCCGCCGCGGAATCCAGCAGAATGGCGTTGGACGGCGACAGGTGATCGGTGGTGATGTTGTCCGGCAGGATCGCCAGCGGGCGCATGCCCTTGAGCGAGCGTTCGCCCGCCAGCGCCCCTTCCCAGTAGGGCGGACGGCGGATGTAGGTGCTCATGGGGCGCCAGTCGTACAGCGGGCTCTCGGCTTCCTGGACGTTGCCCAGATCGAACATCGGGATATACACCTGCTTGAACTGCTCGGGCTTGACCGACGAGGCGACAATGGCATCGATTTCCTCATCGCTCGGCCACAGGTCCTTGAGGGTCACCGGCTTGCCCTGGGCATCGTGCCCCAGCACGTCCTGCTCGATATCGAAACGCACGGTACCGGCGATCGCGTAGGCTACCACCAGCGGTGGCGAGGCGAGGAAGGCCTGCTTGGCGTAGGGGTGAATGCGTCCGTCGAAGTTGCGGTTACCGCTGAGCACTGCGGTGGCATACAGATCGCGGTCGATGATCTCCTGCTGGATGGTCGGGTCCAGGGCGCCACTCATGCCGTTACAGGTGGTGCAGGCATAGGCGACGATGCCGAAGCCGAGCTTCTCCAGCTCGCCTAGCAGGCCGGCCTCTTCCAGGTATAGCTTCGCCACCTTGGAGCCAGGCGCAAAGGACGTCTTGACCCAGGGTTTGCGCAGCAGGCCCAGCTCATTGGCCTTCTTCGCCAGCAGGCCGGCCGCCACGACGTTGCGCGGATTGGAGGTGTTGGTGCAGCTGGTGATGGCGGCGATGATCACTGCGCCGTCCGGCATCAGCCCTTTGGCCTCCTCAGCCTGCGCCGCGGCCAGGTTGCCGGCGATACCGCTGGACGCCAGCGCGCTGGTCGGCAGCCGCTTGTGCGGGTTGCTCGGGCCGGCCAGGTTGCGCACCACGCTGGACAGATCGAACTCCAGAACCCGCGGATACTCGGCGGTGGTCAGCGCATCGGCCCAGAGACCGGTGGTTTTCGCGTAGTTTTCCACCAGGGCAACCTGCTCCGGCTCGCGGCCGGTGAGCTTCAGATACTCGATGGTCTGCTGGTCGATGTAGAACATCGCGGCGGTGGCGCCGTATTCCGGGCACATGTTGGAGATAGTCGCGCGGTCGCCGATCGACAGGCTGTCCGCCCCTTCGCCGAAGAACTCCAGCCAGGCGCCGACGACGCGCTGATTGCGCAGGAACTCGGTCAGGGCCAGCACGATGTCGGTTGCAGTGATACCGGGCTGCCGCTTGCCGGTCAGGCGTACGCCGACGATGTCGGGCAGGCGCATCATGGAGGCTCGGCCGAGCATCACGGTTTCCGCTTCAAGTCCGCCCACGCCGATGGCGATCACGCCCAGCGCATCGACGTGCGGGGTATGGCTGTCGGTGCCCACGCAGGTATCCGGGAAGGCGACGCCGTCACGGGCCTGGATCACCGGGCTCATCTTCTCCAGGTTGATCTGGTGCATGATGCCGTTGCCGGCCGGGATCACGTCGACGTTCTTGAACGCGGTCTTGGTCCACTCTATGAAATGGAAGCGGTCCTCGTTGCGACGCTCCTCCACTGCGCGGTTCTTGTCGAAGGCATCGGGATCGAAGCCGGCATATTCCACGGCCAGGGAATGGTCGACGATAAGCTGGGTCGGTACTACCGGGTTGACCTTGGCCGGATCACCGCCCTGCTCGGCAATGGCGTCACGCAGCCCGGCCAGATCGACCAGTGCGGTCTGACCGAGAATGTCGTGGCACACCACCCGCGCCGGATACCAGGGGAAATCCAGATCCTGGCGGCGCTCGATCAGTTGCTTCAGCGAATCGGTCAGCGTCGCCGGCTCGCAGCGGCGCACCAGCTGCTCGGCCAACACCCTGGACACATAGGGCAATTTGGCCCAGGCGCCCGCGGCGATGGCGTCGACCGCCGCCGGAGCATCGAAGTAGTCCAGCGTGGTGCCGGGCAGTTTCTTGCGATATTGACTGTTCATTTACTTGCGATCCTTGAGCGGCACGAATTTGAGATCTTCCGGCCCAACGTAGTTGGCGCTGGGGCGGATGATCTTTCCGTCGATACGCTGCTCGATGACATGGCTGGACCAGCCCGAGGTGCGGGCGATGACGAACAGGGGAGTGAACATGGCGGTGGGGACACCCATCATGTGGTAGCTGACCGCGCTGAACCAGTCGAGATTGGGGAACATCTTCTTGATCTCCCACATCACGCTTTCCAGACGCTCGGCAATGTCGTACATCTTCATGTTGCCCTGCTCCACCGACAGCTCCCGTGCCACTTCCTTGATGACCTTGTTGCGCGGGTCGGAGACGGTATAGACCGGGTGGCCGAAGCCGATGACCACTTCCTTCTTCTCGACCCGGGCGCGGATGTCGGCCTCGGCCTCATCCGGAGTGTCGTAGCGCTTCTGGATCTCGAAGGCCACCTCGTTGGCGCCACCGTGCTTGGGTCCGCGCAGCGCACCAATGCCACCGGCGATGCAGGAATACATGTCCGAACCGGTGCCGGCGATCACCCGTGAAGTAAAGGTCGAGGCGTTGAATTCGTGTTCGGCGTAGAGCACCAGACTGGTGTGCATGGCGCGCACCCAGGAGTCGCGCGGCTTTTCCCCGTGCAGCAGGTGCAGGAAGTGCCCACCGATGGAATCGTCATCGGTTTCGACCTCGATACGCTTGCCGTTGTGGCTGAAGTGGTACCAGTACAGCAGCATGGAGCCCAGCGACGCCATCAGCTTGTCGGCGATATCCCGCGCGCCGGGGTGGTTGTGATCGTCCTTCTCCGGCTGCAGGCAGCCAAGCACCGACACGCCGGTACGCATCACGTCCATCGGGTGCGCCGAGGGTGGCAGTTGCTCGAGTGCGGCTTTCACGCCGGCGGGCAAACCACGCAACGCCTTGAGCTTGGCCTTGTAGCCGGCCAGCTCGGCGACTGTAGGCAATTTGCCGTGTACCAGCAGATGGGCAATTTCCTCGAACTCACAGGTGGTGGCGACATCCAGGATGTCATAACCGCGGTAGTGCAGATCGTTGCCGCTGCGGCCCACGGTGCACAGGGCAGTGTTGCCGGCAGCAGTGCCGGAAAGGGCTACGGACTTCTTCGGTTTGAACGTCGGCGTGGGGTTGTCGGTCGTGCTCATGCGTTCATCTCCTGTCAGGCTAATCTTGTTGTCGGTGTCATTTCTTGCCGGCGGCAAAGAGTGCGTCCAGCTTCTGCTCGAAGGCGTGATAACCGATACGGTCGTACAGCTCGGCGCGGGTCTGCATGCTGTCGATCACGTTCTGCTGATGGCCTTCCCGGCGGATGGCGGTGTAGACGTTTTCGGCTGCCTTGTTCGCCGCGCGGAAGGCCGACAGCGGATAAAGCTGGATGGCGACGCCGACCGATGCCAGCTCGTCGCGGGTGAAAAGCGGCGTGGCGCCGAATTCGGTGATGTTGGCCAGGATGGGCACGTTCAGCTCCTTGACGAAGCGCTCGTAGGTCGGCAGATCATAGGCCGCCTCGGCGAAGATGCCGTCGGCACCCGCTTCGACGTAGGCCTTGCAACGCTCGATCGCCGCATCCACACCCTCGGCCTGAATGGCGTCCGTGCGGGCGATCAGGAAGAAGTCGGGATCGGTCTTCGCATCGGCAGCAGCCTTGACCCGATCGACCATCTCGCCGGTGGAGACAATTTCCTTGCCGGGGCGGTGCCCGCAGCGCTTGGCGCCGACCTGGTCCTCGATGTGCGCCGCGGCCGCGCCGGCCTTGATCAGGCTCTTGACCGTGCGCTCGATGTTGAAGGCGCTGGGACCGAAGCCTGTGTCGATATCGACCAGCAGCGGCAGATCGCAGACGTCGGTGATGCGGCGCACGTCGATCAGGACGTCTTCCAGTGTGTTGATCCCCAGGTCGGGCATGCCCAGCGAGCCGGCCGCCACGCCGCCACCTGACAGATAAAGCGCCTTGAAGCCGGCCCGTTTGGCCAGCAGCGCGTGATTGGCGTTGATCGCACCGATGACCTGCAGCGGTTGCTCTTCGGCGAGCGCGATGCGGAAACGTTTACCTGGGCTATTCGACATCCGGTTTCCCTCCTGAGGAAAGTGAAGCCTCGCCCTGTTCTTGCAGGCGACGCTCGATGTTGCGGCGTGAGGCACTGATATGACGGCGCATCAGCATTTCCGCGAGTTCGCCATCACGATCGGCAATGGCGTCAATGATTCGGTGGTGTTCGGAAAAGGCCTGCTGGGGGCGCTTGGGCGTGGTGGAAAAACGATAGCGGTACATGCGTACCAGCTGATACAGATCACCCAGCAACATGTCGGCCAGCGTCCGGTTCCGGCTCCCCTGAACGATCAGATAGTGGATGTCCAGATCGCCCTCCTGCTGATAATAGGAACTGTTCGCCTGCAGTCCGCTGTGCTGCTCGTGGGTGGCCAGAACCGCACGCAGACCAGCGATTTCCTCCTCGCTCATGTTCTGCGCGGCCAGGCGGCAGGCCATGCCTTCCAGAGCTTCGCGCACGTGGTAGAGCTCGATCAGCTCATCGAAGCTGAGCGATACCACGCGTACCCCTGCGTGGGGAATGCGAGTCAGCAATCTGCGCCCTTCCAGGCGGCGAATCGCTTCGCGCAGGGGCCCCCGGCTAAGGCCGAAGGTGTTCGAAAGATACTGCTCGCTGACGCGCGTGCCCGGCGGGATTTCACCGGTCACGATTGCCGTCTGCAAACGATCGAAGGCACCATCGGAAAGCGTAAGAGAAGGAGCAAGTTCAGACATCAGGGATTGTATACAACCGTATAAGGCGGTCGCCGAAATGACCCCGCAATTGCGTGCAATCTTGCGACGCACCTTACGGATTGTCAACAATCTCTCAGACCAAGGTCCATAGCCATCGTTATATGCAGTAATTCCGGCCTGCTGCGTGTCATACGGCCGCCATGCTAAGATGCGCCCCAGTTCGCTGCCGCCGTCCTGCCTTGAGCGGGCTGCATCGCCTCAAACTGTCGCCGAGAACAATCAATGCAATCGATCAATCTGCACCTGAAAATCCTGATCGCGATCATGGTCAGCCTGGGGCTGGGGATTACCGCTTATCAGATCTACGTACTGAAGATTCCGGTGACCGAAGATCAGACTGACGATATCTGGAGCCTGGATGCCCGTTTTGAGTTTCAGGCCAACCAGGGCGTACCGATCAAGGCGCAGATGTTCATCCCCCCCTTCACCCAGGACTACACCAGCCTCAACGAAAGCTTCATCTCCAACAACTATGGCGTGAGCATCAATCAGGTGCAGGGCAACCGCCGGGTGACCTGGTCGGCGCGTCGCGCCAGCGGCACTCAGACCCTCTACTATCGGCTGGTACTGACTCGGCGTTTCGGCTCCGACGTTGCGCCAATGGCGCCACCACCGGCACGCCTGCCAATCGTGCTTGAAGGCCCCGAACAGGTCGCCGCAGACGCCCTGGTCACGCCCATCCGGCAGAATTCGGCGGATATCGAGACCTTCATTACCGAAGCCATCCGCCGGGTCAACGACATTACCGATGACAACGTCCGACTGCTGCTCGGCGGCCAGACTTCGGCGCTGGACAAGGCACGCGTGATCGACATCCTGCTGTCCCAGGCCCGCATTCCGCTGGAGATGGTCCACACCATTCGACTCGAGCCCGTCGCCAACCAGACGCCGGAACTCTGGCTGCGTAGCCATAATGGCGAGCGCTGGTTGTATTTCCACCCGGAAACCGGCCAGCAGGGTATTCCGGACAACCGCATGGTCTGGTGGACCGGCAATCAGCCGCTGTTCAATCTTGAGGGCGGGCGCCAGGGCCGTGTCAGCATCACCATCAACAACAGTGAAATGAACGCGCTGCGGCTCGCGCAGATGACCACCGATACCGGCGGCTCGCCGCTACTCGAGTATTCTCTGTATGGCTTGCCGCTGCATGCTCAGCAGGTCTATCAGGTCATGATCATGATCCCCATCGGGGTTCTGGTGATTCTGATCCTGCGCAACCTGGTTGGCATTCAGACCCTGGGTACCTTCACGCCGGTACTCATATCGCTGGCGTTCCGCGAGACCCAGGTTGGCTGGGGTATCGTGCTGTTCACGCTGATCACCGCGCTGGGCCTGTCCCTGCGCTCCTATCTGGAGCATCTGAAACTGCAGATGCTGCCACGCCTGTCGATCGTTCTCACTTTCGTCGTGATCATCATCGCCGTGATCAGCCTGTTCAGTCACAAGCTCGGCATCGAGCGGGCTCTGTCGGTATCGCTGTTCCCGATGGTGATCCTGACCATGACCATCGAGCGACTGTCGATCAACTGGGAAGAGCGCGGCGGCGCGGCGTCCTTCAAGGTGGCGGTCGGCACCCTGGTGGCAGCTACCCTGGCGCACCTGTTGATGACCATCCCTGAGCTGGCGTACTTCGTCTTCACCTTCCCGGCGATTCTGCTGGTCCTGGTCGGCTTCATGCTTGCCATGGGTCGCTATCGCGGCTACCGCCTGACCGAGCTGATGCGCTTCAAGGCGCTGACCAAACAGGGCTGAGGAGAGACCATGTTCTTCTGGAAGACCTGGAAAGCCCTCAGCGCCGCCGGAGTGATGGGCATCAATCGGCGTAACGCCGACTATGTGCTCAAGTACAACAAGCGGCATCTGTACCCGGTGGTGGACGACAAGATCCTCACCAAGGAGCGGGCAATCGCCGCCGGTATCCATGTGCCGGATCTGTACGGCATCATTGAAACCGAAAAGGAGATCGACAAGCTCGATGAGATCATCGGGCCGCACAAGGATTTCGTTATCAAGCCTGCGCAGGGCGCCGGTGGTGATGGCATTCTGGTGATCGGCGATCGCTTCGAGGGGCGCTACAAGACCGTCTCTGGCAAGATCATCACCCATGAGGAAATCGAGCACCATATCTCCAGCATCCTGTCCGGCCTGTTCTCTCTCGGGGGACACCGCGACCGTGCCCTGATCGAATACCGGGTCACCCCCGATCCGATCTTCAAGAGCATCAGTTACGAAGGTGTACCGGATATTCGTATCATCGTGCTGATGGGCTATCCGGTAATGGCGATGCTACGTCTGCCGACACGTCAATCGGGCGGCAAGGCCAACTTGCACCAGGGCGCCATCGGCGTAGGGGTCGACCTGGCCACTGGCATCACCCTCAAGGGTACCTGGTTGAACAACAAGATCAGCAAGCACCCGGATACCACCAACCCGGTCGATGGCGTACAGCTGCCGGACTGGGATGGCTTCATGCGCCTGGCCACTTCCTGCTACGAATTGTCCGGGCTGGGCTACATCGGCGTCGACCTGGTTCTCGATGAAACCAAGGGGCCGCTGATCCTCGAGCTCAACGCCCGCCCGGGCCTGAACATTCAGATTGCCAACGATGCGGGGCTCACCCATCGCTGC
The DNA here is from genome assembly GCA_030603065.1 of Pseudomonas sp. Taxonomy (GTDB): domain Bacteria; phylum Pseudomonadota; class Gammaproteobacteria; order Pseudomonadales; family Pseudomonadaceae; genus Halopseudomonas. The sequence continues at coordinate 7,565 of JAUVYN010000070.1, forward strand.
CACACCGTGGAGCGGCATCTTGCGGAACTGAAGAAGGAGGGTCGCGAGGAAAGCGTCGAGGAGCGCATGAGATTCTCCCAGAAACACTTCGGCAAGCCCGCCGCAGTCGAAGCGGCTCTGGAACGTGCAGCGGAGGCTGACAAACCGGCATGATTCCGCCGGACTCCGCCTCTCGCTGCTATCGACTGACCGAGCTGTCCTACTCGGCCGATCCGCTGCCGCGGCTCGCAGCTGTCCGAGCCCTCGGCCTGCCGGTATTGCTGGACTCTGCCTCGGGGGGAGCACACGGACGTTACAGCATCCTGGCCGCCGGCCCGCAGCAGGTGATCACTGCGCTACCCGGCGAAACCGGATTGGATTGCCTGGCTCGCGTGCGAACTGCCCTCGCGGCATTGGGACCGGCCAGGTGGCCTGCCGGCATCCGACTGCCGTTCGGCGCGGGCGCGCTCGGGCTGATCGGCTACGACTTCGGTCGGCGCCTGGAGCGCATTGCAGCCCGTGCCCGAACGGATCTTTCCCTGCCCGACCTGCAACTGGGCCTCTATGCCTGGAGCCTGGTGAGTGACCATCAGGCGCGGCGCTGCTGGCTGGTCTGCCATCCTTCCGTGTCGGACTCACTTGAAGCCAGCATCCAATTAAGGTTGCAGCAAGGCGATGCAGCGATTGGCAGCTTCCATTTGCTGACGCTCTTCACACCGGAGCAGCGGCGCAGCGAATACGACAAGGCTTTCGATCGGGTGCATCAGTACATCCTTTCGGGCGACTGCTACCAGATCAATCTGGCGCAGCGCTTCCATGCCCGCTGTGCAGGCGACTCGCTGGCTGCCTACGATGCACTGCGTCAGGCCTGCCCTACGCCCTTCGCCGCCTATATCGAAACGGCTGAACACAGCATACTCAGCCTCTCGCCGGAGCGTTTTCTCAGGGTCGATGGAGGACAGGTCGAGACACGTCCGATCAAGGGTACCCGCGGCCGCAGCAGTGATCATGCGAGTGATCAGGCCCTGTCGAGAGAGCTCGCGGCGAGCCTCAAGGACCGCTCCGAAAACCTCATGATCGTCGATCTGCTGCGCAATGACCTGGGCCGTAGCTGCGCCATCGGCAGCGTTCGCGTACCGGAGCTGTTCGCGATCGAGACCTACCCCAACGTGCACCATCTGGTAAGCGCGGTGACCGGGACCCTGGCAACGGGTCGCGACGCACTTGACCTGATTGCGGGTGCCTTTCCCGGCGGCTCCATCACCGGTGCGCCGAAGATCCGTGCGATGCAGATCATCGAAGAACTGGAGCCCGTCCGGCGCAACCTGTACTGCGGCAGCATCGGTTACCTGGGCTGTGAGGGACAGGTCGACCTGAACATCGCCATTCGCACCCTACTGCGTCAGGATTCCGATTTGTATCTATGGGGCGGCGGCGGCATAGTAGCGGACTCGATAGCCGAGGCGGAGTACCAGGAAACACTTACCAAGGTACGCCTGCTGATGGACTCTCTGACGCCCTTTCTGCAGGTGGGGGCGGATGTCTGAACCCAGATCAATGACGTAGGCCGCCGAGGTGTCTATATTGGGGACGTTCCCCAGCTGTAGATCCGAGCCATGACGTCGAAAATACCAGCCCTACCCTCCCAGCCACACAGTCTGCCCCCTGAAGAGGTATTGGTCGCGCTGCGCGCCAGTGCCGAAGGACTGAGCAGTGCCGACGCGAACCAGCGGCTGCGGGACTTCGGCCCTAATCGTCTCCCGGAACCACCCCGGGTCGGTCCGCTACGACGTTTCCTCAAGCATTTCCACGACGTGCTCATCTACATACTCCTGGCCTCCGCAGTGGTCACCGCCCTGCTCGGCCACTGGATCGACACCAGCGTGATCCTCGCCGTGGTGCTAGCCAATGCCACGATCGGCTTTATTCAGGAAGGCAAGGCCGAGGATGCGCTCGATAGTCTGCGCAAGATGCTCTCCTCGAAGGCTGACGTACGCCGGGATGGTTGCTGGCAGGAGGTGCCTGCTACCGAACTGGTGCCGGGCGACATTGTGCGCCTGCGCTCCGGGGGCAGGGTTCCGGCTGACGTGCGCCTGATCGAGACGACCAACTTGCGGATCGAGGAATCGGCCCTGACCGGTGAATCGGTGCCGGCCGACAAGGACTGCGCTCAGGCCGAACCGGACGCTGCGCTGGGGGATCGTCAGGGTATGGCCTTCTCTGGCACCCTGGTCGCTGCCGGAAGAGGTCTCGGCGTCGTCACCGCCACGGGTGCAGAAACCGAGATCGGCCATATCAACCGGATGATCGCCGAGGTACAAACTCTACAGACACCGCTGACTCGGCAGATGGCCTACTTCAGCAAGATTCTTTCGGTGGTGATCGTCGGCCTGGCCGTCCTCATGCTGCTCGCCGGCTGGGTATTGCACGACTTCGCCGCCGACGAACTGTTTCTCGCCGCCATCGGCTTTGCAGTCGCGGCGATTCCCGAGGGGCTCCCGGCCATTCTCACCATCACCCTCGCGCTCGGCGTACAGCGCATGGCGGGCCGCAATGCCATCACGCGGCGGCTGGATGCGGTGGAAACGCTGGGCTCGGTTTCGGTCATCTGTTCGGACAAGACCGGAACCCTCACCCGCAATGAAATGACCGCACGCCACGTGGTGACCGCCAGCCAGCGTTTCGATATCAGCGGCATTGGCTATGCGCCCGAGGGCAGTGTGAGCCTGGATCAACAGCCCGTCAGCCTGGCCGAGCATCCTGACCTGGCGGCGCTGGTCGAGGTGATGGACGTAGCAAACGACAGTCACATCGAGCAGGAGGATGGCCAATGGATGGTGCGCGGCGAACCGACCGAGGGCGCGCTGCTGACACTGGGACGCAAGGCGGGGTTCGAGAAGACCGGCTACCGACGTGTCGCGGTAGTCCCTTTCGAATCCGCGCACAAATTCATGGCCTCGCTGGAGGACCGTCCGGCAGGTGAGCGCCGCATTCTCATGAAGGGTGCACCAGATCGTCTGCTCGAACGCTGCAGCCACCAATTGGATGCCAAAGGGCAGACGCAGCCGCTGGATACGGGCTATTGGGAGAGGCAGCTCGACGAACTGAGTGGCCAGGGTCTGCGGGTACTCGCCGCTGCCTTTCGTGATGCACCCGGACAAGCCACCCTCGAAACGGCGGATCTGGAAACGAACATGATCTTCGCCGGCCTGGTCGGCATCATCGATCCGCCACGAGAGGAGGCAATCGAAGCCATCCACCTGTGCCATCGAGCCGGAATCCGCGTAAAGATGATCACCGGCGATCACGCCGGAACCGCACTGGCTATCGGCCGTGAAATGGGTATTGGCGGCGACAGGCTGCGCGCGATCACCGGTCACGAGATAGAACAGGCTTCGGACGAGGAGCTGCGCGAGCTAGCCCAGAGCTGCGATATCTTTGCCCGTACCAGTCCGGAGCACAAACTGCGTCTGGTTACAGCGCTGCAGGCCAGCGATCAAGTGGTGGCGATGACCGGTGACGGGGTAAACGATGCACCAGCCCTGAAACGAGCCGACGTAGGTATCGCCATGGGCATCAAGGGGACCGAAGCGACCAAGGAAGCGGCCGACATCGTGCTTGCCGATGACAATTTCCGTTCCATAGCCCGAGCAGTGGAAGAAGGACGGACTATCTACGATAACCTGCGCAAGGCGATTCTCTTCATCCTGCCTACCAATGGTGCTCAGGGCCTGGTCATTCTCGCAGCCATCCTGTTCGGCATGGTCTTGCCGCTGACTCCCGTTCAGATACTTTGGGTGAACATGGTGGTTGCAGTGACCCTTGCTCTGGCGCTGGCTTTTGAACCTTCCGAGCCAGGCCTGATGCGCCGACCGCCGCGAGATCCCGATGCGCCGATCATATCGGCAACCTTCCTATGGCGAATCGCGCTGGTATCTGCGTTGATCGGCGGCGCCACCATTGCCGTGTTCCACCATGAACTCGCCCGCGGCGCTTCGCTTGAGATGGCACGCAGTGTGGCGGTTAATACGCTAGTGGTCGCCCAGGCGTTCTACCTGTTCAACAGCCGTTTCCTGATGGCCACAAGTCTGAATCTGAAGCTGCTGACTTCCAACGGGAAAGCCTGGGTAGCCGTGACCGTGCTCGCCCTACTGCAGCTGGCTTTCGTCTATCTGCCTGCAATGAACGGCTGGTTTGGCACCGTGGCGCTGGCACCCGGACAATGGCTGACGCCCTTTGCAGTCGGGCTAGGGGTGTTTCTGCTGATCGAGATGGAGAAGGCTGCGCTGAACAGATTCAGGCGCGTCGCTTGAGCCGCCCCCCTCAACGAACGGGCCGCTACCGCAACGGCAGCGGCCCGAGGCGCTTCAAAGGCTGAGCTGGCGATTGGATGCCTTGATGAATTCCTTGCGCAGGTCTTCAAAGGTATGGACTGCAGGGAACTGTGGGAACTCCGAGATCACATTGTCCGGCGCATGAAACAGGATCCCAGCATGGGCTTCGGACAGCATGGTGGTGTCGTTATAGGAGTCACCTGCCGCGATGACCCGGTAGTAAAGGCTCTTGAACGCCAGGACCGACTGGCGCTTGGGGTCCTTCTGACGCAGCTGATAATCCACTACACGGTCGTTCTCATCGGTAATGAGGCGGTGGCATAGCAGCGTCGGGAAACCGAGCTGACGCATGAGTGGCTGGGAGAACTCATAGAAGGTGTCGGACAGAATGACCACCTGGAAGCGCTCGCGCAGCCAGTTGACGAACTCGATGGCGCCCTCGAGCGGCTTCAGGGTGCCGATGACCTCCTGAATGTCCGAAAGCTTCAGCCCATGCTCGTCGAGAATCCGCAGGCGCTGCTTCATGAGGACGTCGTAATCCGGAATGTCCCGGGTAGTGGCGCGCAACTCCGCAATGCCGGTCTTTTCGGCGAAAGCAATCCAGATTTCCGGGACGAGAACGCCCTCGAGGTCAAGGCAAGCGATTTCCACAGGGCACTCCTGATATGCAAGGTCTGAAAGGGGCACAGTCAACAGGCGCAACAATCTACCGGCTCGCCAGCATCCGCGCAATGGCCAGCCGGACGCGACGGGAGATTAAGCACGGAAAGGAATAAAACCATAACCAAATAAAATAGAAGGACTAAACGCGTGTTTGTTAGACTGGCCGCCTCACGGCACCCCGAGAGTGCCGAGCCTGGAGAGAAGCATGTTGCCCGAAAATTTCGATCCTATCGCCCTCGCGCGGGAATACGAGAGCAAGTCGCCCCAGCAGATCCTCAAGCTGGCCTTCGAGCATTTCGAAGATCTATGGCTATCGTTCAGCGGCGCCGATGACATAGTGGTGCTGGATATGGCCTGGAAGATCAACCCCCAGGTCAGGGTCTTCACCCTCGACACCGGCCGCCTGCACGCAGAGACCTACCGGTTCCTTGAACAGGTGCGCAAACACTATGGAATCAAGCTCGAGGTGCTCAGCCCGGATCGCGCGGTACTCGACCGCTACGTGCTGGAAAAAGGCCTGTTCGATTTCTACGAGAGCGGCCACGGAGAATGCTGTGGTATCCGCAAGATCGAGCCGCTGCGTCGCAAACTTGCGACTGTGGATGCCTGGATCACGGGGCAACGGCGGGACCAGAGCCCGGGGACCCGCGCTCAGGTCCCGGTGGTCGAGCTCGATGGCGGGTTCAGTGGCCCTGATCGTCAACTGGTCAAGTTCAACCCACTGGCCAACTACACCAGCGAAGACGTCTGGAACTACATCCGCATGCTGGAGATTCCGTACAACAGCCTGCACGAGCGCGGCTTCGTCAGCATCGGCTGCGAGCCCTGCACCCGCCCCGTACTACCCAACCAGCACGAGCGCGAAGGTCGCTGGTGGTGGGAAGAAGCGACGCAAAAGGAATGCGGACTGCATGCCGGCAATCTGATCGCCAAGGGCTGAAAGATGATCCGGTGAAACTGCCGATGCTAGAGCGTCGGCAGTTCCACATCGGCGAACAACTCTTCGATTTCGCCCTTGCCATGGCAAAGCAGCGCCTGATCCACCTTCTCGCGGGTCAGATGCGGCGCGAACGCCTGAATGAAGTCATACATGAAACCGCGCAGGAAGGTACCACGACGGAAACCGATCTTGGTGACACTGGGTTCGAACAGCTTGCTCGCGTCGATGGTGACCAGATCATCATCCTGCTCCGGTACCACCGCCATGTGGGCAACGATTCCGACCCCCAGCCCCAGCCGCACGTAGGTCTTGATCACGTCCGCGTCCGCAGCGGTGAACACCACCTTGGGACTCAGCCCTCGATTGAGGAACGCCTCATCCAGCTTCGAGCGGCCGGTGAAACCGAACACGTAGGTTACCAGCGGATATTCGGCCAGGGTTTCCAGCGTCAGCTCCTGAACCGAAGCCAACGGATGCCCCTTGGGTACGATGACACAGCGGTTCCAGCGGTAGCACGGCATCATCACCATGTCTGAAAACAACTCCAGCGCCTCGGTGGCAATGGCGAAATCGGCGGTGCCGTCGATGGTCATTTCGCAGATCTGCATCGGCGTACCCTGGTGCATGTGCAGCGCGACGTCAGGGTAGCGCTTGATGAAGCGGCTGATTATCGGTGGCAGGGCGTAGCGTGCCTGCGTATGGGTGGTCGCCAGCGTCAGCGTGCCCTTTTTTTCGTTGCTGAACTCCTGAGCGATCTGCTTGATGCTTTCGACCTTGCGCAGGATCTCGCCCGCGGTCGCGATAATGCGCTCACCGGCTGGAGTCACCCGGGTCAGGTGCTTGCCGCTACGGGAAAAGACTTCGACGCCCAGTTCGTCTTCGAGCAGACGAATCTGTTTGCTGATACCCGGCTGTGACGTATACAGGCTCTGGGCAGTTGCCGAAACGTTGAGATCGTGATGCGCGACTTCCCAGATATATCGAAGCTGTTGCAGTTTCATGAGATCCCCTGTCACAAGCGCGCGGCGCACCGCGTTATAACCGTATATTCGGTTTATGATTCAGGTTAGACCAAAAGTTCAATACAAGGCCAGTGGTTTGACCAAAAGGTTTCACCGCTCGTCGTTCAGCGCTTCAGGTTACTCACGCCATGGGGCACGTGCCCGGTTGGTACGAAACCCACCGCCCGCTGACAGTGGCCCTCCTGATCGTCGAAGAACAGGTCTGCTCCGAACGCACGCAGAAACTCGGTCTTGTCCAGACCGCCCAGAAACAACGACTCGTCCAGACGGATGTCCCATTCTCGCAGAGTGCGAATGACCCGCTCGTGGGCCGGCGCACTGCGCGCGGTGAACAGAGCGGTACGGATCGGGCAGTCCTCGCTGGGAAATTCGGTCTGGATGCGGTTCAGCGCCGCGAGGAAGGGCTTGAACGGCCCACCCCCTAGCGGCATCCGAGCGGCGGCCAGTTCACTCGCCTGGAAAGCGGCCAGACCCTCACGCTGGAAGATCTGTTCGGATTCGTCGGAAAACAGCACCGCATCGCCGTCAAAGGCGATGCGCAATTCGTCGCTGGTTTCTCGTCGCTTGCCCGACGGCAGGATGGTCGCCGCAGCGAAACCCGCTTCGAGCGTTCCGCGTACGTCCTCGGCGTGGGTCGAGAGGAACAGGTGGCAGCCGAAGGCCGGAATATAGGTGAACGGATTGCGGCCACCGGCGAAGGCGGCGCGGGTAATTCCAAGCTGATAGTGCTGAATCGAATTGAACACTCGCAGACCGGTGTCCGCGCTGTTTCGCGAGAGCAGCACGACCTCGACACGGGAATCGCCCTCGAGCTGCTTGTTGATTCGCAACAGCTTTTCGACCAGACCGAATGCCTCTCCGCGCTCAAGCGGTTCGTCCTCTCGCTCGATCTGGTACTGACGATAGGCTTCCAGTCCTTCCTGCTCATAGACGTTGTGGCTGTCATCGAGGTCGAACAGCGCGCGGGACGAGATGGCTATGACCAGTTTGTCGCCGAGCAGGGTGGGCATGGCAAGCTCCTTATTCCGCTTTCAGATAACCGTCCTGAATGAATCTGAGCATGTTCAACAACGCCTCGGTACGAGGCATGCTGCAGCCGGCTGCCGCCGCGAGTTTGAGAGCCTCGCCATAAAGACTGTCCAGCTCCATGGGCCTTTTATGCAGCCAGTCGTGGTACATGCTGGCGTAATAGTCGGGCATCTTCGCGGTTCCGAACAAGAGTTTTTCCGGGTAGTCGTCCGGCATGCTGTGACCACAAGCTTTGGCCGCCGCAACCACCTCGTCCATCAGATCCCTGATCAGTTGACGACTTGACGGGTTCTCCAGCAGCGCTTTGGTACCTGCCCCCAGCACCACATGCACGCCATTGAAGGCGGCGTTCCAGACCAGCTTCTGCCAGCGCGCCCCATCAATGTCGGCCATTGCCTTGGCAGGTACGCCCGCACTGGTGAAGAGCGCCTCGGCCTGATGGATTATGGCAGTCGCCTGCTCGGCGGTCGCCGGTCCCGAGTGATAACCGAGATCGATAAGCCCGTTGGCCTGATGCTTGACCAGGCCAGGCGCTTCGCGGAACAGGCAGACGTAACATAGCCCACCGATGAGGTGAACGTTGTCCGGCAGGTGGGGACGCAGGTATTCCTCGTTCTTCATGCCATTTTGCAACAGGATGATCCGCGCATCCGGCGCCGCGGCGCGTGCGAGAATCGGGGCCAGCTCGAAGTTGGTGGTCGCCTTGGTTCCGACCAGTAGCCAATCGCAGGGCGGCATGTCTGCCACGTCGCGGTAGGCCTGGACGCCGTCGATGTGCAGCTCTCCATGCACCAGGCTGTCTACCGTGATGCCGTGCTCGACCACTGCCTGGTACTCGCTGCGCAGCAGGAAGTGCACATCGTGTCCTGCCCTTGCCAGCATAAGGCCGTAGAATCCGCCTATCGCGCCGGTACCTATGATGCCGATGCGGGGTTTTTCAGTATGCATGGGGGTCCTCTTCTTCTGTAATGGTGCGAACCTGGGGTCGTCAGGAGTGACCATGGTACCCGACCAGCGGCGCGCGGACAGTAAAGCCCGCGACAATGCTGGCGCTGAATCGATTGGCCAAGCTAATCGGAACTATAGACCTCTGCGGGGTAGCCGACGCAGCCAAGCTTGATTAAGCTGTGCGTCACTATCGGACAGGGCCGGCCAATTGTCGGTCTATATGAATGTTGGGATACGAGATGGCCGAATTACCGATCAATGATTTGAATGTCGCCTCCAACGAGGTACTCATCACCCCCGCGCAACTCAAGGCGAAGATCCCTCTGACGGAAGCGGCGGAACGTACGGTTTCGGAAGGCCGGCAGGTCATCCGAGACATTCTTGATGGCAAGGATCACCGTCTGTTCATCGTCATCGGGCCCTGCTCCATCCACGATGTCGAAGCCGCCAAGGATTATGCCCGGCGGTTGAAGGAGCTGGCCGCAGAGGTCAGCGATACTCTTTATCTGGTGATGCGGGTGTACTTCGAAAAGCCACGCACAACCGTGGGCTGGAAGGGTCTGATCAACGACCCCTACCTCGATGACTCGTTCAAGATCGAAGACGGGCTGCACATCGGCCGGCAGTTGCTGAGTGATCTTGCGGAAATGGGTCTGCCCACCGCCACCGAGGCGCTCGACCCCATTTCCCCACAGTACCTGCAAGATCTCATTGCCTGGTCCGCCATTGGCGCACGCACCACCGAGTCGCAGACGCACCGGGAAATGTCCTCGGGTCTCTCCTCTGCCGTCGGCTTCAAGAATGGCACCGACGGCGGCCTGGCCGTAGCGATCAACGCCCTGCAGTCGGTGTCCAGCCCGCACCGCTTCCTCGGCATCAACCAGGAAGGCCAGGTGTCCATCGTCACCACCAAAGGCAACCAGTACGGCCACGTGGTACTGCGCGGCGGCAACGGCAAGCCGAACTATGACTCGGTCAGCGTGGCGCTCTGCGAAAAGGAACTGGAAAAGGCCGGCATACCGCGCAACATCATGGTCGACTGCAGCCACGCGAATTCCAACAAGGACCCGGGACTGCAGCCGCTGGTGATGGAGAACGTCGCCAACCAGATTCTCGAGGGCAACGAATCGATCATCGGCCTTATGGTCGAAAGTCACATCGGCTGGGGCAATCAGTCCATTCCGAAGAACCTTTGCGATCTGAAGTATGGCGTATCGATCACCGATGCCTGTATTGACTGGGAGAC
>JAUVYN010000065.1 GCA_030603065.1 Pseudomonas sp.
AGGGTGAAGAGCAGCTACCGAATCTCGGCGACGCCGACCGGTTGCTGGAGAAAACTCGCCGCTGGTGGCAGGAATGGGCCAGCCACTGCAGCTATCACGGACGCTGGCGCGACGCGGTGGTGCGCTCACTGATAACTCTCAAGGCCCTCACCTATGGACCGACCGGCGGCATGGTCGCCGCCCCCACCAGCTCATTGCCAGAGGCCGTCGGCGCCGGCGCCAACTGGGACTACCGCTTCTGCTGGATTCGGGATGCGGTGCTGGCGCTGGATATCTTCGTCGATTCGGGTTATCTGGACGAGGCCCACGCCTGGCGCGACTGGCTGATGCGGGTCGTCAACCGCGAGGATGGCGAAGTGAAGGTGCTGTACACCATCGATGGCAAGTCACCAACGGAGGAAGCCGAGCTCGACTGGTTGCCGGGCTACCTGGATTCCCGGCCCGTTCGAGTAGGAAACGCTGCCAGCAATCAGCACCAACTGGATGTCTTCGGTCAACTGATGGACTTTCTGCACCTTTGCCGGCGAAATGGCATGCAGCCGAGCGGAGAGACCTGGGAAAGGCAGCGCGATCTGATGAACGCCCTGGTGGACTGCTGGCGCGCGCCGGATGAAGGCATCTGGGAACTGCGCGGCGAACGAAAGCACTACACGCATTCCAAGGTCTACGCCTGGGCGGCCTTCGACCGGGCCATTCGCGACGCACAGGAATATCAGCTCGACGCGCCACTGGATCGCTGGCGCGAAGCACGCAAAGCGATTTTCGAGGACGTGTGCCGCCATGGCATCGACCCGGAGCTCGGCGTATTCACGCAGACCTACGGGGGGCGCAAACCAGACGCCAGCCTGTTGATGATTCCGCTGCTGGGTTTTCTGCCGCCGGACGATCAGCGCGTCATCGCCACGGTGGACTGGATAGTCGAAGAGCTTTGCAAGGAAGGGCTGATACACAGGCTCCGCGGAGAGGACACCTTTGCCGGCGAAGAAGGTGCCTTTCTGACCTGCTCGTTCTGGCTGGTCGATGTGCTGGTGCTCTCCGGACGCGAGAAGGAGGCAGAGGAGTTGTTCGAGAAACTGTTGGGACTGCGCAACGACGTAGGGCTATTGTCCGAGGAATATGACCCGGGGCTGGGCATGCTCGGCAACTTCCCCCAGGCGCTGTCCCACCTGGCACTGGTCAAGAGCGCCTACCTTCTGGAAGCCTGCGAAGACTCGCATCACGGCGACGGGCCCGAGCGAGTTTCCTATCATCCGATCCCCTGAGCAGGACGCTCCGAGCGGTTACAGGCCGCTCGGATAGGTTTCGTCCAGATCACGCTGGTTGGCCGCAACCAAGGGCGACAGCGGTGTGACCCCGGACGTTCGGTCGAAGTGAACGATGAAGTCGAACTGAGCCGGAAGCGAAGCACGAAGATAATGACTCTGCCGTTCGCTTTCTGGCCGATAGACCACGCCGATCGCCCGCTGCAGACGAGGTTCGGCAAGAAACGCGGTCGCCGCATTCTTCGGCCGGAGATCCAGCAGAAGATCCTCCGCCGAGCAGCCTTGAAAGATCGCCTCGTAGCTGCCGTCAAGGGGCCGGCGCACGACCATGGACCTTGCTGGCTCGTCCCAGTCGTCCGCGGCTATGACATCGCCTTCGGCAGTCTGCAATCCTACCAGGAGTGCTCGCTCGCCATACTGTCGACGAACCAGTTCGCCAAGGTTGGTCTGGCCGGAGTTCGCCATGTCCGTAGCTGCAGCGTTACCGACATGGGAATTGTGTGCCCAGACGATGAGCCTTGCCTCATCCCCCAATTGATGGCCAAGATGTTCCCGCAGCGCCTCCAGGGTTTCGAACATATGCTGATCACGCTGATTCCATGACTCCGGACCGGCGCGGAACATCGCCCGGTAATAGCGCTCTGCGTTGCTTACCAGACGCGCGTTCTGCTCAGCAGCAAAGCGCTGCTCATCGGCAGCCAATCCCAGCCCTACCAGACGCTTCCAGGCGCGGTTCTGGAGATCCAGCAACTGCTCGGACAAGTCCTGTTCGCACGCCTTACTCAGCCCAAGGTCCTGGTTAAGGCCGTACCCGGAGCCGAGAAAGAAGTGGTCGAGGCAGCCATAACGCTGTCGTGCGCGTTGGGCCGCCGGGGGATCGTAGCGCTCCAGGTAGCTCACCACGGCCTGGGCGGAAGCCGACATACTGTACAGATCCAGACCGTAGAAGCCGGTTGGCCGCGATTCACGGTCGTGCAGCTTTTCCGGCGCGTTGTAGGCGGCAAGCCATTCGACGAAATCAAGGGTTTCCCGATTGCGCCACATCCATTGCGGGAAACGCTCGAAAGCGGCCAGCGCGGCCTCGGCACTGGACGGCTGCCCCATCCCCCAGACGTATCGGTTTACCGCAAAGGCATCCGGCCAGTCGGCCTCGACCACCACCGCAGCGAAACCCTCTTCCTCTATGAGCCGTCTGCTGATCTCGGCACGGGCCCGGTAAAACTCGGCAGAGCCGTGAGTACTCTCGCCAAGCAGCACCAGCGCTTTTTCACGGGCCGCTGCGACAATTCCGTCATAGTCGCTACTGGAGCCAGTGAGCGCGACGGCGTACTGATTGATCGCATCGATACCGGCTGTTTCGGACTGGGACATCTGCACCTCGTCTTTCAGCATTTGAGCAACTCCATCACGTCGCCGTCACTGACCTCGCTGAAATCGTCATACCAGCGGCCAACGTGGCCGAGCGAGGCGATCTGATTGGGACAGACCAGCCGCTCTACCATAGGCTCGATGTCACGACAGGCATCGGTTGCACCGACCGGTACCGCGACGATCAGTTCGCGGTCGGCATAGTGCTGATGCAGTGAGGCCACGGCAACGCGCATCGTAGCCCCCGTCTGCAGGCCGTCATCGACCACGATCATGGTACGAATCTGGCGATTACGGATGCGTTCGGTTCGGTAGAGTCGGCGCCGGCGCTGCAACTCGATCTGCTTGCGGGTCATGATGCGCTGGAGTTGCAGTTCACTCAGGCGACGCTGGGCCACCAGCCGTTGATCCAGGAAGTACAGATCGCCCTGAGCGATCGCACCCAGCACGGCATCCTTCTCGCCCGGCGCGTGCAGCTTGCAGACCTGCATGACGCCCATGGGCAGGGCCAGTTGTCTCGCTATTTCCGCGGCGACCGGCACGCCGCCGCGGGGAAGAGCCATGAGCATGACGTCTTCGCGTCCGCGGTAGTCCGCAAGGGCCTGGGCCAGCGCCTGCCCCGCCTGGGTACGATTGTGAAAGTGCATGTCGCCCGCCTGATCTGGCCGTATCACGGCTCGCATGGTGCGCCACTGCGGGCGCTTCAGCCCTACTGACCGGCGCGCCGGCCCGGTGTTCCGCGGGTCCGACGAGCGTGTCAGGGCTTCAGGCGATAGCCGGTACGGAACATCCAGCGCACCACCAGCAGGCAGCCCAGCAAAAAGCCCAGCGTCATCCCCAGACTGATTCCCACGTGCACATCGGCCACGCCGTAAAACGACCAGCGAAAACCGCTGATGAGGTAGACGACGGGGTTGAACAGTGAAAGGGTTTGCCACACGGGCGGCAGCATGTTTATCGAGTAGAAGCTTCCACCCAGAAAGGTCAGCGGGGTCACTATCATCAGCGGAATGAGCTGCAGTTTTTCGAAGCCATCCGCCCAGATGCCGATAATGAAGCCGAACAGACTGAAGGTGATCGCGGTGAGCACCAGGAAGGACACCATCCAGACCGGATGAGCAATCTGGTAGTCGACGAACAGACTCGCCGTGAGCAGTACCAGCGACCCCAGCAGGATCGACTTGGTGGCTGCCGCCCCTACGTAGCCCAGAACAATCTCCAGCGGCGACACCGGTGCCGAGAGTATCTCGTAGATGGTCCCCGTGAAGCGCGGCATGTAGATACCGAAAGAAGCGTTGGAGATGCTCTCGTTGAGCAGCATCAGCATGACCAGTCCTGGGACGATGAACGCCCCATAGCTGACGCCGCCGATCTCTTCCATGCGCGCGCCGATCGCTGCGCCGAACACAACGAAATACAGGGAGGCGGAAATCACCGGAGCGGCGATACTCTGCAGTGCGGTACGCCGCAGACGCGCCAGCTCGAAGGTATAGATCGCCCAAACACCACGATTATTCATGAATCGCCTTCCCGTGCCGCTGACCATGCTCGGCAGGTTTAGCCACCAGGTCGACGAATATGTCCTCCAGCGAACTCTGGCTGGAACGCAGATCCTTGAACTCGATACCCAGCTGCGCCAGCGTTGCCAGAAGCTCGCTGATACCCGACTGCTCCCAGGCCGCATCGTAGGTATAAACGAGCGTACAGCGGTCACTACTGAGGCTCAAAGACAGACCTTTGAGCGCGCCGGGCATTTCGGCAAGTGGCTCAGGCAGCTGGATGCTGAGTTGCTTGGTACCCAATTTGCGCATCAGCTCGGCCTTATCCTCCACGAGAATGAGTTCGCCGCGGCGGATTACCGCGATGCGGTCAGCCATTTCCTCGGCTTCTTCGATGTAATGGGTGGTGAGAATGATGGTCACCCCCTGTTCGCGCAGGCGCCGTACCATGTCCCACATCTCGCGGCGCAGCTCCACATCCACTCCGGCTGTCGGTTCATCCAGAAACAGCACCCGCGGCTCGTGGGACAGCGCCTTGGCGATGAGTACCCGTCGCTTCATACCGCCGGAAAGCGACATGATGCGGTCGTTGCGCTTGTCCCACAGCGACAGATCTCGCAGCACCCGCTCCAGATGGGCATCGTCACGGGGTTTGCCGAACAGTCCCCGGCTCAATTTGAGCGTGGCCCAAACCGTATCGAACATGTTGTTGGTGAGTTCCTGCGGGACCAGACCAATGGCGGAACGGGCTGCGCGATAATCGCGAACGATATCGTGCCCGTCCACCCGCACCTCACCCGCACTGGCGTTGACCAACCCGCAGATGATACTGATGAGAGTGGTCTTGCCTGCGCCGTTGGGCCCAAGCAAAGCGAATATCTCGCCCCGATTGATCGACAGGTCGACCCGCCTGAGCGCCTGAAAGCCCGATGCATAGGTCTTGTTAAGGCCTGTTACGGTAATGATCGGCTGCACATCCCCCCCGGTCGCTAACTCTGACAGGGCAACACTATAACGGGCTACGGTCCGGATCGGGGATGGAAATTGTCGCATTGGACGACCGGGTGGGCGGCATCTCGCGAGTTTCCTCATGGCAGATGCCATAGTGAAGGATGAATATCCCCTTAACCGTCCGACTCAGGCTCGGCGCAGTCAGGCGATAGAATGCCCGCGCGGCCAATCGATCTTCTTCGCTGACAAGCGGCAGCTCGGCTGCGGTGCGCTCGATCCGCTCGAGCATGTCCAGCGTTTCGCGAAACTCCTTCCCCAGCTCCCGGCAATGGGAATCGCCGGGAAGCTGCGGATAATGCCGCTCGATCTGCGTGAGCTCGTGCACCGATACCTCGCGGCAGGCCCGCACCAATCCGAGAAAGGTATCGCGTCGGACCTCTTCGGAAAGACCGCTTTCCAGTTCATCTACAAAGGCGCGCACTGGTGCGACGCAAACCTGCTGCGTATCGAGACCGGAAGCATCCGGGTGCTCACGCGGGAACGCCGTCCCCAACAGGAGAAATGGGAGGAGTGAAACGAATGACCGCAGGCCAGCCATGGCTGCTCCGGAAGGCAGATCGGGGCTTTTCCAGGCGAATTTTAAAGAGCGTGGGCGCAATGACAAGGGCTGGCCGACGCCTGGTGGCATCGGCCACACCAATCAGCCAGCGTCGACGCGGAAACCGTAACGAGGAAAATGCACCTGAACCAGACCAGCACGCTCGTCTTCCCGGCGAATCACGATTTCTTCGGCATCTTCGTGAACCAGCTCGCCAGAAACTGGATCGGTACCATAATCCACTGCACTTACCTGAACCGCCTGACCCGACTGTAATCCACCTGGGCTAGCGAATCGGTCTGCGTGGCAGGTCTCCGGATCGCTCTGCCGGGCGATCTGGATGGCCTCTTCGGCGGAGAGCTTGCTGCTGGCTCCGTGACCAATGTCCTCGATTCGCTTCATCCAGCGCTGGACAGCGGCGTAGGGCTTCAGCGCATCCGCAACAGCCGCATTGCCGGCCACGAACCAGAGTGGATGGTAATGGGCGAAGTCGGCTATGCAAGGTGCATCACCCAGCAAAAACTCCTTGCCCCGTGTTAGCTGCTGCTCCAGGCGACCGAGCAGTGCAGGCCATTGCGAGAGCGCAACGCGCGTATCCAGTCGTGAAGCAGAACCTCCGGTAAAGAGTGCCTGGCGGTCTGCCACAAAGCCCTTGACCACCTCTTCCGGCATTCCAGCGAACCGCGCCGCCAGCCCCTGGGGCTGGAAGTTGATGGCTACCCCGTGCTGAAACAGGACTTGATCGGCGAACTGGGCTAGCGCCGCGGCTACAGCCTCCTGCCCATCGGGAAACAAGGCCGGGGTCGCCTTTTCTCGCTCGAGGCGACGCGCCATGAGCGCCGTATCGCAGTAGATGTCGGCGCCAATCTGCAACACCGGAGTACGCCGGTAACCTCCGGTAAGCGCGGTCAGATCCGGCTTCGGCATCACCGGAGGGATCATGACCGAACGCCAACTAAGGCCCTTGAAGCCCAGCATCAGACGAGCCTTTTCCGCAAAGGGGGATTGCGGGTAATGGTGCAGAATCAGTTCGCTCATGGTCTCTCTCCAGATCGGGGTTGGACCAGCTTAGCCCCGGCTTCATTCGCTGAACAGCCACTCGGCGAGATTGATGAGCCGCTATCGAAGCCGCTGATGAGCTGCTCCTTGCGCGGCTTGCTCAACGATTTGATCGCCAACTCCCGGCGCAGTGCAGCAGAATGGTCCGCGCAGCGGTCATACCAGACCAGCGCCACCGCCGGGCTGCGACGGAAGAAACGCGCTCCCGTACCGCGCTGATGCTGGCGAAAACGTCGCGCAGGGTCGGTGGAAATACCCGTGTACAGATGGCCGTTGGCTGCGCGAACCATGTAAACCCACCAGGCGGTGGACGCTGCGGGGCTGTTATCCTGTATATCCGAGTTCATAACGGGACCGGTACACGAAGGGGTGATCATGTTTGTACAGATTTTTACCACTGGCGGGACCATCGACAAGGTTTATTTCGACGCATTGAGCGAGTATCAGATTGGCGAGCCGATGGTCGGCGAGCTGCTCGATCAGGCCCGGGTAGGCTTCGAATACGGCGTGGAATCGCTGGTACGCAAGGACAGCCTGGAACTGGACGAGAGCGACCGCGAACTGATTCACGCGCGCGTTGCCGCCTGTCCCCACGAACACATCCTGATCACCCACGGCACCGATACCATGACGGTAACCGGCGCCGATCTTGCCGACATCGAGGGCAAGGTAATCGTACTCACGGGCGCCATGCAGCCGGCACGCTTTCGCGACTCCGACGCCCTGTTCAACCTGGGCCTGGCCTTGGGCGCGCTGAACTGTCTGCCGCACGGCGTGTACGTGGCCATGAGTGGCCGGGTGTTTCCAGTGGACCAGGTGCGCAAAAATCGTCTGGCGGGGAGGTTCGAGAGTGCAGCAGAGGACTGAGGCGCCCGCAGCAAACAGCTGACTCACCGAAGCCGGAATCAGCCCGTCCCACCCACCGTAATCTGATCGATCTTCAAGGTAGGCTGGCCTACCCCGACCGGCACCGATTGCCCGTCCTTGCCGCAGGTGCCCACGCCGCTGTCAAGCGCCAGATCGTTGCCGACCATGGAGACGCGGTTCATCGCCTCGGGGCCGTTGCCGATCAGGGTGGCACCCTTGACCGGGGCGGTGATTTTGCCGTCTTCGATCAGATAGGCCTCGGTGGTCGAGAACACGAACTTGCCGCTGGTGATGTCGACCTGGCCGCCACCGAGATTGGCGCAGTAGATACCTTTCTTTACCGAACGGATGATCTCTTCCGGGTCGCTTTCACCCGCCAGCATGTAGGTGTTGGTCATGCGCGGCATCGGCAGGTGCGCATAGGACTCTCGGCGTCCGTTGCCGGTGGGCGCCACGCCCATGAGCCTCGCGTTGAGCTTGTCCTGAATGTAGCCCTTGAGGATGCCGTTTTCGATCAGCGTGGTGCACTGCGTCTGGCTGCCCTCGTCGTCCACGCTCAGGGAGCCGCGGCGACCCGGCAGCGTGCCGTCGTCGACGATGGTGCACAGGCCGGAGGCAACCTTTTCGCCCACCCGCCCGCTGTAGGCGGAACTGCCCTTGCGATTGAAGTCTCCCTCCAGACCATGGCCGACCGCCTCGTGCAGCAACACGCCCGACCAGCCGGGGCCCATGACCACCGGCATGGCGCCGGCCGGTGCAGGAACGGCGTCGAGATTGACCGTGGCCTGGCGAACGGCTTCACGGGCGTAGCTCATGGCCCGCTCTTCTGCCTCGAAAAAACGGTAATCCGTGCGGCCGCCACCGCCTGAACTGCCCCGTTCACGGCGACCATTGCGTTCCATGATGACGCTGACGTTCATGCGCACCAGCGGCCGCACATCACCGGCCCAGGTGCCATCGCTGGCGGCCACCAGCACAGTGTCATGCACGCCACCGAGGCTGACGCTGACCTGGGTGATCCGCGGATCCAGGCTGCGGGCGTAGGCGTCGATGCGCTGCAGGAAGGCAACCTTGTCGGCCTGGGGCATGACCTCGAGCGGGTTTTCCTGCCCGTAGAGCGCGACATTACTACCCCGCTTCCAGGCCTGCACGCTGCCAGCCTGGCCGGCGCGGGCGATGGAGCGGGAGGCATCGGCCGCCTGGCGCAGCGCCGGCAGGGCGATCTCGTTACTGTAGGCAAAGCCGGTCTTCTCTCCGGAAAGGGCGCGCACGCCTACGCCCTGGTCGACATTGAAACTGCCATCCTTGACGATGCCATCCTCAAGCACCCAGGACTCGCTGATCTGGTGTTGGAAGTACAGATCTGCCGCGTCCACGCCAGGTGCCGCGAGCAGATGGCCCAGCACCTCGGCGACCTGGTCCGGCTCCAGCGCAGCGGGGCTTAGTAGTCGATCTTCTACAGTTTGCAGCAGGTTACTCATTCATGACTCCTTGGCGATGCCGACCAGAACGTCGCTGGGGGCGAAGCGGCGATGCTCGGCAATCGGCATCTCTTCGCGGATACGCTTAAGACGATTGAGGTCCAGTGTCTCACAGATCACGCCCGGGCCCGAATCCAGCGCAGCGAGCACGCTGCCCCAGGGATCGATCAGGCAGCTATGGCCGAAGGTCTCGCGGCCATTAGGGTGGCGCCCGCCCTGGTTGGCGGCAAGTATGTAACACTGCGTTTCGATGGCCCGGGCGCGCAGCAGCACATCCCAGTGAGCCGCTCCGGTGACCGCTGTGAAGGCCGAGGGAACCACCAGCAGATCGGCTCCCTGCCTGCGCAGGGCAAGATAGAGCTCGGCAAAGCGCAGGTCATAGCAGATGCTCAGACCTACCCGTCCAATCGGAGTGTCCACCAGCACCAGCCGCTCGCCGGCAGCATAATCACGCGACTCTCGGTAGGTGCGGGTACCGTCCGGGACGTCCACGTCGAACAGGTGGAGCTTGTCGTAACGAGTCTGCTCGACGCCCTGATCGTCGATTACCAGGCAACTGGCAAAGGGTTTGCCGCCCGACTCGGCGGGCAGCGGGATGCTGCCGGCGATGATCCACAGGCCGAGCCGCCTTGCCTGCTCACGCAGAAACGGACGTATCGGGCCATTACCATCGAATTCAGCCGTACCAATAGCAGCCAGGTCCTTGCTGCCGAAGGCGGCGAAGCATTCCGGCAGCAGCGCCAGCCGCGCGCCCTGTCCAGCCGCCTGTTCGAGCAGATCGCGGGCCTGTTCGAGATTCGCCTGCACCTCTGGCCCGCTGATCATCTGGATCGCTGCTAGTGTCATTCACTCCTCCAGCGCGGCCTTGTTGTCGAAGGCGCGATCAAATTCGACGGTCGGCTGCTGCCAGTCGCCACTGACCCGATACTTGACCGACGCAATACGTGAGATGCGGTCCCCAAGAATGCGATCGGCAATGAACAGAGCGCCTCCCAGATAGGGAGCACCCACGAGTATCGCAGCAAGCGGCAGATTGTTGGTCAATGGCAGCGTGACCAGCATGCCCATGTCGATGCGATCCTGCGGTAGGTCAAGCGTACCGTCCAGCTCGATCCTGGCGCTGGGGCCGTCCATCACCAGTGGCGTGCGCGTCTGCAATACTCCGTCCGAGACGACCAACTGGGTTTCCAGCGAGTCATATGCCGTGCCCTTGCCGAACAGATCGGAGAAGTCCAGACGCAACCGCCGCGTCAGCGCATTGAAATTCAGCAGGCCGAAAATCCGCAGCGCTTCCGCAGAACCCTCACCACTCTGGACCACGCCGTCACGGGCCTTGAGTTGCAGTTCGCCAGTGCCCCGTTTGAGCGCGAAGAAAGCCGGAGAGCCCGGCCAGGTAAGATCTACCACTGCCTGGAAGCTTGAGCTGGTCAATGTCGGTGCGTATTCCCAGGCGCGCAACACCTCGCCGATGTTGCCGGCTGCGAGACGGCCGTTGAATTGACTACGGCCGGACGCCTCGCGCCAATCCATCTGGCCTTCGACGCCCAGGCCACCGCGCAGGTTCACCCGCAGTTCGTTGAGCGTGGCCCCGTCGGAGTAGGGCCTGAGGCCGAAGCCAAGATCCGCCACCACGTCATCACCCCAGAGGATCTGCTCCACCCGGACATCCATCGCCGGCAGTCGGGAGGGCTTCACCGCAGCAAGCGGGTCCTGCGGAACGATGGGCTCGACCAGCGCGTCGCCATCATCGGCCCGCGGCGGTCGTTCGAAACGCAGCCTGAGAAGATTGACCGCCATTGGCGTGCCGGTGGCGTGCGGCATGCGCAACGTGCCGGCGACGTCCGCCTGCTCGATACGCACCAGCCAGGCCTCGCTGCCCCGCTCGCCGCTGACAGACAGGTCATGCAGCTCTCGGCCGAGCCCGTTGAAGCGTCGCGCATGCAGCTCCAGACGCTGCAACTGCGCGACTGAAGGCGCAGCGCTTCCCTCGCCCATCATGCCCTGAGCATCCGGAAAGTGCTCGGCAAGCCACGCTTGCCATACGGGCAGGTCGATTTCCGCAAAACGTGCGCCAACTGCTATCCCCCGCGCCGGAAGACGGCGCGGCTCACCATCGCGATAGCGCAACTCCGCCCTGAGCAGGTCACCGCGCATATGCGCAGCGCCGCGCAGATCATCACCCATCGCCAGCGCCCAACGCTGTTCCTCCGCCCGCAGATCCAGCGTCAGACGACTTGGCAGGCGCTCACCCGTCACCTTGGCCAACGGTCCCGGGAGATTCAGCGCCAGCCGCCGAAGGTCTGATGTGAGCGTCAGCTCCTGCCGGCCCGCACCAAGTGAAAAAATCGCCTGCCAGTCGAGGCTTCCGGACGCTAGTTCAAAAGGCAACCCGCCGAGCAATTGCCAGCCACTCAGTGCACTGACCGGATGGCGACCACTGGCTTCCAGCCTCTGATGCTGGCCGTCTGGCCGGATATCAAGCTTGACGGGCTGCCCGAGGAAACTCAGTTGAAGGTTTTCCCCGAGCAGGCCTTCACCGTGCCGATAGGTCATTGCGCCGCTGATATCCTGAAGCGGCGCCTGCAGGGTGGGGATCCACAGCTCCCTTGCATCGACCCGCCAGTCCATTCGCAGCTCAGGGGTCGACTCTGCACGCAGCGGCATGCGCATCTCGAGCTCGCCCACAAGCTCCCCTTCGCCGCGCCAGTCAGCAAAAAGCTCACCAGTGAGTTCGGCAACCGGGGTTTCCTGACCGATTCGCAGGGCATCCACCAGTGGGCCCTGGTGCGCGCCGCGCACCATCAGCTGCAGCGACTCCGTGGAATCTCGGCCTACCATGACCTGGACATCTTCAAGGCGGGTATCCCATAGCAACGCGCTGCCCTGCTCGACCAGCACATCCTGACCGTGTAGACGCAGCGTACCCGTTACCTCTTCAAGGGCAGGCCAGCGTGGCTGGAACTTAAGGTGCCCTTGCTCCAGGACTGCGTACAACTCAAGCGAACGGTCGTTGTCGCTGACCTCCCGCTCGATCGATCCCTGGTAATTGAAGATCGCCAGTGGAATCCGTCCACTCAACTCAGAGCTGGCCAGCCAGTCGGCGAGAGCCTCGCTGAACCCCGGCGCCCGTGTTGGTAGGTAGAGGTGATGATAACCGGCCGCGCTCTCGCGAAGCGCGACCTGCAGATGCATGGTCGCCGTCTCCTCGGGTCTCGGCAGATGCAGATTCAACGCGACCGCACCGATACCCTGCGGGCCCTCGACCCGCAGCCCCGGCGCGATCAGTCGCAGCCCATCGTCTTCGGACCACTGCCAGTTGAGTTCTCCGAGCAGGCGATCATGCTCCCAGACGTGCTCGAACAGGCGCGGCAGCTGCATGCTCCAGTCCCGACTGTCGATGCGCAGACTGCCGGTCTCAGGCGTCCCGACCAGACTGCCGCTGATGCGCTCAAACCCGGGCACAGCTTGCCACGGGGCCATGCTGACCTCTTCAAGGCGCGCACTGAATGCCAGATCGGCCAGCGCATCCTCGCCGGCAGTGCCGGCCACGCGCACGCCACGCAAGGTTCCCTGCAGGTCGAGCTGTTGCAGGATATCCGCGGCCCTGGGATCGTCGAGATGATCGGGCACGAGTAGCGTCAGCCACTGCAATGAAAGCCGATCGGCCTCCAGCTCCCAGCGGGGCACGTCGCCATTCTCCACTCGCGCCTGTAGTCTCGAGGGGGCCCAGTGATGCTCACCGAATCGCCACTGCAAGCGGTTGAGCTGCAGCTGCTGGCTTGACTCAGCGAAGCTCAGTTTCAGTTGGGCCTGCAGGTCTTCGATCACCTGCGGTTCGCTGTCGCCCTGCAGTACCAGGCGTGGCGCATTGAGCTCTCCGCGTAGCCAGGCAAGGCGCCCACGCTCGAACAGTCCCCAGTACTGACCACCGGCGACCAGCTGATTGACTGACGCCCTCTCGAGCCATTCGGAAGGCAGCCATTGGCTCCATTCCAGTGCCGGCAGCGCTGCATAGAACTCGAGCTCCGACTCCTGCCAGGCAGGGTCGCGGCGCATACGTGCGCGCAGGGCCAGTTCTTCACCGCTCGGCAGCGTAACCCGCGCATCGAGCTGATGGCGGCCAGGCTGGTTGAGTAACGTAAGATCACCCTCGGAGAACAGCCAGTCGGGCAATCCTTGCGGCCGGACGCGAATCTGGCTGTCGAGCAGCGTAATCCGCCGCAGGTCATTGAGCGCGTCGAGAACAGCATCCGCGTCCGGCTTGAACTGATCGTTGCCGCCGAGCCCCTGCAGCAACCAGCGCCCGTCAGTTTCCTCGATGATCTCGAGGGCTAGGCCCTCTGCCTGCAGAGCGTCCAGAATGGGCCGCCTATGCCAAAGGCTGGCGAACAGGTCGAGCCGCGCCGTGACGTTATCCAGCTCGAACAGAATGGGACTGTCCTCGTCTCGGGAGGCATGCACCCGCAGTCCGCGCAACAGAAAGACCGGCTGAGCGCCCTGCATCTCCCCGGTCAGGTCCTGCACGATTATGGCTCGGCCGAAAAGCGTTTCAGCCCGGGCAACCAGCTCCTCCCGATAGTCTGCGACGGCGGGCACCAGTAGCCTGCCGGTGCTCACATAGGCTGCCGTACCCAGCAGCCAGGTCACCAGCCCGATGATCAGAGCATCGAGCAGACGACGCACGCCCATGCGCCAGCCCATGGTCAGTCGAGCGTCACATCAACACCACATCGTACTGTTCCTGGTTATACATGGTCTCAACCTGGAACTTGATGGGGCGTTCGATGAACAGTTCCAGATCGGCTACGTTGCCTGACTCCTCGTCAAGGAGCCTGTCGATAACCGCCTGGGATGCCAGGACCGTGTAAGACCCGGCCTGATATGCGCGAGCTTCACGGAGAATCTCGCGAAAGATCTCATAGCAGATCGTCTCCGGCGTCTTCTGTATTCCCCGGCCGGAACAGCATGGACAAGGCTCGCAAAGCACCTGTTCGAGACTCTCGCGGGTGCGCTTTCGGGTCATCTGGACCAGACCGAGCTCGGTGATGCCGATGATGTTGGTCTTGGCATGGTCCCGTTCGAGCTGCTTCTCCAGCGTACGCAGCACCTGGCGCTGGTGCTCCTCCTCTTCCATGTCGATGAAATCGATGATGATGATGCCCCCGAGGTTGCGCAGCCGCAGCTGTCGCGCGATGGCCGTCGCCGCCTCGAGATTGGTTTTGAAGATGGTTTCCTCAAGATTGCGATGCCCGACGAATGCGCCGGTATTCACGTCTATGGTGGTCATCGCCTCGGTCTGATCTATCACCAGATGGCCGCCGGACTTGAGCATTACGCGCCGTTCCATGGCCTTCTGGATCTCATCTTCGACGCCGTAGAGGTCGAAAATCGGGCGCTCGCCGGGATAGTGCTCGAGCTTGTCTTCCACGCCCGGCATGAGCTCATGCACGAACTGTTCGACCTTCTGAAAAGTCTCGCGCGAATCGATCCGAATCTTTTCGACACGCGGATTGGCAAGATCTCGCAGTGTACGGACGGCCAGGGGCAGGTCTTCGTAGATTACCGAAGGGGCTGACGCTTCCTTCATCTGCTGGCGAATTTGCTGCCAGAGCCGCCGCACGTAGCGGATATCGACCAGAATGTCGTCGTCGCGCGCGGCCTCTGCGGCGGTGCGCAGAATGAACCCGCCCGGCTCCTCGATGCCTTCGCGCTCGACACAGTCGGCGACGATCTGCTTGAGCCGCTCGCGCTCGGCTTCCTCCTCGATCTTCAGGGAAATGCCCACGTGCGGGGTACGCGGCATGTACACCAGATAACGTGAGGGGACCGACAGATGGGTAGTGAGCCTGGCGCCCTTTGTACCGATCGGGTCCTTGGTCACCTGGACGACCAGGGCCTGCCCCTCGTGCACCAGAGCACTGATCGGTTCCACGGCACTACCTTCCCGCTGGGAAATTTCCGAAGCATGGATGAAGGCCGCTCGCTCCAGTCCGATATCGACAAAGGCAGCCTGCATACCCGGCAATACGCGGACGACCTTGCCCTTGTAGATGTTGCCGACTATTCCGCGGCGCTGCGTGCGCTCTATGTGCACTTCCTGCAGCATACCGTTCTCCACCAGGGCGACCCGGGTCTCCATTGGCGTGATATTGATGAGTATCTCTTCGCTCATGTGGCGCTTCCCTTGTTGTGTCGGCGGGTTAGCCGGAGCAGCCAGGGCTGTCAGGACCTCTGCCAGCAGGCAATACCGAAATCGGCGAGAATCAGTGCTGTTTCCGCAAGGGGCAGGCCCACAACTCCACTGTAGCTGCCCTCGAGGCGCTCAACGAAAACCGCGCCCAGTCCCTGGATTCCGTAGCCGCCAGCCTTGTCAGCCGGCTCGCCGGTCTCCCAGTAAGCCCTCATCTCGTCTTCGCTCAGCGGGCGGAACCAGACCCGGGTGTCCACCCGCACCAGACGGGTTCGCTTACCGCATGCAACAGCTACTGCAGTCATAACCAGGTGCGACTGCCCGGACAGCAGACGCAGCATGTCCAGCCCCTGTTCGCGGTCGGCCGGTTTACCTAGAACGCGTCGGTCAACCACAACCGCGGTGTCGGCTGCCAACACTACCGCTCCCGGCGGCGCGGCGACCACACCTGCCGCCACTTTCAAGCGGGCGATTCGCTCGACGTAGTCAGCTGGCGCCTCCGCCTGTTCCACCGCCTCGTCCACCGCACAGCGCACAACCTGCAGGGGCACACCAATCTGCTCGAGCAGCTCACGACGACGGGGCGATGCCGAGGCCAGCCAGATACCGACGGGAGCCTCAGACGACATGAAAGCGCCGCTTGATAGCATTGAGTATGGACACCGCCCAGGGCCAGAGCAACGCGCTGACCACCACCGGCAGCAGGAACAGCAGGATCGGTGGCCGGCTGCCGGCAAGACTGTTCAACCAGAGCAACAGCAACTGCGCCAGCCCCAGAACCGGCAGCATCACCAGGCTCTGCTGCCAGAGAGGGAACAGGCGGATTCGCTGATACAGAAGCAGCATCAACCAGGCAACCACCGTCATCACCAGCGCGTGCTGGCCAAACAGCCCGCCGTAGAGCACGTCGGTAGCCAGTCCGGCAAACCAGGCGGTCAACAGCCCGACGCGATGCGGCAGGGCCATCACCCAGTAGGCGACGACCATCGCCAGCCACATCGGACGGCCCAGATCGAGCGGGGAAGGCATCGGCATCACGCTCAGCCATAGCGCAGTAATGAAAGTCACGGCGATGGCCAGGCTACTGCGCATCTGCGGCACCCTCTTCTTCAGCTACGTCGGCAGCTCCCTCGCCGTCGACTGGCTCGGTTTCCTCTTCCAGGCTGAGCGCAGGCAACACATCCCCGTATCCACTTTCCGGGCTGAACACCAGCAGCAGGTAACGGCTGCGATTGAGCTGGGCAGTCGGCGCCACGCGCACCTCGGCAAAGGGCTGCGAGGGGTCAGTCTGCACGGAAATCACCCGCCCGACCGGATAACCCGCCGGGAAGCGCTGCCCGAGGCCGGAGCTGACGAGGATGTCGTCGACCCTAATGTCCGCGGTGTCGCCCACATGCCGCAGCTCCAGCCACTCGTTGTTGCCGGTGCCGGTTGCGATGGCTCGCAGACCGTTACGATTGACCTGTACCGGCAGGCTATGGGACACGTCAGTGAGCAGCAATACCCGCGCAGTGAAGGGCATGACTTCGACGACCTGCCCCATCAGGCCGGCGGCGTCGAGCACCGGCTGGCCGAGAAATACCCCATCACGTTCCCCACGATTGATCATGATGCGCTGGGTGAATGGATTCGGGTCCACCCCGACCAGTTCTGCTACCAGAACTCGTTCATCGACCAGAGAGGAAGAATTGAGCAACTCTCGCAGACGAACGTTCTGTTCGGTCAGCGTGGCGAGCTTTTGCAACTTGCGTTGCATCAGCAGCGACTCGGCGCGCAGCCGTTCATTTTCCGCGATAAGGTCGACGCGGCTGGACATGAGTTGATGCAGGCTGTCCCAGGTACGCACCGGCAGATCGGCTACATAGTAGAGCGGGGTGAGGAACATCCCTAGCTGCGAGCGCACCGGCTGCAGGGCCGTCAGACGCGCGTCGACCACCATCAGGGCCACCGACAGAACGGTTAGCGCAAGCAGACGGACGCCCAGAGACGGGCCTTTGATAAAAAGCGGCTTGATGGTGTGCTCCTCACAAACCCTTGTCACTCACGCGTCAGACGGACTCTGTCGCCTGCGGACAGACCCCCGCCCCCAGCCGACCAAAGGCCGGGGCGAGGCTCGGATGTGCCCCCCGCTTATTCGGTGGAGAGCAGATCCATGTTGTGACGGTCCATCATTTCCAGTGCCTTGCCGCCGCCACGGGCCACGCAGGTCAGCGGCTCTTCGGCGACGATGA
The DNA here is from genome assembly GCA_030603065.1 of Pseudomonas sp. Classification (GTDB taxonomy): domain Bacteria; phylum Pseudomonadota; class Gammaproteobacteria; order Pseudomonadales; family Pseudomonadaceae; genus Halopseudomonas. The sequence continues at coordinate 17,507 of JAUVYN010000065.1, forward strand.
CCGGGAGGCCGGTTTCCTGCGCCAGCAACTTGTCCAGGTCGCGCAGCAGCGCACCACCACCGGTCAGAATCAGGCCACGCTCGGCGATATCCGAAGCCAGCTCGGGAGGCGATTGCTCCAGGGCGCTCTTGACCGCCTGCACGATGGTCGCCAGAGATTCCTGCAGGGCTTCGAGAACTTCGGTCGAGTTGAGCGTAAAGGCGCGCGGCACGCCCTCTGCGAGGTTACGGCCGCGGACATCGACCTCAAGCACTTCCCCACCGGGAAAGGCTACACCGATTTCCTGCTTGATGCGCTCTGCGGTCGACTCCCCGATCAGGCTGCCATAATTGCGCCGCACGTAGGTCACGATCGCCTCGTCGAAGCGGTCTCCGCCGACCCGGACGGATTCGGCATAGACCACACCGTTGAGGGAAATAAGCGCGATTTCGGTAGTACCGCCTCCAATATCAACGACCATTGAGCCGCGCGCTTCCTCGACCGGCAGCCCGGCCCCTATCGCAGCGGCCATCGGCTCTTCGATCAGAAAAACTTCGCGGGCGCCCGCCCCAAGGGCGGACTCGCGGATCGCGCGGCGCTCGACCTGCGTCGACTTGCACGGAACACAGATGAGCACGCGCGGGCTGGGCGTGATGAAGCTGTTTTCATGAACCTTGTTGATGAAGTACTGCAGCATCTTTTCACAAACGCTGAAGTCGGCGATGACGCCGTCCTTCATTGGTCGAATGGCCTGGATGTTGCCAGGAGTCCGGCCGAGCATCCGCTTGGCCTCCATCCCAACTGCGACGACGCTCTTCTGATTGCCATGGGTGCGAATTGCGACCACGGATGGCTCGTCCAGGACAATGCCCCGGTCGCGAACATAAATCAGCGTGTTGGCAGTACCCAGGTCGATGGACAAGTCACTGGAAAACATGCCACGTATTTTTTTGAACATGCGATGAATATACCCCAGGGGCGCGTGGGTTAATCGTTGAGAAATACTGATAAGGTACCGCCGCCCCGTAATGACACCCCTCATGCATGCTGAACGGCGGAGCGGATTGACCTTGAACGGTCGGAGCAAGCAGTAACTGATCGGTACTTCCTGAAGTGTCGCAACTCTAACAATGGCGGGGTTTTTGGGCAAGGCGCGTCTGTGGTAAATTCGCCCCTTTACCCCGGTGCAACGCGCCGATCATCCGATCCTGCCCCGGATCGTCCGCCCACAGCGCGACGGCACCGCCAATTAGCGCGGCGCAGCGGCACCGCCGACGCAGGGCATGCATGCAGCAACGGAGAGTGCAAATGGCTCTAGAGCGAAAAGATGTGGAAAACATCGCCCATCTGGCGCGTATCGCCATCAACGAGGACGACATCGCGGCAACCACCGCGAAGCTCTCCGGCGTTCTCGACCTGATCGACCGAATGCAGGCGGTCGACACCGCCGGCGTGGCGCCTCTGGCCCACCCTCTGGAGACCAGCCAGCGCTTGCGCGCCGACACCGTCACCGAGACCAATCAACGCGACGCCTACCAGGCCATCGCCCCCGCTACCGAAGCGGGCCTGTATCTGGTTCCCCAGGTCATCGAATAACGGCAGCGTCCGACACAGAGAATCCCCATGCACGAGAAAACCCTGGCCGAACTGTCCCAGGCCCTGCAAAGCAAAACCCTTTCCAGCGTCGAACTGACCGAACATTATCTCAAGCGCATCGACCAGCTTGACTCGACACTCAACAGCTACATCACCGTCACCCCGGAACTGGCGCTGGAGCAGGCCCGCGCAGCCGATGCCCGCATCGCCAGGGGCGAAGCCGGCCCGCTGACCGGCATTCCATTGGCCCACAAAGACCTGTTCTGCACCCAGGGCATACGCACCAGTTGCGGCTCGAAGATGCTCGACAACTTCATCGCCCCCTATGAGTCGACAGTGACTCAGCGCTTCATCGACGCGGGCGCCGTGACCCTGGGCAAGACCAACATGGACGAGTTCGCCATGGGCTCGTCCAACGA
>JAUVYN010000035.1 GCA_030603065.1 Pseudomonas sp.
AACCGCTTCGAAAGTGGTCGCATTGGCAGCGCTGTTAGCCAGTCGCTCAGCCTGCCGATTGTGCGATGGATGGATGCCCTGACGAATCAGCGGCTTGGCCTTTTCCCGCGCATCACGCGCATCGGCCAGGCCGATCTCCGGATAGCCACCAATTGCAAACACGTTCTCCTTACCGTCTATGCGATAGCGCAAACGCCATAGCTTGGTACCGGTCGGGCGAATCTCCAGGTAAAGCCCACCACCATCGGTGAGCTTGAGGGGTTTATCGCCAGCCTTAGTGTTGCGGATCTTGGCATCGGTAAGAGGCATAGTGCGGGTATCCGTACTTTGATACCCGCAACGATACCCGCATTATCCGTAGATTCCAACGGACGCCATGGACGCCAACGAACGTGAAACCCGCTTAAACATTGGGCTTGATGGGGATGCGTAGACGCCAACGGACACCACAAGAAGCCAATGCTGCTTATCGATCATCAACAGCATGTAAGTCTCCTCACTCTACCGACTGTTCGGCCAGTGCTACCGCACGGAACATGGCGCGGCGCTTGTTGATGGTCTCTTCCCATTCCAGGGCCGGGACCGAGTCGGCGACGATACCGCCGCCAGCCTGTACGTGGAGTTCGCCGTTCTTGATCACTGCGGTGCGAATGGCGATCGCGGTATCCATGTTGCCGTTCCAGGCCCAGTAGCCGACCGCGCCGCCGTAAACGCCGCGCTTGACCGGCTCGAGCTGGTCAATGATTTCCATTGCGCGAATCTTCGGCGCGCCGGACAGGGTCCCGGCAGGCAGGATGGCGCGCAGTGCGTCCATTGCGGTCAGTTCAGGCCGCAGCCGGCCACGCACGTTGGAAACGATGTGCATGACATTCGAGTAGCGCTCGATCACCATCTTCTCGGTCACCTGGACCTTGCCGATCTCGGCCACCCGGCCAACGTCATTGCGCCCCAGATCGATCAGCATCAGATGCTCGGCAATCTCCTTGGCATCGGACAGCAAATCCTGCTCGAGTGCGATATCTGCCTCGACCGTAGCGCCCCGCGGACGGGTACCGGCGATCGGTCGCACCGTCACTTCGCCCTCTTCGACCCGCACCAGCACCTCGGGCGAGCTGCCGACCACATGGAAATCGCCGAAGTTGAAAAAGTACATATAAGGCGTCGGATTCTGGCTGCGCAGGGCGCGGTACAGGTCGATGGGCGCCGCCTTGAAATCAATGCTCATGCGCTGCGAGGGCACCACCTGCATGCAATCGCCCGCCAGAATGTATTCCTTGATGGTGTCCACTGCGCGCTCGTAATCCTCGCGGGTAAAGCTGGCGCGGTAGTCCAGATCACGGTCCGGCGGGTTTTCCAGCGACAGTACCCGGCGCGCAGGCAAGGGCTCGCGCAGTTTTGCGAACAGCTCGTCAAGCCGAGCCACGGCGCCTTCGTAGGCGTCGGTGGCTGACGGGTCGGCCAGCACGATGGCGTGGAGCTTGCCGGCCAGGTTGTCGAACACCACGACCTCATCCGAGACCATCAGCAGGATGTCCGGATTGCCCAACGGATCAGGGTTCGGACAGACCGCCAGGCGCGGCTCCACGTAGCGCACGCAGTCGTAGGCGAAGTAACCCACCAGCCCACCGTTGAAACGCGGCAGGCCGGAGATGGCCGGTACGCTGTAGCGGGCCTTGAAGGCTTCGACGAAGGCCAGCGGATCGGCACACTCGTGGCGCTCGGTTTCGATGCCGTCGATGCTGATGATCGCGGTATGGTCGTAGACCCGCAGCACGGTGCGGGCCGGCAAGCCGATGATGGAATAGCGGCCCCACTTCTCGCCGCCCTGTACCGACTCGAGCAGATAGGAATAGGCCCCATCGGCGAGTTTCAGATAAGTGGACAGCGGCGTATCCAGGTCCGCCAGTACTTCCCGCACAACGGGTATGCGGTTGCAGTCCTGGGTGGCCAGGCGAAGGAATTCGTCTCGGGTCATGATCAGCCTCTTGGGGCATGGAAATTGTCACACGCAAAACCGCGACCTGCAGGGTTGCAGGCAAGGAAAGTCAGGTACGCCAGCGCCAGCGGGCGAGCGCCTTGATCACTCTCATCAGTTTGCGGTTGCTGACAAACACGGCTGATCCATCGTGCGGGCAGGAAAGTCGATAGGCTATATGAGCGCGGCGAGCGAATCAACCAGCAGATCCGGCGCGCTGGCGGCGATCGGCTCGCCGTGATTATAGCCGTAGGTCACCGCCACCACCGGCATTCCAGCAGCTCTGGCGGCAAGCACGTCGTTGCGCGAGTCGCCGATGAACAGCGCCCGGCCCGGCTCGACACCGGCCAGGGCGAGCACATGACGCAGGGGCGCCGGGTCCGGCTTCTGCTGCGCCAGGGTGTCACCGCCAACCAGCCAGCGAAAATACCCGGACAGGCCGGTCTGCTCGAGTAGCGGGGCAACGAAGCGTTCCGGCTTGTTGGTCACTACCGCCATGGGTATCCGCCGCGCCGCCAGCCAGTCGAGCAGTGGGGTAACGCCCGGGTATACCCGGGTCAGTTCGTGCTGGTCGGCATAGGCGGCGAGAAAGTCCTGCAGCGCAGCCTTTGCCTCGGGGGACTCCACGCCGGCGTGCTCTATGTTGCCGGCCAGTGCCCGCGCCACCAATACCGCCGCGCCATTGCCGACCCAGTCGCGAACCTTTTCGACGCCCGCTGCGGGCCGCCCTCGCAGGGCTAGCAAGTGATCGACCGCGGCGGCCAGATCCGGTACCGAGTCGAGCAGGGTACCGTCGAGATCGAAGAGCACCACCTGGGGCAGCGCCCCACCGAAGGGCTCGCAGAGCAGGCTCATCTCAACGGCGGACCTGGGCCAGCTCGGTACGCATGTTGTCGATGACCGTCTTGTAGTCCGGCTTGCCGAAGATGGCCGAGCCCGCAACGAAGGTGTCGGCACCGGCCTCGGCGATGGCGCGAATATTCTGCTCGTTGACGCCGCCGTCGATCTCCAGACGGATCTCGCGGCCGCTGGCATCGATCAGCGCGCGGGCCTCACGCAGCTTGTCCAGCGTGCCCGGAATGAACTTCTGCCCGCCGAAGCCGGGGTTCACGCTCATCAGCAGGATCATGTCGACCTTGTCCATCACGTACTTGAGGCAGTCCAGCGATGTGGCTGGATTGAAGACCAGGCCGGCCTTGGCGCCGCCGTCACGGATCAGCTGCAGGGAGCGATCGATGTGCTCGCTGGCTTCCGGATGAAAGGTGATGTAGCTGGCCCCCGCCTCGAGAAAATCGCCGATGATGCGGTCGACCGGCTTGACCATGAGATGCACATCGATCGGCGCAGTCACACCGTACTTGCGCAGCGCCGCACAGACCATGGGGCCGATGGTCAGGTTGGGGACGTAGTGATTGTCCATCACGTCGAAGTGCACGATGTCGGCACCAGCGGCGAGCACGCGGTCGACGTCTTCACCCAGGCGGGCAAAATCGGCGGAGAGAATGGACGGGGCGATGGCGAAATCAGGCATACGAACCTCTAGGCGAACTGGGCGACCGGAAGCCGCGTAGTTTAACCCATGCGCCCGGCCTGTGCGCTGTATACTGGCGACTCAGCCCAGCCGGAGCATGACCATGCGTCTGACCGTTTTCATACTGGGGCTGGGACTGGCCCTCGGCATTTACGCCCAGGAGCCGAGCGACCCGCCGGCCGAAACGGTGGATCCGACTCCCACTGCCCCCACCCTACCCCCTGATACGGTTCTCGAGCGGCACCTCCCTGCCGAACAGCAGCGCCGTCTGGGCGAGGCAGAAAACGCCTTTCTGACGCTCTGGCTGCCCGCTGCCCGGGCGGAGCCTCGTGGAGCGATACTGCTGGTGGGTGACCACGGCGAGCACGCCGACTGGCCGGAGCTGCTCGCTCCCGCCCGGCGCCAGCTCAGCGAGGCGGGCTGGAATACCTTATCCATGTCTCTGCCAGCCGCAGCGCCGGTAGTTTTCGGGCTGGATGATGAAGCGGTGGCCGAGCGCGCTGGTGCCCGAGAGGCCGACTTGAGCGCGCGCCTGCAACTGGGGCTGGATTCGCTGAAGGGAGACTCGGAGGGCGACCTGCCGACCATCATCATTGCCCGCGGCCAGGCGGCTCACTGGGCCCTGAAGCTGGATGCAGAGGCACTCGGTATCGACGCGCTGGTGCTGTTCCGCCCGCGCGCCCCGACGATGCTGGAACGGCAATTTGCCGAGCAGGTCGCTGCCTGGGAAAAGCCTTTGCTCGAACTGCTGCCTAGTGCTGGCGGGCCACGTGCAGGTCACCACGAGCGGGCGCTCGCCGCGCGAAGACTGGACCGTTCGGGCTATGTTCAGTGGCACATCGGCGACCTGCGCGGCGCGCCGGAGACCCAGACGATACTGATCAGGCGCCTGCAGGGCTGGATCGAGCGGATCAGCGCAAACTAGCGAAACCCGCGGAAGCGTTTCAGTCGCTCATAGGCCTGCTGAATGGAGTGGACCCTCTCCCCGGCGGCGGCCAGCTCCTGGGGCGTGGCGCCGACCAGCTTGTCCGGATGATGCTTGCTGAGCTGACGCCGATAAGCACGCTTGATGATATCCGGCGGTGCCGACACATCGACGCCGAGCAGCTCCGCGGCTTCGCGCGTAAGATTGCGGCTGACCGCTGGCGGCTTCCGGGCATGGGCCTGACCGGTACTGCCGCCGGCACGGTGGCGCTGGTACATGCGCTGCTGCTCGGCCCGCCCTAGCCCTGCCAACTGCGACCACTCATCGAGCAGCGCCCTGGAGGCTGACCCGAGGCCTCCGTTGACGAGCGCCATCCGCCAGCAACAGTCGACCAGCTCTGCACCCCGCGCCGGGTCGCGGCGAAACAGTCGAACGAGCCTGGGGGAAACCGGCTCCCCCGGATCCTTTCCTGCATTGAAACTGCGCATGGCCTGCAGTCGGGCCGCCTCGTCCAGGCGATACTGGTCCATTATGTCTCGCGCCAGCTGGAGATGTACCTTTTCGACCCGCCCTTCGGCCTTGGCCAGGCGACCAAGACACAGAAACAGCACTCGCTCAAAGGAGTGCCTGCGACCAAACCCCTCGCGCAGCCGGGTCGGCACATCGACCCAGCGCTTGAGGTTCCAATAGCGGTCCAGCGCATGCCCGAGCAACGCACCGAGCAGGGCACCCGCGAGGCCACCGATGGCCGCCCCCACAGCCGCTCCCGCCAGAGTCACAGGCCAGAACATGTCAGAGCGCCTCGGCGCTACGGCTGGCCAGCGCCAGACGATCCGGCGTGCCCACATCTATCCAGCTACCCCCGAACAGCTCGCCGCTGACCAGCCCCTGATCAGCCGCACGGCGAAGCAAGGGCGCCAGCGCAAAGGCACCTGCGCGACAGCCATCGAACAAGCGGGGATCGATGATGGAGATACCGCTGAAGGTAAGCCCTTCGCCAGCGTGCGGATTGCGCGCCAGACCATCAGCCAACACAAAATCGCCGCTCGCCTTGTATGGTGGATTGGGGACCAGCACCAGATGCGCCAGCACGCCCGATAGCGGGCGCAGTGTGGCGAAATCGAAATTCGTCCAGATATCGCCATTGACCAGCATGAAGGGCTCCGAGCCCAGTAGCGGCAGCGCGTGGAAAATTCCGCCGCCTGTTTCCAGAGGCTCCCCCTCGGCGGACCAGAGGATGCGCAAACCCAGCTCGCTACCATCTCCGAAGGCTGCCTCCAGCTGCTCGCCGAGCCAGGCATGATTGATGACAATCTCAGACACACCGGCGCGCCTGAGCGCCTCCAGGTGCCACTGAATGAGCGGCTTCCCCGCCACCGGAAGCAGTGGCTTTGGCGTATGCAGAGTCAGCGGACGCATCCGTTCTCCCTTGCCCGCCGCCAGCACCATGGCTTTCACTGCGCCAGCCCCAGGCTTTCCAGCAACCGTGCCAGACCTGCCAGACGCGGGTCGGCGGCACAGGCCTCGCGCAGATAGCCGACAAAACGGGGGGCGTCTTCGAGGTAATGCGGTTTGCCATCCCGATACCGGATCCGCGCAAAGATGCCTAGCACCTTCAGGTGTCTCTGCACCGCCATAAGACGCGCCTGATCAACAAACTCATCGCAATTAGCCGGTACCGGGATCCCTGCATCGCGCGCTAGCTGCCAGTAGCGGCGCATCCATTGCTGGCGCTGCATCGCCGGCCAGCTGAAAAAAGCATCGGCAAAGAGGCTGGCGGCGTCGTAGCTGACGGGCCCGTAGAGCGCATCCTGAAAATCCAGAACGCCGGGCTCACCCTCTGCCGTCATCAGATTGCGGGGCATGTAGTCACGGTGAACAAATACCTGAGCCTCGGCAAGAATGCTGGACAGCAGAAGCTCGCAAAGGCCTTCCCATTCGGCTGCCTCGGCTGACGTGAGTTCGCGCCCAAGATGCCGCGCGACGAACCATTCGGGAAACAGGCCCAGCTCGCGGCGCAGCACCGCCTCGTCATAGGGCGGCAACTCGCCCGGTCGGCTGTGCTGCTGCCAGCGAACCAGCGCCGTCAGGGCTCCCTCGAACAGCCGCTCCAGCTCGGCCTCGCCGATACCCGTCTGAATACTCTGGAGGAAAGTGCTCGAACCCAGATCCTCGAGCAGCAGATAACCCTGTTCCAGGTCGGCCTGATAGATAGCCGGCACTCGCACCTGTGCTTCGGCCAGCAACCCGGCGACCTTGACGAAGGGTCGGGAATCCTCGCGCTCGGGCGGCGCGTCCATGATGATCAGGCTGCGGTTGCCACCAACCCAACGGAAATACCGCCGGAAACTGGCGTCGGCACTCGCCGGACTGAGTTCGCCTTCCGGCGGAGCTCCCCAGCCCTGGGTCTGGTAGGTAGTCTGCAATGCGCGGGGCAACCACTCCTGCACAAGGTACTGTTCTCTGGAATCCATCATATCTTCCCGAATTGGTCGACGCTGGCTCGGTGCCGCACATTGTTTTATTATCCACGATCTTTACGAGCAAACGCAGCATGCCTGTTGCAGGCTCCCTGCAAAAGCTGATGCGCGCTGGCACCCGATTGGACGCCCGGATAATTCTAATGGCCTACCGTATTCCCCCGTTTCGCCCTTCGTTTCCGATGCTGCTTGCCAGCGGACTGTTGCTCGTCCAGCCCATGACCAGCATGGCCACCGGCCAGGTCAGCTGTCGCGCCGATGGTGCTGGCTGGGCCTGCAGCCCGCTGGAATCGTCGCCAGCCTTACCCCCGCGTCCGCAGCGCAGCGCCCCGGCACCAGCCGCACCGGAACCCCGGACAAGCGACGCGCCAGCCCAGGACAGAGCTATCGCTCAGACCCGCTCCGTCGACAGCCGGTTCAGCGAACTCGACTGGGTTCCCCGCGAAAGGCTCAGTGAAGCTCAGCAGGCCGCCATAGCACCTTATTGCCGTGGCGCCTATGTCGAACCCCCACGAGTGGGACGTGATGACGAAACGCCCTTTGAAGATCTACCGATCTACGCAGTAGCCGATGCCAGCCGCTACTCGCAGGAAACTCAGCGAGGCACCCTCAGCGGTGACGTGCTGCTGCGCCAGGGCCGGCTTCAGGCGCAGGCCGACGAGGCGCATTTCGATCGCAACGAAAATCTGGTGACGTTGCAGGACCAGGTCCGTCTGCGCGATCAGGGCGTACTGATGCTTGGCGACAGTGCCGGCCTGCAAATCGACACTGGCCGCACCCAAGTCAACGACGTCACCTACTTGGTTCACGAGTCCCACGCGCGCGGCACAGCCGACAAGGTGGTTCGCCGTGAGGATGCCATCATCGTCATGACCAACGGCACCTACACCACCTGCGAACCTGGCGAAAACACCTGGACACTGCGCGCCAAGGACATCGAGCTCGACCGCGAACAGGGGTGGGGCGAGGCCAAGCACGTGCGGCTGCATGTGAAGGATGTGCCGGTGTTCTACACGCCCTACATAACCTTCCCGCTGGATGACAGGCGCAAGAGCGGCCTGCTGCCGCCGAGCTTCTCGACCAGCACGCGAAGCGGCACAGAAGTGACCGTGCCCTATTACTTCAATCTCGCACCCAATTACGACGCCACATTGTACCCGCGCTTCATGTCCAAGCGCGGCGCGTTGGTCGAAGGCGAGGCCCGCCACCTGGGACAGGCCAGTCGCAGTCAGCTGGACGCCGCCTTTCTCGATGACAGCGAGTTCGGCGATCAGCGCTGGATGTATCGTGTTCGCCACGATCACCAGCTTGCACCTCGCCTGTCGGCGCATCTCGATGCGGGTGATATCAGTGATCCTTTCTATTTTCAGGACCTGAATACCGCCCTGGATGGCCGTCCTGACACCTACGTCGACCAACGGGGGGCATTGCATTACACCGGCAACGGCTGGCGCTTCCACGCCCTGGTGCATTCTTACGAGCTCGCTACGGTGACCGCGGTTAGCCCCTACGAGCGCCTTCCGCAGCTGCAACTGGACGGGGGTACTCGCATCGCAGATACCGGGCTGCGCCTGGATTACAGCACGCAGTACACCTACTTCGATCGCGACTTGCAAAGCGGTGTGATCACCGGCAAGAACGGAGCCCAGATCGACGGGATTGGCCTGAACATCCCCAAGCCGGATGAGAACCTCCGCGGCCTGCAGCGCGCCACCGGCCATCGGGTGAACGTCAGTCCGGCCCTGAGCTACCCGATGCGCACCAGCTGGGGTTTCCTCACCCCGACCGCCAGGGTGGAGTCGACGCATTATGACCTGGAGATAGACGATCGTGCCGATGGGTTCGATTATGCAGGCCTGGATACTCGCCCCTCGACCACCCTCCCGATTGCCAGTGTGGACGGCGGCCTGTATTTCGATCGCGACACCAACTGGTTTGGTAACAGCATGCGACAGACGCTGGAACCACGGGCCTTCTATCTCTATGCTCCCTATCGAGATCAGAACGACCAGCCGCTGTTCGATACCTACGAGACCACTTTCAGCTACGCGTCGCTGTACCGCGACGACCGCTTCAGCGGCCGGGATCGGACAGGGGATGCCAACCAGTTGACGCTGGGCGCGACCAGCCGCTTGCTGGACGACCGGGGTCGCGAGCGGATTCGCGGCAGCCTGGGCCAGATCTTCTATTTTGACGATCGTCGTGTCCAGCTCGATCCGCTCATCAGCGAGGCGCCACCGCGGGACCGCCAATCCCGTTCAGCCTACGCCGCCGAGTTCATGTATCAGATGCACGATGACTGGCGCCTGAGCAGCAATATTCTGTGGGACCCACAGGAAAGCGACGGCAATGCCGGCGATGTCCGACTCAACTATCAGCCGGAACCGCGCAAGGTGGTCAATCTTGGCTACCGATTCCGCAACGAGCTGAATACATTCGATGCGCTGACCGGCACGTTCAACCGTGACCCCAACCGCCGCATCGACCAGTCGGACATTTCATTCATCTGGCCGCTCGGCGCCCAGTGGAGCGTGATCGGGCGGTACCAGCACGATTTTGCCGACGACCGCACGCTGGAGGCCTTCGGCGGCCTCGAATACGACAGCTGCTGCTGGAAAGTACGTTTCATCAACCGCTATTGGGTCGACTATGACGAGTTCGAATCCGTCGCGACCGATCGTGCCAACCGCGGCATATTCCTGCAGATCGTGCTCAAGGGGCTGGGCAATGTCACAGGAAACCGCGTAGAAAGCCTTCTCGACGAAGGCATCCCAGGTTACAGAGAGCGTGAAACTCATGCATTTTAAGCGACACATCGCACTGCTCGGCCTGTGGGCCGGAATCGCCTTCAGCAATTCTCTGCTGGCCCAAACCGTGCCTCTGGACCGGGTAGCGGCCATCGTCGACAACGACGTGGTCATGCTCAGCCAGGTTGAAGAGCGTATGGGAGCCGTGCGCCAGCAACTCAGCGAGCGCGGTGCGGAGCTACCACCCGAGTCGATCTTGCGTCAGCAGGTACTCGACCGGCTGGTGCTCGAAAGCATCCAACTGCAGATGGGCGAGCGTGCCGGCATTCGTATCGACGATGCCACGCTCAACCAGACGATGGAGCAGGTCGCTCAGCGCAACGGCCTGACCCTCGAACAGTTCCGCGCCGCCCTGGCTCGGGACGGCATCAGCTATGAAGAAGCGCGAGAGCAGATTCGCCGCGAGCTGATCATCAATCGGGTCCGTCAGCGCCGCGTTGCTGAACGTATCCAGGTTACCGATCAGGAGGTCCGCAATTTCCTGAACTCCGAGGCTGGTCAGTATCAAACCGCAACGGATTACCGCCTGGCCATGATCGTCCTGCCAATCTCGGATGCCGCCAGTTCTGCCGAAGTGGAATCGACGACTCGCCTCGCGGAGGAAATCTACCGCGAGTTGCGCGGTGGTGCGGACTTCGCCTCAGTGGCGATTCGCCGCTCCGGCGCCGCCAACGCCCTGGAAGGCGGCGAACTCGGCTGGCGCAAGGCAGCTCAGTTGCCTGGACCATTCGCTAGTGCCGTGACTGCCCTGGAAGTGGGTGAGGTGACTCGCCCGTTGCGCTCTCCCGCCGGCCTGCACATCCTCAAGCTGCTCGAGAAACGCGGCGGTGAGAACCAGTTGGTCGAGGAGTTTCAGGTTCGCCACATTCTGATCAAGCCGAGCGAAATCCGTACCGAAGGGGAAGCAGCTCAACTCGTGCAGCGCCTCTACGAGCGCATCGCCGCAGGGGAGTCCTTCGCCACGCTGGCGCGCTCCTTCTCCGAGGATCCGGGCTCGGCGCTGGCCGGTGGGTCACTTGGCTGGATCACTCCGGACGTGATGGTTCCCGAATTCCGCGACGTGATGACGTCGATCCCGACCGAACGCGTTTCGCGTCCGTTTCAAACCCAGTTCGGCTGGCATATCCTGCAGGTCACCGATCGGCGCTCGGTCGACATGACCGACGAAATGCGTCAGCAGCAGGCTGCCAATCTCCTGCAGAACCGCAAGTTCGAGGAAGAGCTACAGACGTGGCTCATGGAAATCCGCGAAGACGCCTACGTCGAGTTCAAGATCTAGGTGGCTGCTCGGGCAATCGCCCTGACTGCCGGCGAACCCGCCGGCATCGGGCCGGACCTATGCCTCATGCTGGCCAACCAGGCCTGCGCCCACGAGCGGGTGATCATCGCTGACGCCGAACTGCTAACCGAACGAGCGGCCCGGCTCGGGCTCAAGGTTACCCTGCGCCCCTTCGACCCTGAAAGGGCTCCCGCAGCGCAGAGACCGGGCGAACTAAGTGTTTTATCCGTTCCGCTTCGAGTGCCCTGCGTGCCGGGCCGGCTCGCGACAGGCAACGGGTCCTATGTGCTGGAGACGCTGCGGCAGGCCGGCGAAGGCTGTCTGAATGGCAGATTCGCCGCGGTGGTGACGGCCCCCGTTCACAAGGGCGTGATCAACGACGCCGGTGTCGCCTTTTCCGGACACACCGAATACTTTGCCGAGCTCACCGGCACGCCCCGCGTGGTCATGATGCTCGCCTGCCCCGGTTTGCGGGTGGCTCTGGCGACAACCCATCTCCCACTTCGGGAAGTGGCCGACGCGATCACTCCGGCACTGCTGCGCGAGGTTCTGAGCATTCTCGAACGGGATCTGCGTGACAAGTTCGGGCTGGCTCAGCCGCGTATCCTGGTCTGCGGACTCAATCCGCATGCCGGTGAAGGTGGCCACCTGGGTCGCGAAGAAATCGACATTATAGAGCCGCTGCTTGCCGAACTGCGCCAGCAGGGAATGGCGCTGCAGGGCCCTCTGCCGGCCGATACCCTGTTCACGCCCAAGCACCTGGACCAGGCCGACGCGGTCCTGGCGATGTATCACGATCAGGGACTCCCGGTACTCAAGCACAAGGGTTTCGGCCAGGCAGTGAACGTGACCCTGGGACTGCCCATCATCCGCACCTCGGTGGACCACGGCACCGCGCTCGACCTTGCCGGAACCGGCCGGGCCGATTCCGGCAGCCTGCAGGTAGCACTGGCTACTGCCATCGACATGATCAACGCCAAGGGAACCGCATGACCCAATTCGCACCGCACAGGGCCCGCAAGCGTTTCGGCCAGAACTTCCTGCACGACCCGGGCGTGATCGACCGCATCCATCGCGCCATCGCCCCAAGGGAAGGACAGCATCTGGTAGAGATCGGCCCGGGCCAGGGGGCCATCACCCAGGGTCTGCTGGCCAGCGGTGCCCGCCTGGAGGTGGTCGAACTGGATAACGACCTGCATCCAATTCTGCTCGCTCGCTTCGGCCATCTCCCGAACTTCACGCTGCACAAGGGGGACGCCCTCAAGTTCGACTTCGCGAGCCTCGCCGATGACCAGCCTCTCAGGGTCGTCGGCAACCTGCCGTACAATATTTCAACGCCCCTGATGTTTCACCTGTTGAAGCAGTCTGCGCAGATTGCCGACATGCATTTCATGTTGCAGAAGGAGGTGGTGCAGCGCCTGGCAGCTCCGGTCGGCGGCAATCATTACGGCCGACTGGGAATCATGGTGCAATACTACTGTCAGGTGGAGCACCTGTTCGATGTTGGCCCCGGAGCCTTCAGCCCGGCTCCAAAGGTCGACTCGGCGATCGTCCGGCTCACCCCGCATGCCGAGCTGCCGCACCGGGCAGAGAATCCCGGCATCCTCGAACAGGTTGTGCGCGAGGCGTTCAATCAGCGGCGCAAGACGTTGCGTAATACACTGAGGCCGTTGCTTGATGCTGACAGCATCGCCGCCGAAGGGCTCGACCCGGGCCTGCGCCCGGAACAGGTGGATCTGGCCGGATTCGTCCGGCTGGCGAACCGTCTGGCGCGCCACTCCGGGGCGTCGGCAACCCAGAAGGACTGAACCATGACCGCATCGCGCACCTACGCCATTCGCGTCAGCGTGAAGACCCGCTACCTTCAGGAGCAGTCGGACCCTGGCGCCAGCCGCTACGCCTTTGCCTACACCATCGACATCCGCAACGAGGGCGACATGGCTGCCCAACTGATCGATAGGCAATGGACCATAACGGACGGCAACGGCAAGGTGCAAACAGTCGATGGCCCAGGCGTAGTCGGCGAACAACCCATCATCCAGCCGGGCAAGAGCCATACCTACAGCAGCGGCTGCCTGCTGGAGACACCAGTCGGAACCATGCATGGTAGCTACGGTATGCGCGCCGAAGACCAGCATGAATTCCGCGCCCCGATTCCCCTGTTCCGCCTGGCCAAACCCAACGCGTTGAACTGAACCGCTATCATCGAGGGCGCGCATGACTACCTATGCCGTAGGTGACCTGCAGGGCTGCCTAAAACCACTCAAATGCCTGCTGGAACGAGTCGACTTCAACCCTTCCAGGGACGTCCTCTGGTCAGTGGGGGACCTGGTGAACCGCGGCCCGGACTCACTCGAAGCTTTGCGCTTCATCGACAGTCTGGGCAATGCGTGTATCGCTGTACTCGGCAATCACGACCTTCATCTGCTGGCTGCCAGCCAGGATGCCGAGCGGCTGCGCCGATCCGATACACTGCTGGCGATTCTGAAGGCGCCAGACCGCGCGCGCCTGCTTGGCAGTTTACGCGAAAGACCGCTGGCGCATTTCGACAAGCGGTTGAACACGCTGATGACCCACGCGGGCATACCTCCCATCTGGAGCGTGAAGCAGACGCTCAAGCGCGCCGCAGAGGTCGAAGCCGTGCTGCGCAGCGATGAGCTCAGGCCGCCATTTTTGCGCCAGATGTATGGTAACGAGCCGGCCTGCTGGAGCCCCGCACTCACCGGTATCGAGCGGCTACGGGTGATCACCAATTACCTCACCCGGATGCGTTTCTGCCGCGCGGACGGCACTCTGGATCTGAAAAGCAAGGAAGGTCTCGACAGTGCTCCGAAGGGCTTCGCACCCTGGTTCAGCTATCCGCGCAAGGACCCGGACGTGCGCATTGTCTTCGGCCACTGGGCAGCGCTCGAGGGAAAGGCAGACGCTGCCGGCGTCGAAGCCCTGGACAGCGGCTGCGTCTGGGGAAACAGTATGACGCTGATGAACCTCGAGACCGGGGAGCGCCACCTCTGCGACTGCAAGGATCAACATGAGTAATTTCAAACGCATCGACCCGCAACAGGCAGAGCAGCTCCTGGAGCAGGGTGCAGGGCTGGTCGACATTCGCGACCCCGGCAGCTTCGATGCCGCGCACATTCCCGGCGCCGTGCGACTGGACAATGCCAATCTGCAGCAGTTTCTGGCCCGGACCAACCAGGAGCGTCCGCTGATCGTATGCTGTTACCACGGCAATTCGAGCCAGCCTGCCGCAGCCTATCTGGCTGATGAAGGCTTCGCCGAAGTCTACAGCCTGGATGGTGGCTTCGAGCTATGGTACCGAACGTTCCCCGATAAGGTCGAAGCCAGCTAACGACGCATCGGCGAGTACCGCAAACTTTTTTTTCATATCCCCCCTGTCAGCGGCTTGCAAAAGAACTATCCTCAAACCAAGGCGAACAGAAAGTGAAGGCCGGTCTGCCGGCTTCCGAGATAACGGGAGCCTGCCGGATACGGGGGTCAGCCTCGCTGGCGTCCATATCTCCGACAGGTTCGCGAACGCCTGCTTGAGTTGGTATTGGGGGATTCACGCATTCTCAGGTGCCGTCGCCCTTCTCAGCGTCAGGCGGGCCTCTGCCCGGAAGTCACAGATCTCTCATTCAGGTAATAGCGAGGTCGTGCCATGAGCATATTCAGCCATTTCCAGAACCGTTTCGAGACTACCCGGCAGGAGGAATATTCCCTGCAGGAGTACCTCG
Organism: Pseudomonas sp.; assembly: GCA_030603065.1. Taxonomy (GTDB): domain Bacteria; phylum Pseudomonadota; class Gammaproteobacteria; order Pseudomonadales; family Pseudomonadaceae; genus Halopseudomonas. The sequence continues at coordinate 14,735 of JAUVYN010000035.1, forward strand.
ACCTCTGCAAGACGGATCCCACGACTTACGCCACCGCGGCCGAACGCCTGCTGATGGCGATAGGCGAACCGGAGCTGATCGATACCTCGCTCGACCCTCGTCTCTCCCGAATCTTTTCCAACAAGATGATCAAGCGCTACCCAGCCTTCGCCGATTTTCATGGCATGGAGGACGCGATCGAGCACATCGTTTCCTATTTCCGCCACGCCGCGCAGGGGCTCGAGGAGAAGAAGCAGATCCTTTATCTGCTCGGCCCGGTGGGCGGCGGCAAGTCCTCGCTGGCAGAAAAGCTCAAGTCGCTGATCCAGCAGGTACCCTTCTATGCCATCAAGGACTCGCCGGTGTTCGAGTCACCGCTCGGCCTGTTCAATGCCGCCGAAGACGGCCAGATCCTGGAAGAGGACTACGGCATTCCTCGGCGCTACCTGACCAGTATCATGTCGCCCTGGGCGGTCAAGCGGCTGCACGAGTACAACGGCGACATCAGCAAGTTTCGGGTGGTCAAGCTCTATCCCTCGATCCTGCAGCAGATCGCCGTTGCCAAGACCGAGCCGGGTGACGAGAACAACCAGGACATCTCTGCGCTGGTCGGCAAGGTCGACATTCGCAAGCTGGAGGAGTACCCGCAGAGCGACCCGGATGCCTACAGCTATTCGGGTGCTCTGTGCCGGGCCAACCAGGGCCTGATGGAATTCGTCGAGATGTTCAAGGCGCCAATCAAGGTGCTGCATCCGTTGCTGACCGCGACCCAGGAGGGCAACTACAACTCCACCGAAGGCCTGGGCGCCATACCGTTCAGCGGCGTAATCCTGGCCCACTCCAACGAGTCCGAGTGGCACACTTTCCGCAACAACAAGAACAACGAGGCCTTCATCGATCGGATCTACATCGTCAAGGTGCCCTACTGCCTGCGCGTCAGCGACGAGATCCAGATTTACCAGAAGCTGCTCACCAACAGCTCCCTGGCGTCGGCCCACTGCGCGCCGGACACCCTGAAGATGCTCGCCCAGTTCACCGTGCTCTCGCGCCTGAAGGAGCCGGAAAACTCCAACGTCTACTCCAAGATGCGCATCTACGACGGCGAGAACCTCAAGGATACCGACCCCAAGGCCAAGTCCATTCAGGAGTACCGCGACGCAGCCGGCGTCGACGAGGGCATGAACGGGCTGTCCACACGCTTCGCCTTCAAGATCCTGTCCAAGGTGTTCAACTACGACCACAGCGAGGTAGCCGCCAACCCCGTGCACCTGCTTTACGTGCTCGAGCAGCAGATCGAGCAGGAGCAGTTCCCCAACGAGGTCAGCGAGCGCTACCTGCGCTACCTGAAGGAATACCTGGCACCGCGTTACGTCGAGTTCATTGGCAAGGAGATCCAGACCGCCTATCTGGAATCCTACAGCGAGTACGGGCAGAACATCTTCGACCGCTACGTGCTGTACGCGGATTTCTGGATCCAGGACCAGGAATACCGCGATCCCGACACTGGCGAAATCCTCAACCGAGGGGCACTCAACGAGGAGCTGGAGAAGATCGAGAAGCCCGCGGGCATCAGCAATCCCAAGGACTTCCGCAACGAGATCGTCAACTTCGTGCTGCGCGCCCGCGCCCACAACAACGGGAAGAACCCCAGTTGGCTGTCCTACGAGAAGCTGCGCGTGGTGATCGAGAAGAAGATGTTCTCCAACACCGAGGATCTGCTGCCGGTCATCAGCTTCAACGCCAAGGCCTCGAAGGAAGACCAGAAGAAGCACAGCGACTTCGTCACCCGCATGGTCGAGCGCGGCTACACCGAGAAGCAGGTCCGCCTGCTGTCGGAGTGGTATCTGCGGGTTCGCAAGGCACAGTAGCGTCAGCAGCAAGGCGCCCGGGTAAATGGCAGGACCGGTCCGAGCGGCCGGTCCGGAGGGCCGCGAATGAGTTATGTGATCGACCGACGCCTGAACGGCAAGAACAAGAGCACGGTGAACCGCCAGCGCTTTCTGCGTCGCTACAAGGCGCACATCAAGAAAGCGGTGGAAGAAGCGGTTGGCCGGCGTTCCATCACCGATATCGAGCATGGCGAGCAGATCAGCATCCCCGGCCGCGACATCGACGAGCCCATTTTTCACCACGGCCCCGGCGGCAGGCAGACCCGGGTTCACCCGGGCAACCGTGAGTTCACCACCGGCGACCGTATCGCCCGCCCGGATGGCGGCGGTGGCGGTCAGGGCGGCAGCCAGGCCGGAGACAGCGGTGAAGGCATGGATGAGTTCGTCTTCCAGATTACTCAGGAAGAATTCCTCGATTTCATGTTCGAGGATCTGGCACTGCCCAACCTGATCAAGCGTCACCTGACCGGCACCGATACATTCAAGCCGGTGCGTGCCGGCATCAGCCAGCAGGGCAACCCCGCGCGGATCAACATCGTCCGTTCCATGCGTGCGGCCCAGGCCCGCCGCCTGGCCCTGAGCGCCGGCGCCCGCGGTCGTCTGCGCGCTGCCGTCAAAGAGTTGGAGGTGCTGAAGCGTGAGCAGCCGGACAACCTCACCGACATCCGTGAAGTTGAAGAGGAGATCGAGAAGCTGCGCGCGCGCATCGATCGGGTGCCCTTTCTCGACACCTTCGACCTGCGTTACAACCTGATAACCAAGCAGCCCAACCCAAGCTCCAAGGCAGTGATGTTCTGTCTGATGGATGTCTCCGGGTCCATGACCCAGGCCACCAAGGATCTGGCCAAGCGCTTTTACATCCTGCTCTACATGTTTCTGCGGCGAAACTACGAGCGCATCGAAGTGGTGTTCATTCGGCACCACACCAGCGCCAAGGAAGTCGATGAGGAAGAGTTTTTTTACTCGCGGGAAACCGGCGGCACCATCGTCTCGAGCGCCCTGCGCCTTATGCAGCAGATCGTGGAGGAGCGCTACTCGCCCAACGAATGGAACATCTACTGTGCCCAGGCTTCGGACGGCGACAACTGGAACGACGACTCGCCGATCTGTCGGGACCTTTTGGTCAACCAGATCATGCCCGCCATGCAGTACTACTGTTACGTAGAGATTACCCCGCGGGAGCATCAGGCGCTCTGGTACGAATATGAACAGGTCGCCGAACGTTTCGCCGACAGCTTCGCCCAGCAGCAGATCGTCGACGCCGGAGATATCTATCCAGTGTTTCGCAAGCTGTTCCAGAAGAGGATGGCCACATGATACGCGAGCCCATCTCCACCAACTCGGAATGGACCTTCGAGCTGATCCGCGAATACGACCGCGAACTGGGCCGCATCGCCCACGACGTGTACGGTCTGGACACCTACCCCAACCAGATCGAAGTCATAACTGCCGAGCAGATGATGGACGCCTACGCCTCGGTGGGCATGCCGCTGGGCTACCACCACTGGTCCTATGGCAAGCACTTCCTGCATACCGAAAAGAACTACCAGCGCGGGCAGATGGGCCTGGCCTACGAGATCGTGATCAATTCCGACCCTTGTATCGCCTATCTGATGGAAGAGAACACCATGACCATGCAGGCGCTGGTGATCGCCCATGCCTGCTACGGTCATAACTCGTTCTTTAAAGGCAATTACCTGTTCCGAACCTGGACCGATGCCAGCGCCATCGTCGACTACCTGGTATTCGCCAAGCAGTACATCACCCGTTGCGAGGAGCGCCACGGGATCGACGCGGTGGAGGACCTGCTCGACTCCTGCCACGCCCTGATGAACTACGGCGTCGATCGCTACAAGCGGCCCTACCCCATTTCCGCCGAGGAGGAAAGGCGGCGACAGATCGAGCGGGAAGAGTACCTGCAAAAGCAGGTCAATGACCTGTGGCGGACCATACCGGTCAACCCCAATAACCATGGCCGCGAGGAAATCGAGCAACGCTACCCGGCAGAGCCCCAGGAGAACCTGCTCTACTTCATCGAAAAGAACGCGCCGCTGCTCGAGCCCTGGCAGCGTGAAGTGGTGCGCATCGTGCGCAAGATCGCGCAGTACTTCTACCCCCAGCGCCAGACCCAGGTCATGAACGAAGGCTGGGCCACCTTCTGGCACTACACCCTGCTCAATCATCTGTATGACGAGGGCAAGGTCACCGACGGCTTCATGATGGAGTTTTTGCAGTCGCACACCAGCGTGATCTACCAGCCGCCCTTCGACAGCAAGTGGTACAGCGGAATCAACCCCTATGCCCTGGGGTTCGCCATGATGTGCGACATCCGCCGTATCTGCGAAAACCCCACGGAGGAAGATAGGCGCTGGTTCCCCGACATTGCCGGCAGCGACTGGCTGGAAACACTGAAGTTCGCCATGCGCACATTCAAGGATGAAAGTTTCATTCTGCAGTTTCTGTCACCAAAGGTGATCCGCGACCTGAAGCTGTTCGCCGTGGTCGATGACGACCAGCGCGACCATCTGGAGATCTCCGCAATTCATGATGACTCGGGCTATCGGGCGGTACGCCAGTTGCTGGCTGCCCAGTACAACCTGGGCAACCGCGAACCCAACATCCAGGTCTGGCAGGTTGACCGGCGAGGAGATCGCTCCCTAACGTTGCGCCACCAGCGCCATGATGGCAAACCGCTGGGGGAGTCTACCAACGAGATGCTCAAGCACCTGCATCGCTTGTGGGGATTCGACGTACACCTGCACAGCATGGATGGCGACAGGGTCGTGGCAGAGGCGCACATACCGCCACGACCACAGCGTGAGGAGGAACGCCTGCCAAGGTTCGACCTGAACATTCCGCCCGTCTGAGCCCTTGGTCTTTTCGGGTGCCTGCCGTAAAGTCGCGCCCATGAAAGCGAAGATCAACAGATATCTTGTCGGGGGCGCGGTGCGCGATCGACTCCTGGGCCTGCCGGTAACCGAGCGGGACTGGGTAGTAGTCGGCGCCACCCCGGAGATCATGCAGACCAAAGGTTTTCGGCCGGTGGGCCAGGACTTTCCGGTCTTTCTCGACCCCGCGACAGGCGAAGAGCACGCCCTGGCGCGCACCGAGCGCAAGAACGGAAGGGGCTACGGTGGCTTCATCTTCCACGCCAGCCCTGAGATCACCCTGGAAGAAGACCTGCAGCGCCGCGACCTGACGGTCAACGCCATGGCCGAGTCCGAGGACGGTGCCCTGATCGACCCCTACGGTGGGCTTCGTGACCTCGAGGCCCGATTGCTGCGTCACGTCTCTCCGGCCTTCGCCGAGGATCCGCTGCGGGTATTGCGGGTAGCCCGCTTCGCTGCACGTTACGCAGGGCTTGGGTTTCGCATCGCACCCGAGACCATGACCCTGATGCGCGAGCTTGCCAGTTCCGGCGAACTGCAGGCGCTGACCGCCGAACGCAGCTGGAAGGAAATCAGTCGGGCACTCATGGAGTCACGGCCGGAAGTGTTCCTCCAGGTGCTGGATGAATGCGGCGCCCTGGCCGAACTGTTCCCCGAGCTCAAGGCGCTGTTCCAACAGGCTTCACCCCTCAGCGCCTATCAGGACAGGGCCGGTTACCAACTGGCGGTGCTGCATAACGCAGCCGCAATGGAACTGCCACTTGCAGCCCGCTGGACCGCTCTGCTGCAGGGGTTTGCCGACAGCCAGCCGCGCCCGGCGGATGGGCTCGCTGCGGTACGGGCCATAAATCAGCGCTGCAAGGTGCCACGAGATTGCGCTGATCTGGCCCAGATGGGCTGTCTGCATCTGGCGGACTTTAGGGCGGCAATGCAGCTCGACGGACGCGCCCTGGGACAGCTGTTCAGGGCCCTGGATATCTACCGGCGCGCCGACCGTTTCGAGCTCTTCGTCGCCGCAGCGGAAGCAGAACAGCGGCTGCATACAAACGACACCCTGCCCTCCGCTCAGGGCATGTGGCTGCGTGAGGCTGCTGGCATCGCACGCGCCGTCCCGGTCCAGCCGCTGCTTGGGCAGGGGCTGACGGGTGGCGCTCTCGGTGAGGCATTGGAGCAGGCTCGGGAAGCTGCGCTGCAACAGGCGTGCCGCCGACGTGGACTACCGGAAAAGACCTAGAGGGCGGCCCGCGGGGCGTGCTTGTCGATCAACTCTCCTGGAGTAAGGGCCCGGCCCTGCCAGCCGCAAGGGACCGGCCAGAGCTGCTGATGCCCCACCCAGGTGGCCCAGAGTTCAGCGTAGCTGCGTGTGCTTCCAGGCAGCGTGGCCCGGGGCGCCAGCAGGGCGAGTGGCCAGAGGACGAAGGCGTTGCGCAGCGTTTCAGGCCGCGGAAGCTCGATGCCAGCGTGACAGCCTACCAGCTCTCCATAGGTCAGTATGTCGATATCGAGCGTGATGCGACCTGGCACCTGCTGGTCGCGTCGTCCGCAGGCAGCCTCGATAGCCTTGAGCGCTGCGCTGAGGTCCGCCAGCGGTAACCGCGTGTTCGCGCCTACTACCAGATTGTAGAAACGGTGCCCCAGAACACCAACCGCGTCGCTCTCGAACACCGGCGACACATCGAGCGGACCAAGGAGCTGCTGAACGGCATCGAGTCCGCGGCGAACGTGATGTTCGCGGTTGATGTTGGTGCCGACACCAAGAAAGACCGGCGTCACGACAGCGCCCCACGCTCGATGATCACGCCGACCCCTCCTGTTGCCTGACTGACAGCGGTGGGCTTGTTCACAGTCAGCCTCAGCCAGGGCACGGCGAACTCGCTGCGCACCAGTTCAGCGACGCGCTCTGCCAGGGTTTCAACAAGGGCGAAGCGGCTTTCTCCTACGTAGGTGATGATTCTGTCGCTTATGGCAGCATAATCCAGTGTACGACTCAGGTCGTCGTCAGCAGCCGCGGCGCGAATGTCCCATGCGAGCTCCAGATCGAGGACGAGTGGCTGGCGGATGTCGCGCTCCCAGTCATAAACGCCTATCACCGCGTCGACCGCAAGTCCTCTTACAAATATCCGATCCACAAGCTACTCCGCTGTCGACTACAATCTGGTTTTCAGTCACGGCCCGACCAATGTCCGCCGAACTCGCCACCCTTTTCCTGACCGCCTACCTGCTCGGCTCGGTGTCCTTCGCGCTGGTGCTCAGCCGCCTCGGACGGCTGCCTGATCCCAGAGCACAAGGCTCGGGCAACCCGGGCGCGAGCAATGTGTTGCGCCTGGGAGGACGCGCCCTGGCTCTGGCCACCCTGATCGGTGACGTGGCCAAGGGCTGTCTGGCTGTGTGGCTTGCCGCCCAGGCGGGCCTATCACCGTTCCAGCAAGCCTGGGTCGGGATGGCGGCCGTAATCGGGCACATGTTCCCCCTGTTTCACCGCTTTCATGGCGGCAAAGGCGTCGCAACCACCGCTGGTGTGCTGCTGCTCCTGTCCTGGCCAGCTTTACTTATCGGCGCGCTACTCTGGGGCCTCACTTTCGCCATACAGCGCACGGCCTCGTTGGCCTCACTCATTGCAAGCCTTGGAGTACTCCCCTGGCTCGCCTGGCACCAGCCAGAACTGATAATGCCGATCGGACTGATGGTGCTGCTGATTATGCTACGCCACCGCTTGAACATCCTACGCCTGCTGGCGGGCACGGAAAACCGCTTTCGCCGTTAAGCAAAAATCGGTGGCAACTCCTCCATCGGCCAGCGCGCCCGTGCCTCTATTCCCGCAGCATCCTGCTGGCCAGCCATGAGCCGCTGGCAGCCGGCGTACGCGATCATGGCTCCATTGTCCGTGCAGAACGCCGGACGGGCGTAGAAGAGCTCACCCTTCAGGCCATGGGCCATCTTCTCGAGCGAAGCACGCAGGTGTCGGTTGGCACTTACGCCGCCCGCGATCACCAGCCGCTTCAATCCAGTCTCCTTCAGCGCGCGACGGCACTTGATCGTCAGCGTTTCCACTACTGCCTGTTCGAAGGCCAGGGCCACATCGCAGCGCGCCTGGTCGTCTGCGGCGGCCGAGGCCTGCAGCTCGCGCCAAGCATTGAGCGTGGCGGTCTTGAGGCCGCTGAAGCTGAAATCCAGCCCAGGCCGATCGGTCATGGGGCGCGGGAAGGTGAAACGTCCCGGCGTACCCTGCTGGGCCAACCTGGCAATTTCCGGCCCGCCGGGATAGGGCAGCCCCATCAATTTCGCGGTCTTGTCGAACGCCTCGCCGGCTGCGTCGTCCAGGGATTCGCCGAGCAGGCGGTAGTGACCTATTCCATCGACCCTCACCAGCTGCGTATGCCCCCCGGACACCAGGAGCGCCACGAAGGGAAACGCAGGGGGCTGCTCCTCGAGCATCGGAGCCAGCAAATGCCCTTCCATATGATGTACTCCCAGCGCCGGAACACCCCAGCCGAACGCCAGCGCTCGGGCACAGGCTCCACCGACCAGCAGAGCGCCGACCAGACCCGGCCCGGCGGTATAGGCGACCCCGTCGACCTCGCCCTCGGCCACACCAGCGCGGGCGAAAACCTCACGCAGAAGCGGAACCAGGCGCTTCACGTGATCGCGCGAGGCGAGCTCCGGCACGACACCTCCGTACACCCGATGCAGATCGATCTGGCTGAACAGGGCATCGGCAAGAAGGCCCTTCTCGCTGTCGTAGAGCGCAACGCCGGTTTCATCACAGGAGGTTTCAATACCGAGAACGCGCATAGGGCCCGCCAGGCTGGGTTAGATCAGGGTCTCGCATGATAATCGGCCTGCTCGAACCAGGCCAGCCCCGCCCAGGCGCAAATCCCTTTGCATTTTGTTTTGTGAGGCGGTAACATCCGCTCCCCTTGAAATGCAATCGCGCAGGGCCCGTCCCACGCGAAGCAACGACACTCACAGTCCAGTTTTGAGAAAGGTACGAAATGCCTGCCGTCAAAGTTAAAGAGAACGAACCCTTCGACGTCGCCCTGCGTCGCTTCAAGCGCTCCTGCGAAAAGGCTGGCGTCCTGGCTGAAGTCCGCCGTCGCGAGTTTTACGAGAAGCCCACTACCGAGCGCAAGCGCAAGGCTGCTGCCGCGGTCAAGCGTCACGCCAAGAAGCTGCAGCGCGAGCATCGCCGCCGCGAGCGTCTGTACTAAGTTCTGGCGACCTGATCTTTAGGGCCTGATTGCGGGCCCTCGAATGGCCAGCCAAAAGCCAATCGAAGATCATAGACATGCAAGAACGCGATGTCCGGCCTTCCAGCCATCTGGAAACGGCTGGATTTTTGCGTTGCACTGCCAAAGCCCAGGCCCTTTGCTATAGTGAGGCCTCGGCACGCAGGTGGCCGAGTTGGCGACACCGGCACCCTCTTCCGTTCCAGCGACGCGAGCGACCATGGCCGGCTTGATTCCTCAGGGCTTTATTGACGACCTCCTTGCCCGATCGGACATCGTCGAGGTAGTCGGCTCTCGCCTCAAGCTGAAGAAGACCGGCAAGAACTATTCTGCGCTGTGCCCGTTCCACAACGAGAAGTCGCCCTCCTTCAGCGTCAGTCCTGACAAGCAATTCTATTACTGCTTCGGCTGCGGCGCCGGCGGCAATGCAGTCAGCTTCATCATGGACTTCGAACGACTGGACTTCCCCCAGGCCGTCGAGGAACTAGCGCGCAACCTGGGCATGGATGTTCCGCGCGAAGAGCGCGCCGGCCGTCAGCAGAGCCGTCCCGGCCCGCGCCAGGACAGTCCGCTCTATGCCCTTCTGGAGCGCTGCGCAGCCTATTACCGGCAGCAGCTGCGCCAGCATCGCGAGCGCCAGCGCGCCGTCGACTACCTGAAGGCGCGCGGCCTGACCGGACAGGTCGCCAAGCTGTATGACATCGGTTTCGCACCACCGGGATGGGACAACCTGATGCGGCACCTGGCCACCGACAACCTCGAGCAGAAACAGCTGCTCGAAGCGGGAATGCTGGTCGAGGCAGAGGAAACCGGCAAGCGCTACGATCGCTTCCGCGACCGAATCATCTTTCCGATCCGGGATAGCCGCGGCCGGGTGATCGGCTTCGGCGGGCGCGTGCTGGGCGACGACAAGCCGAAGTATCTGAACTCTCCGGAAACTCCGGTTTTCCACAAGGGTCGAGAGCTTTACGGGCTGTTCGAAGCGCGCCGGCAGAACCGCCAGCTCAACGACATTCTGGTGGTCGAGGGCTACATGGATGTCGTGGCCCTGGCCCAGCACGGCATCACCAACGCCGTCGCCACGCTGGGAACCGCCACCAGCGAAGAGCACCTGCGCAGACTGTTTCGCGTGGTACATAGCGTGATCTTCTGCTTCGATGGCGACAATGCCGGACGACAGGCCGCCTGGCGCGCCCTCGAAGCCTGCCTGCCGGCCCTGGAAGACGGCCGCCATGTGCGCTTTCTGTTTCTGCCGGAAGGGCAGGATCCGGACAGCCTGGTACGCAGCGAGGGCCAGGACGCATTCAGGGCACGCATGGATCAGCAGGCCATGCCGCTGACCGACTACCTGTTTCGCCACCTGTCGCAGGAGGCGAATCCGGATAGTCTGGAAGGCAAGGCGCACCTTGCTCATCTGGCGCTGCCGCTGATCGACAGAGTGCCCGGCAGCATGCTCAAGCGGCTGCTGCGCCAGGCGCTCGAGCAGCGCACGGGAATGGATCTCGAGCGCCTTCCGGCACCGCCAGTGGAATTGCACGCCGCCGGTCCGGATTATCCGCCCGAGAGCTCAAGCAACGAGCCATGGCCGCCGATAGCCGAGTATGAGCATCAGCCAAGGCAGGCCAAGGGCCGCAGCCGCGGGGAGGCGCCCGCGCGCAGCGTAGAGCACCCGCTGCTTAGCGCCGCCAGAACGTTGCTGCACAACCCCAACCTGGCCGGCATGGTCGATCAGGCGAGTGAGTTCGCCGATGACAGCGAGGATGAGGCGGTACTGCTGGTAGCCCTGGTGGACGCCCTGCAGAAAAACCCTTCGCTGGGCACCATCCAGCTGCTGGCCCGCTGGCATGGCACCGCACTGGGAGACCAGCTCGAACGGCTGGCGGAAAAGGAATGGCTGCTGAATATCCCCAGCGCCAACCTTGAACAGCAGTTTTTCGACACCATTAACAGGCTGAGGACACGCCAGATAGAACGGCAGATTCAGCAACTCCTCGACCGGTCAGCCAGCACCGCCCTGACCGACGAGGAAAAACAGCAGCTTCGGTCACTCCTGGAGCGCCGCAAGGCCCCGTCAGCCGCGCAATAGCAGGCGCGCTGAATTGGCGTTGATAGCGGTATTCAGGGTATAATCCGCAGCTTACCTTTTTGCACACCAAGGCATCCACAAGGGTTGTTATGTCCGGAAAAGCGCAACAGCAATCCCGTCTCAAAGAGCTCATCGCCCGCGGTCGCGAGCAGGGCTTTCTGACCTATGCGGAAGTCAACGACCATCTTCCGGAGGATATCTCCGATCCGGAACAGGTTGAAGACATTATTCGCATGATCAACGACATGGGGATCACGGTTTTCGAGACCGCTCCCGATGCCGATGCCCTGTTGCTCGCCGACAACGACGCCGACGAAGCCGCCGCGGAAGAAGCTGCGGCAGCGCTCGCTGCTGTTGAAAGCGACATCGGACGCACTACCGATCCCGTGCGCATGTACATGCGCGAAATGGGCACCGTGGAATTGCTCACCCGTGAGGGTGAAATCGAGATCGCCAAGCGCATCGAGGAAGGCATCCGCGAAGTGATGGCTGCCATCTCCATGTTCCCGGGCACCGTCGACGGCATCCTAGCCGACTATCATCGCGTCACCGAAGAGGGTGGACGCCTGTCCGACATCTTCAGCGGTTATATCGATCCGGACGATGACGGCATGTCGGTGGCTGAGAACGCCGAGATTCCGACCGAGAAGATCAAGGACAAGGACGAAGCGAAGAGCGACGACGACGACGAAGAGTCCGACGATGATACCAGCTCCGATGACGAGGGTGACGGCGGTCCGGACCCGGAGGTCGCGCGTCAACGCTTCACCGCTATCGAAGAGCAGCTGACCAAGGTCAAAAAGGCACTCAAGAAGCACGGCCGCGACAGCAAGCAGGTGATCGCCGAGCTGGATGCCCTGGCTACTCTGTTCATGCCGATCAAGCTGGTACCCAAGCAGTACGAGGCTCTGGTCAATCGCGTGCGCGACGCCCAGGATCAGATCCGTGCCCAGGAACGCGCCATCATGCAGCTGTGCGTGCGCGATGCGCGCATGCCGCGAGCCGACTTCCTGCGCAGCTTCCCCGGCAACGAGGTCAATGAGGCGTGGGTAGACGAATTGCTCGCCGAAAGCCCGCGTTACGCCGAAGCACTCGAAGCGGTCAAGCCGGACATCATTCGCGCGCAGAAGAAGCTTGCGGCAATGGAAAGCGAAGCCGAGCTGACCATCTCCGAGGTGAAGGACATCAACCGTCGCATGTCGATCGGTGAAGCCCGCGCTCGCCGCGCCAAGAAGGAAATGGTCGAGGCCAACCTGCGTCTGGTGATCTCCATCGCCAAGAAATACACCAATCGCGGCCTGCAGTTCCTCGATCTGATCCAGGAAGGCAACATCGGTCTGATGAAGGCGGTGGACAAGTTCGAATACCGCCGCGGCTACAAGTTTTCGACCTATGCCACCTGGTGGATCCGTCAGGCGATCACCCGCTCGATTGCCGACCAGGCCCGGACCATCCGGATTCCGGTGCACATGATCGAGACCATCAACAAGCTCAACCGGATTTCCCGGCAGATGCTGCAGGAGATGGGTCGCGAACCGACGCCCGAGGAACTTGGCGAGCGCATGGAAATGCCCGAGGACAAGATCCGCAAGGTATTGAAGATCGCCAAGGAACCGATTTCCATGGAAACACCGATCGGCGACGACGAAGATTCCCACCTGGGCGACTTCATCGAAGACGGTACCATGGAATCACCGATCGACTCGGCAACCGTGGAAAGCCTCAAGGAAGCTACCCGTGAGGTGCTGTCCGGTCTGACGGCACGGGAAGCCAAGGTTCTGCGGATGCGCTTCGGCATCGACATGAATACTGATCACACCCTCGAGGAGGTCGGCAAGCAATTCGACGTCACCCGCGAGCGGATCCGTCAGATCGAGGCCAAGGCGCTGCGCAAGTTGCGTCACCCGACGCGCAGTGATCACCTGCGGAGCTTCCTCGACGAATGATTTCGTCGACGTTGTGAAAAACGCCCGGGCCTGCCGGGCGTTTTTCATTGAGCGCGCGGACGAAATCGGCAATCATGACCATCTGCCAGCACAGGGAGTCCGCGCAGCATGGCCACTCGTCGCCCCCGCTTTATCCATTACCTCCCGCTGCCTGCCCTGCCGGGCTGCACCCGGGTCAGCGATATGGCCACCCAGGCCCTCTCGGAAGTTCAGATTGTCCTGCTACTGCTCACCTGCCTGCTGCTGATCGGAGCACTGATCGCCAATCACAAGCGGCGACAGGCCGTCGCTCAGACTCATCAGGCCGTCGCGCTATTGCGTGAACAGGAGCAGCACTACCGCGGACTGGTCGAGAGCTTGAACGCGGTTGCATGGGAGATGAGCTTGCCGAACATGCAGTTCGTTTACGTGTCGCAGCACGCCGAAACCATGTTGGGCGTGCCCCGCGTGAGCTGGATGGACCACGGCTTTCTAGCCAGACAGACTCATCCTGAAGATGAACCCAGGGTCCGCAAGCTGCTCGAGGAAAACGCAGCTCTAAACCGGGACCACCAATTCGACTTTCGTATGCGTAACCAGCTCGGCCAGCCGGTCTGGGTGCGGAACCTGGTCAGCTGTACCCACGGCGCTGACGGCAGGGTGAATGGCCTGAGGGGCATTCTCTTCGACATCAATGAGCAGAAAGCCACCGAGGAGGCATTACTGCAATCGGAGCAGAAGTTTTCCCGCGCATTTCAGGCATCACCCGATGCCCTGCTGATCAGTCGAATGGCCGACGGCAGACTGCTGGATGTGAATCTTGGGTTCACCGACATCACCGGCTACACACGCGGCGAGGTGATAGGCCGAACCACTCTGGAACTGGGCCTATGGTTCGATCCCACCGATCGAGATCGAATGCTGGCCACCTTGCGACAGACCGGTTCCGTCAGGGATATGCGCGGGCGAGTGCGCACCTCGACAGGCGAGGTGCGCGAGGTCGAACTTTCGAGCGAACTCATCATGATCGAGGACCAGCCGTGCCTTCTGTCGATTACCCGCGACGTGACCGCCCGGCTGCAGATGGAAAGATCTCTTCGCCAGGCGGCGACCGTCTTCGAAAGCACGCTAGAGGGAGTGATCATCTGTGATGCCAGCGCACACATCCTGGCTGTGAACCAGGCGTTCACCCGCATCACCGGATACACCGCAGGCGAGGTGCTTGGCCTGTCGATCACCAGACTTCAGCAGCAGAACATAGATTTGGCGCTCATGTCCGAGGTGGCGGAAACCCTTGACACAAAGGGGCACTGGCAGGGGGAAACCTGGAATCGCCGGCGCAATGGCGAGCTCTACGCCGCCTGGGTCAATATCAGCCAGAGTCTCGAACCTGACGGTCGGCTCGGCTACCTGGTGCTGGTGTTCAGCGACATTACGCCACTAAAGCATAGCCAGGCGCGGCTCGACCATCAGGCGCACCATGACCCCTTGACCGGGCTACCCAATCGCCTGCTCTTCGAGGCCAGGTTACGGGAAGCATTGCACGCGAACGCCGAGGCAACCCACTCGGTGACCGGCGCTCTGCTTTTCGTCGATCTCGACCGTTTCAAGCAGATCAACGACAGTCTGGGCCACCACGTCGGCGACGAACTGCTCACCTGCGTCAGCAGCCGCCTGCGCCAAGCCCTGCGGGAAACCGACACCGTTGCTCGCCATGGCGGAGACGAATTCATCGTGCTGGTGCCCAGATTGCACCAGGACGAAGATGCCGGTCAGATCGCCGAAAAACTGCTTGCGGTGTTTCGTCACCCAATCATCGCCGAGGGACATGAGTTTTTCGTCAGCGCCAGCATCGGTATCAGCCTGTTCCCGAAAGACGGCAACGACGCCAGCAGTCTCATCAAGCATGCCGACGCGGCCATGTACCGCGCCAAAGGTCAGGGACGCAACCGCTACGAGTATTACACACGCGACCTCACCGCCGACGCTCAGCAGCGTATGGAGCTGGAAAACGAACTGCGCAAGGCCCTCGACCGGCACGAGTTCGTCCTTCATTACCAGCCAAAGCAAGTCATCAGAACAGGCGAGCTCTGTGGCGTCGAAGCGTTGGTCCGGTGGCAGCATCCGCAACGGGGATTGATCGATCCCTCGCAGTTCATCCCTCTTGCAGAGGAAACCGGACTCATCGTCGAGCTTGGCAAGCAGATTCTGCATCTTGGCTGCGCACAGCTTGCCGATTGGCTTGCGCGTGGCTTCGATCCCGTGCTGCTCGCAGTCAACGTATCCGGCGCTCAGTTGGTCGACCGCCAATTGATCGATGAGATAGCCCAAGCACTCCAGTTCTATCGGATCCCGCCGGATAAGCTGGAACTCGAAATTACCGAGGATTTCGCGATGAATCGCAACGGCGATTCGATCGGGCTGCTTCACGAATTACGAGATATGGGCCTGAATCTGTCTATCGACGACTTCGGAACCGGCTACTCGTCCCTCAACTACCTCAAGGAGCTGCCGCTACAAACCCTGAAGATCGACCGCAGCTTCGTCGCTGGCTTGCCGGAGGATCGCCAGGATACGGCCATCAGCCAGACCATCATTGTGCTGGCGCACAACCTGGGTATGACCGTGGTCGCTGAGGGCGTGGAAACGCATGGCCAGAAGCTGGCCCTGCAGCAGCAGGGCTGCGACGCGATCCAGGGCTTTCTGGTCGGTGAACCCATGTCGGCGGAGATGTTCGCTGATAAATTCCTCCGCCATAGTGCCTAGTCAGTGCGCGACGCAGTCCGTATAATTCGCCGCTTGAGAAGAAGGGCCTATAGCTCAGTTGGTTAGAGCAGTCGACTCATAATCGATTGGTCGCAGGTTCAAGTCCTGCTGGGCCCACCACATAGCAAAATCCGGGTGCATTCAGATGCATCGGACGATCCCCTAGAAGCCCGCCCCGTGCGGGTTTTCTTGTATCTGTATGCTCACAAATATTCCTACATAGCCTTGCCCTTCGTGTATCCCTGGGTGTACCTTTGGATATAAATTGAAACTGAGGGATACAAGGATGAAGCGTACCGAGATCAAGCGCCGCCCGCTTGCTGATACCGTGCTGGCTACACTGGAGCCGGAGGCCAAGGAATACCGGGAGCTGGACGGCAACGGCTTGTATCTCCGCGTCCGCCCTGATGGCAACAAGTCCTGGCAGCTCC
>JAUVYN010000040.1 GCA_030603065.1 Pseudomonas sp.
TCGTTGCCCTGGCGCATTCCCTGGGTTGGATCGTGCGCCTCCCAGAAGGTTTTTAGCAGATCGTCCAGGCGGATTTGTTGGGGATCGAAGACTACCAGAACCACTTCGTTGTGACCGGTGCGCCCCGAGCAGACTTCTTCATAGGTCGGGTTCGGCGTGATGCCGCCACAGTAACCCGCGACCGTGGAGTACACGCCGGGAAGCTTCCAGAACAGGCGCTCGGCACCCCAGAAACAGCCCAGACCAAAGACGATCTGCTGCATGCCTGTCGGAAAGGGTGGATGCAAAGGGGTGCCCAGCACACGGTGGGTGCCCCCTTGCAGCACCGGCGTGCTGCGGCCGGGAAGGGCTTCCTCGGGCGTTGGCAGGCGTAGCTTTTCTTCAGGGGTGCGGCGAAAGAACATGGGCTTGCTCCTCGGGAATCAATCCGCAGTGTAACGCAGGCCGGCACGCAGGCAAGGCTCAGCCGGTCAGCAACCCGACGAGGTCCTCATCCAGTTCACCCATCGCGATGAACCAGGGATTCAGCCAGTGTTCCCGAGTGGGATAGGTGAACCGCTGGCCGTCGAGACCGATAACACGCCCCCCGGCGCCTTCCACGACCGCCTGGGCAGCCGCAGTATCCCACTGGCTGGTGGGCGCGAAGCGCGGATAAAGATCAGCGCGTCCTTCGGCAATGAGGCAGAACTTCAGAGAACTGCCGACACTGACGCGCTCTATGCGGCGCAGCCCTTCCAGGCGGGTAAGCATGGCTTCCTGTTCAGGGCTGGTGTGGCGCCGACTGGCCACCACCTCGAGGACGGTTCCGGGGCGTCTGCTGCGAATGGGTTGGGCGAGGGCGTCGCCGCGCTGAAGCCAGGCGCCGTGGTCTGCTCCGCCCCAGTAAAGATCTCCTCGTGCGGGCACCCCGACCACACCGAACTGCACCTGGCTGGCTTCGATCAGAGCGATGTTCACCGTATATTCGTCGCTTCCGGCTATGAATTCCTTGGTGCCGTCCAGCGGGTCCACCAGCCAAAAGCGATCCCAGCTCAGGCGCTCCGCCAGCGAGGCATTGGCATCTTCTTCGGAAAGGACGGGAATGCCCGGTGTCAGGCGTTGCAGTTCCCTGCTGATGAGAGCATGGGCGGCCAGGTCGGCGGCGGTCACCGGCGAGTCGTCTGACTTGTCGAGTACGTCGAGCGGCTTGTTCCAGTAGGCGAGGGTGGCCGCTCCGGCCGCACGGGCCAGTTCGCACAGGGCCTGAGGTGAGGCGGGCAAGGTCACCGGCTCAGCTCGCCACGTTGCTCGAGGAGGTCGCGGACGAGATACAGGGCGGCAAGCGCTCGACCCTCGCTGAAGTTCTCCTGGGCGGTCAGTTCGGACAGGGCGTAGAGGTCGACCGAGTCGACGCGGATTGGCTCAGGCTCGTCGCCCGGCAGACGCTTCTCATAAAGGTCGCGGGCAAGCACCACGGCAATCCGCTGGCTCATGTAGCCAGGCGAGAGTGAAAGATGAGTGAGGTATTCCAGGCGTTGCGCGCCGAAACCGGCTTCTTCCATCAGTTCGCGGTTCGCTGCGTCGAGTACGTCCTCGCCTGGCTCGACGAGTCCCTTGGGGACCGACAGCTGATAGTCACCCGTTCCGCCGCAATATTCCTCGATAAGCAGCGCAGTCCGCGCGTCCTTCATGGCAACCACCATGACGGCTCCGTAGCCCTGCCCCTTGTTGACCAGACGCTCGTAGGTCCGCTCCACTCCGTTGCTGAAGCGTAGCTGAACCTGCTCCACGGTGAACAGCCGGCTTTTCGCGACGATACGGGCGTCGAGTGTCTCGGGCTTTTGCGGCATGTGAGCTCCGTGGTGATTGCAGGTGGGCTTCGGTATCATAGCGGCTCATGTCGCAAAGCCCAACCGCCATGCTGCCCTGGAACGAGATCGATACCGTCCTGCTGGACATGGACGGAACCCTGCTGGATCTGCACTTCGACAGCCATTTCTGGCTGGAATATCTGCCCGCCTGCTACGCCCGTCATCACGGCCAGACGCTCGAGTGGGCCAAGGCCGAGATCTACGGCATCATGAACGCCCGCCGCGGACAGCTCGAATGGTACTGCCTGGATTACTGGACCCGCGAACTCGGTCTGCCGGTCGCTGAACTCAAACGCGATGTGGCGCATCTGATCAGCCTGCGTCCGGATGCGGAAGCCTTTCTCAAGGCGCTCCAGCGCAGCGGACGTCAGGTCATCCTGATTACCAACGCCCACCGTGACGCGCTGTCGCTGAAGCTCGAACGGGTTGAGTTGCGAACCTACTTCCAGCGCCTGATCAGCTCGCATGATTTCGGTTTTCCCAAGGAGGCCCAGGCGTTCTGGGTCGCGCTACAGGCTGAAGTCCCCTTCGATGCCGAGCGCACTCTCTTCATTGATGATAGTCTGGATATTCTCCGCTCCGCCGGTCGCTACGGCGTGGCTCATCTGCTCGCGGTACGCAAGCCTGACAGCAGCCAGCCCGAGCGGGATACCCAGGAGTTCGCGGCGGTAGAGGACTACGCGGTCCTCACCTCTGCTTTGCAGGCAGCCCTGGTAGCAGGATGAACGCCCTGGCCCGCAGCCGGTCACACTTGTGTTGATGCTGCGGAGATCCTGTCATGAGTCGAGTTCAGGTGGGCCTGGACGACCGTCGGCGCTCGCTGTGGTATGCCGTCCCGCTCGGGATCGGCCTGATGGCGGGCGTGGATGAAATCGTTTTTCATCAATTGCTGCAGTGGCATCATTTCTACGACGGTGCGACCACCACAGTTGGCATCTTCACTGACGGGCTGCTGCATGCAGGGGAACTGATAGCCCTGGCTGCCGGTTCCTTCCTGCTGATCGGTCTGGCCCGGCGCGGAGCGCTGGCGAAGCCCTGGGCCTGGGCCGGCGCGCTGTTGGGCGCAGGCGGGTTTCAGTTGTTCGATGGGCTGGTCAATCACAAACTGCTGCGTTTGCACCAGGTCCGCTACGAGGTGAATCTGCTGCCCTACGATATCGCCTGGAACGCCTCGGCGGGGGTGCTCATCGTACTTGGTCTGCTGGTTCTTATGCGGGCGCGGCGTAGCGCCGGAGTCTAGTGGGTGCCTTCCGGCCACCTCTGGTTCCTGGCTGTCGCCGGGTCGCTGAATCTGCTGGTGACCTTGTTCTACGTTCGAGCCGTGCTGCGACAATGGGCAACGGGCAACCGCTGGAGCATCTGGCGGCTCGGGTTCTGGCTCGCTGGTAGCCTGGCGCTGGGGTGGGCGCTGTCGCCCGGCATCATGGCCCTGGCTCATGTCGATCTGCGCTGGCACATGGTCCAGCATCTCTTGCTCGGAATGGTAGCGCCCCTCGGCCTGGTGCTCGGCGCGCCGGTGACTCTTCTGCTGCGGTCGATTGGGCCGCGGCCCGGGCGATGGATCGTTCGAATCCTCGGGAGCGGGTACCTTTGGATGATCACCCACCCGCTGACCGCACTGCTGCTCAATATCGGCGGAATGTACGCCCTGTACATGACCCCGCTTTACCTGGCTTCGCAGCAGTCCGTCGCGCTGCACGTGCTGGTCCATGTGCATTTCTTCGCAGCGGGCTATCTGTTCTCGTGGAGCATTCTGGCGGGGCCTGATCGCAGCAGTCATCGAATCCCCCCGGCGGTTCGCCTGGCAATTCTGGCCCTTGGCATTGCACTGCACGGCGCGCTCGGTAAGCTCATGTATGCCCAACTGCTCCCTGCAGGCACCGGTCAGCCCGCCGACCAGTTGCGCGCCGCTGCGCAGCTGATGTACTACGGCGGTGACATGGCGGAGGGCCTACTGCTGATCGCGCTACTGAGTACCTGGCACCGCTGGCGGGCACCACTGGGCAGTGCTCGGATTCAGCCCTTGCCGCGCGTACGGGTCTGATTGGGTCTCGCGTTCTTTTCAATGTAGTCGATGATCAGCCCGGCAATGTCCTTGCCCGTGGTTGTCTCGATGCCCTCCAGTCCAGGTGATGAATTGACCTCCATCACCACCGGTCCATGGTTGGAG
Source organism: Pseudomonas sp. (assembly GCA_030603065.1). Classification (GTDB taxonomy): domain Bacteria; phylum Pseudomonadota; class Gammaproteobacteria; order Pseudomonadales; family Pseudomonadaceae; genus Halopseudomonas. The sequence goes on from JAUVYN010000040.1 coordinate 4,021, forward strand.
CGCAGAATGTCCACGCCTGCGACGTTCAAACCCATTACCCGGGCTGCACGCACGGCAGTCATGCGCTCTTCGGGGGTGATTTTGATCAGGCTGGCGGTGCCGCCCCGGTGCAGGTTGGACCGAAATTCGCCTGCCTTTGCCTGGCGTTTCATTGCTGCAATGACCTTGTCGCCTACCACCAGGCAGCGGATATCCGCCCCGCCGGCCTCACGAATGTATTCCTGCACCATGATGTTGGCCTTGAGTCCCATGAAGGCCTCGAGGACCGACTCGGCTGCCTGCTCGGTTTCACACATCACCACGCCGATGCCCTGGGTGCCCTCCAGCAGCTTGATCACCAGCGGCGCCCCGCCGACCATGCTGATCAGATCAGGGATGTCGTCCGGAGAGTGGGCGAATCCGGTCACCGGCAAACCCACGCCCTTGCGTGCCAGCAGTTGCAGGGAGCGTAGCTTGTCCCGGGAGCGGCTGATTGCGACCGACTCGTTGAGTGGAAAGACACCCATCATTTCGAACTGGCGCAGCACTGCCGAGCCGTAGAAGGTAATAGAGGCGCCAATCCGGGGAATGACCGCGTCGAAGCCTTCCAGTACCTGCCCCTTGTAGTGGATCGCCGGCTTGTGGCTGGCGATATTCATGTAGGCGCGCAGGGTGTCTATCACGCGCACTTCGTGCCCGCGCGCCCGTCCGGCTTCGACCAGTCGACGGGTGGAGTAAAGATTGGGATTGCGCGACAGTACCGCGATTTTCATGATTATGTGTTCAGCCCTGGGTGTATGGGGGAGGTTGTGGCTTGTCCTGCACAAAGCGCAGTCCCGGGTTGATGACCAGTTGGCCATCCAGCATCGCGGTGCAGCCGAGCAGGACCCGGTAACGCATGGCCTTGCGGCAGGTGAGAGTAAAGTCGACCAGCCAGCACTTGTCACCCAGCACCATCGGCGTGCGGATGGTATAGCGTGACTGGCTCTGACCGTTGGAGCTGCGAACCTGCCTGATGCTCACCAGCGGCGCTTCGCAGGGCTTTCGCCCCGGGCGCTTGAGGCTACCTGTATGCGCGTCGAAGCGCACCCAGGTCTGTCCCTCACGGGTGAAGGTCTCGATATCTGTAGCGTGCAGCGCGGAGGTTTTCGCACCGCTGTCGATCTTGGCCTTTATCTGTCCGATACCAAGCTCCGGAAGGCCTATCCACTCGCGTAGCCCGATGACGGTGAGGTGGTCGAAGGTTTTCATGGGGACTCCCGAGGCGGCCCGATGGGGCGCATGATGGGGCAAGTCATGATCCGCTACAAGCCTGTTAGACTGGTGACAACGATCGGAGGAACGATGGCAGAAACAGACAGGGTTCGCCTGGACAAATGGTTGTGGGCGGCACGCTTCTTCAAGACTCGCGCGCAGGCCAGGGCGGCAATAGAAGGTGGCAAGGTGCAACATCAGGGGGAGCGCTGCAAGCCGGGCAAGGAGCCGCGGATCGGCGACCTTTATCAGATACGCCAGGGATTCGATACGCGAACCGTCGTGGTCCGGGCGTTGAGCGCGCAGCGCCAGGGCGCTCCCCAGGCGCAGCTGCTTTACGAGGAAACCTCCGAGAGTATCGCCGCCCGCGAGAAGGCGGCAGCCGGACGCCGGGCCCTTGGGGCCGGGCTGGTGATCAGCGAACATCGTCCGACCAAGAAACAGCGGCGCCAGATACACCGTTTTCGCGACGAGCAGCACGCCCCCCACGAAGATTGATTGGATATATACTTCGCGTTTTGCCCGAGGTGTTCCCATGTCGTCTCACGACGTTACCCAGCGCTTCATCTTTGAACAGGCCGACGTGCGCGGCGAGCTGGTATCACTGGATCAGAGCTATCGGGAGATTCTGGCCAAGCATCCCTATCCGGTGTCGGTCAAAAGCCTGCTCGGCGAAATGCTCGCTGCCGCGGTATTGCTGTCCACTACCATCAAGTTCGAGGGTCTGCTGGTGCTGCAGGCAACCTCGCAGGGCCCGGTTTCCACGCTCATGGTGGAGTGTTCCAGCAACCAGGAGGTGCGTGGCATCGCCCGTTACAGCGACTCGCCGGAGGGGGAGGGGCTGCAGGCGCTGATGCCGGGCGGCATTCTCGCCATAACCATCGATCCGGACAACGGGCAACGGTATCAGGGGGTGGTAGGTCTTGAAGGCGCCGATCTGGCGCAGGCTCTGAACGGGTACTTCGAAACCTCCGAACAGCTCCCCACGCGCTTCCGTCTGCTGGCCGATGGTCGCACTGCTCGCGGTTTGCTGCTGCAAGCGCTGCCGGCCGATCGCCAGCGGGATCCTGAGGAGCGAGCGGCTACCTGGCAGCACGTGAATGTACTGGCCGATACGCTCAAACCGGATGAGCTGCTTGCGCTCGACAACCAGACCCTGCTGCATCGCCTTTATCATGACGACGAGGTTCGCCTGTTCGATCCGCGGCCGGCCGTCTTCAAATGCAACTGCTCGGCGGAACGATCGGCCGGGGCAATTGTCAGTTTGGGACGGGATGACGCACTGGCTCTGCTCGACGAGCGGGGCGGTGAAGTGGAAGTGGATTGCCAGTTCTGCAACGAGCGCTATCGCTTCGATCGCGAGGATCTGGAAAGGATCTTCGAGGCGGCCGAAGAGCATGCCAGGGGTCTTCACTGAACGGTCAGCAGTTCGAGGGGTGCGATAGATCTGATCTATCGTGGCCATTGGGCGACGGCCGTTGATCGGATTTAGCGCAGCCGGTGATTTTTTGGCATAATGGCGCGCTTGCGCAAATGCCCAGCGCTTGATCCGGTATTCGATAAACCAGCTTTTCCCCACGTGCTTAGACCGAGGCCATCGGTCTTTAATGGAACTTTCGGTCAGAGCCGAAGAGGACGACGTTTGATGACGCATGCAACCAACACCGTATACACCGACCTGAGTATCGCCCACCTGATCGAACTGGCGATCCAGCGTAACGAGGGGCAACTGGCAGACACCGGCGCACTGGTCGTCAAGACCGGCGAGCGCACTGGCCGCTCCCCGATGGACCGGTTCATCGTCGACGAGCCCTCCACCAGCGAATCCATTGCCTGGGGGCCGATCAATCGCAAATTCCCGGCTGACAGGTTCGACGCCCTGTGGGACCGTGTCACTGCGTACGTGGCAGGTCGCGACAGCTTCGTTTCCCACGTTCACGTGGGTGCCGATCCGGAACACTATCTGCCGGTGATCATGACCACCGAAACTGCCTGGCACAACGTATTCGGCCGCACTCTGTTCATCAACCCGCCGCGTCACAACCCCGCTGACAAGCCGGTATGGCAGATTCTCAATGCTCCGCATTTTACCTGCGAGCCGGAGCGTGACGGTACCAACAGCGACGGATGCGTCATCATCAATTTCGCGCAGCGAAAGGTGCTCCTGGCTGGCATGCAGTATGCCGGTGAAATGAAGAAGGCCATGTTCTCGGTCCAGAATTTCCTGCTGCCCGCCAAGGACGTGCTGCCCATGCACTGCTCCGCAAACGTCGGCGACAATGGCGATACAACCCTGTTTTTCGGCCTGTCGGGTACCGGCAAGACTACCCTGTCCGCCGACGAGTCGCGTAGCCTGATCGGCGACGACGAGCATGGCTGGGCCGAAGGCAGCGTGTTCAACATCGAGGGCGGCTGCTACGCCAAGTGCATCGACCTGTCGCAGAAGAACGAGCCGGTCATCTGGAACGCGATCAAGTTCGGCTCAATCGTCGAAAACGTGGTCATTGACCCGGAAACCCGCGTCGCCGACTACACCGATGTCAGCCTGACCCAGAACACCCGAGTCGCCTATCCGCTCGAGCACGTGGCCAAGCGCGTGGTGGAAAACCGAGCGGGCGAGCCGAACGCGATCATCTTCCTGACCTGCGACCTGACCGGTGTTCTGCCTCCGGTATCGATTCTGAATAACGAACAGGCGGCCTACCACTTCCTGTCCGGCTACACTGCGCTGGTGGGCTCTACCGAAATGGGGTCGGGCGGCGGCATCAAGTCGACCTTCTCCACCTGCTTCGGTGCACCCTTCTTCCCGCGTCCGGCTGGTGAGTATGCTGAGCTGCTGATCAAGCGCATCAACGCCTTCGGCAGCAAGGTCTATCTGGTCAACACTGGCTGGACTGGCGGCAGTTACGGCGAGGGTACCCGCTTCAGCATCCCCACCACCCGCGCGATCATTGCCGCGGTGCAGTCGGGTGCGCTGATCGGTGCCGAAACCGAGCACCTGCCGGTGATCAATCTGGATGTTCCCAAGGCAGTGCCAGGCGTCGATGCAAAACTGCTCAACCCGCGCAACACCTGGGCAGACCCCGCCAAATATGATGAAGCGGCCCTGGCTCTGGCCAAGCTGTTCGTCGAGAACTTCAAGAAGTTCGATGTCGCCGAGAGCATCGTCAAGGCCGGACCGCAGCTCTGAATCGGCTTGGTGCCATGTTGAAAAGCCCGCCCTGGTGGCGGGTTTTTCTTTGGTAGCAATAAAGGGTTGACAGGCTCGCGTCGCCCGGTAAAATGGCGCGCCTCAGCAGGGGATATGTGACGCAAGTCATTGCTTCTACTGAGGTGTTTCAAAGGTAATTCCGCGATAGCTCAGTCGGTAGAGCAAATGACTGTTAATCATTGGGTCCCTGGTTCGAGTCCAGGTCGCGGAGCCACCTTGAGATTTTCGGGGTATAGCGCAGCCTGGTAGCGCGCCTGCTTTGGGAGCAGGATGTCGAGAGTTCGAATCCCTCTACCCCGACCAGTTTCCGCAGTACCTAGATGGGTCGTTAGCTCAGTCGGTAGAGCAGTTGGCTTTTAACCAATTGGTCGTAGGTTCGAATCCTACACGACCCACCATCTTTTCCGGCAATCACCGGCGTTTCTCCAGCAAGTTGCAAGCGCGTTCCTCGGCACCTATCTTGTCAGGCAGTCATCCTTGCCGGCAGAGTCTCCGTGAATCATCCACTGACACCCTATGAGCGCTCGCTCATCGCCCGGATCACCTTGGGGCACGTTACCCGCGAATATCCCAATTCAGTCGCCCTGCGCCTGGATTCCGTGGCTGACCTGGCGCCTCCCAGAACGCTTCATCCAGTGTTCTATGGCAGTTACGACTGGCACTCCTGCGTTCATGGTTACTGGTTGCTGAGCCGGCTGTTGGGGTGCTTCGGTGACGATCTTCCTGAAGCCGAGGCCATTGTCGGCTTGTTCGACGAGCAACTGACGGCAGCCAACGTTGCGGTTGAGCTGGACTATTTCCGGCGGCCTGGGCGTGGCGGTTTCGAACGCCCCTATGGGTGGGCCTGGCTGCTCAAGCTTTCCACCGAGCTGGCGCTTCAGACGCAGCCCCGTGCGGTGCGCTGGAGTCAGAATCTTCAACCCCTGGTCGAGTGGGTCGTTGCACGGTTTTCAGCCTACCTGCCGCGCCTCAGTCATCCGGTGCGTAGCGGAGTTCACAGCAACACCGCTTTCGCCATGCTGCTGGCCCTGGAATTTGCAGAGACTCGCCAGATGAGAGACTTCGCTGAGCAGCTTAGAGCCTCGGCGCTGGACTTCTATGGAAGGGATCGGAATTATCAGGCCTGGGAGCCCGGCGGTGAGGACTTTCTTTCGCCGGGGCTGCAGGAAGCGCTGCTGATGCAGCGGGTACTCGATGCAGAGGATTTTCGAGAGTGGTTCGACGCCTTTCTGCCTGATCTGGCCCTGGGGCGCCCGGCGACCTTGTTGCAGCCGGTACACAGTCGTGACCGCACCGATGGTCGCCTGGCGCATCTGGACGGGCTGAATCTGAGTCGAGCCTGGTGTCTGCGACAGCTTGGCGGCAGCCTGGCGGCGATTGATCCGCGACGATCGCTGCTCGAATTGGCCGCCCAGCGCCATCTCGACGCCGGGCGAGGCCACCTGCAGGACGATTACATGGGCGAGCACTGGCTCGCCAGTTTTCTGGTCCTGGCTGTCGAAGCCGGGCAGGGCCGCGGCGTCAATGCAGCTTGAGGCGCGGCTCCGTGCTGCGGCCGATCCGGTCGCTGAGCATCAGCAGGATGGTTCGGGGCATGCCGTACAGGGCAATCTGATGCATCCGATATAGGGAAACGTAGAACATCCGTGCCAGTTTGCCTTCCAACATGACGCTTCCGGTCAGATTGCCCATCAGGTTGCCGACCGCGCTGAAGCTTGCCAGCGAGATCAGCGAGCCATAGTCCTTGTAGTGGTAGTCCAGAGGCAGTTTGCCTTCCAGCACCCGGCGCAGGCTCCTGGCAAGCAAGCTGGCCTGCTGGTGCGCGGCCTGAGCGCGCGGCGGAACGAAGCGGCCATCCTCACCCATCGGGCATGCTGCGCAGTCGCCGAAGGCAAAGATTCTCGGGTCTGCGGGGACCTGCAGGGTGCGTGAGACGACCAGCTGATTGATGCGATTGGTTTCGAGTCCCAGCGTGGTGAGAAATGCCGGTGCCCGAATTCCCGCAGCCCAGACCTTCAATGAGGCTGGAATTTCGGTACCGTCTGCCAGTACCAGACGGTCCGCCAGAACCTCCTTCACTGGCGATCCGGTATGCACCCGCACGCCCAGCTTCTTCAGGGTCTCGTCAACCGGCTGGCTGATGCGTTCGGGCAAGGCTGGCAGGACCCGGCTACTGGCCTCGATCAGATTGATGTTCAGGTCCTCCGGTCGAATCCGGTCCAGTCCGTATGCCTGCAGCATGCGAGCGGCATGGTGGAGTTCGGCGGCGAGTTCTACGCCGGTAGCGCCCGCACCAATGATGGCCACGTTGATCGGCTCGCTGGGCTGGTTGCCGCTGGTCGCCTGCGCCTTCATGTATTGATTCAGCAATCGGCGATGGAAGCGTTCGGCCTGGGCGCGGGTGTCCAGGAACAGACAGTGCTCAGCCGCACCGCGGGTGCCGAAATCGTTGGTCGTGCTACCGACCGAAATAACCAGATAGTCATATCCGAGCTGGCGTTCGGGAATCAGCTCTGCGCCCTGCTCGTCAAGAATGGGCGCAAAGGTCACCTGGCGCCGTTCCCGGTCCAGTCCTACCATGCTGCCGAGCTGGAAGTGAAAATGGTTCCACTTGGCCTGGGCGACGTAATTGAGTTCATCCTCGGTGGAGTTGAGCGAGCCAGCCGCAACTTCGTGCAGCAGAGGCTTCCAGATATGGGTCATATTGGCATCAGCCAGAGTGATGCGGGCGCGCTTCTTCTTGCCCAGCGTTCTACCCAGGCGAGTGGCCAGCTCGAGACCTCCTGCGCCACCTCCGACGATGAGGATGCGCGGTAGTGCGGCTTGATCTTGCGATGACGACATGGACGAGACTCATACAGTAAAGGGAATCTTTCGTCAGTCGTTACGCCTACCCCTGGGGAACCAGTACCAGCGTGGCCAGGAATCGCGCCAGCAAACCCATCCCCAGCACGCTGCCGAGGATGACGGCCAACAACAGCCATACATTGAACGGTTTGCGTTCCACCTGGTGAATCGGGGAGGCAAGGTATTCATCGACCCGTTTCTGATCTTCAGGATGCAAGCGGCTAGGCATGACAGGTCCCTTTTATGGTGTACGCAATTCGGTGTTGCGTTGGCAGGCTTGACTGACTATGGCTGCATTCTAGTATGAGGGGGGCCGGATTGCATCCGCCGTCAGCACGGATGCGCAAGTCGCATTGAGAAAAATGCGGGTATCATGTAGTGCCAGATGTTCCCAATCCGCGACAGAGGCGGCCTTCATGCTCTCAGCCAGCCTGATCACATCCTTTCAGCTCTGGGCGAGCCTCGTTCTGTATGCCGGGGTTCTGCTGTGGGCCGTCGCCCGCGCACCCTGGGTCGAGCTGTTTGCCGACCTGCGCAGGCAGCATCTGTTCTACGGCAGCGTCTTCGTGCTTGGCCTGTTATGGCTGGTGCGTCGGGAGTTCGACAGCGGCCTGACCTTTCACTTCATCGGGCTTACTGTGGTTACTCTGCTGCTGAACTGGCAACTGGCGATCGTCGCCGCAACGCTGGCGCAGCTGGCGATGGTAATCCTCGGCGTCGATGACGCGGCAGCCTTCGGCGTCAATGGTTTGCTGAGAATACTCGGCCCGGTTGCGATCACCATGCTGATCAGTCAGGCACTGGAGCGAACCCGTCCGACCAACCTGTTCTTCTATATTTTCGTCAGTGGCTTCTTCGCCGGTGCTGCAGCGGCCGCCTCCACGATTCTCGTCGGTATGGGGCTTCTCGCATGGTCTGGCGAACTCACTGCGCCCGATTCTTTGCTCGAGCTCGGTGGCTACATGCTGCTGGTCATGTTTCCCGAAGCGTTCATCAACGGGACCGTGGTAACCGGTCTGGTGGTTTTTGCACCGGACTGGGTCGAGACCTTCGACAGTGATCGCTATTTTCAGGAACCCTTCGATTCCGACCGCAAATCCTGAGTCAGGTCAATAACTGCAGGCGGGATCCATGTTCCAATGGAGTTTTCCAAGGAGATCGAGACATGTCAGTCTATGCTCTTGCCCGCACCGTGATGCAGCAGGCCGCCGAACAGGCGCAGGCCCAGGGGTACAATGAGCAACTGCTCGCCCGCGCCCTGATGAGTGAGGTCATCGCAGTCTACAAGCGTGAGCGCAGCAACGCCGATATCGCCAACGAGCTTGCCTTTCTTGCCGACAATCTCGACGACGACATCGACTACGCGTTCATGCGCCCCTGAGCAGGTCAGGGCATCGTTACCTCGATAACCCCGTCGGCGCTGACAGTTACGTCCGACTGACCACCCTCGAGGCTGGGAGTCGCCATCTCGGCGTCAGCCATGGCCATTCGGGGGGCGGCCCGGAACATGATGGGCGGTTGCGCATACTGTGTGTTCAGCCCCAGACTGACGATCTGGTAGGTGCTTCCGCCCAGGCTGCGAGTGGCGATGTCGGCGCGGCTGCGAAAGGCCTCGATGGCCTGTTTGATCAGCTCGTCTTCGGTGGCCCTCCGGCCAGCAGCCGACAGGCTGAACTGCATGTTGCCAAGGTTGAGATTGCCCAGCATACGGCTGGTCAGCGCCGCCATCTCTGCGAAGTCGTCACCCTCGACAATGATCTCTCCGCGTTCGCGCCAGGCGCTGATAGTCTGGCGTTTTTCGTCATACACCGGCTGGCTGCTACGGCTACCGCTGGATACCCGTACACCTGAAGTCTTGCGGGCGGTCTCCAGGCCTTCGTTGAGCTGCCTGGTCACGCGATCAGCGAGTTTTGCCGGGTCGCTGTCCTGCGCCTCGGTGTAGAAGGTTATGCGGAGCGTGTCGTGATTTACGGCCTGGTTGACCTCGGCTCGCAGCGACACCTGATTGTAGCGCAGTGGCTCGGCGCTGATGCTGGTTGCAACCAGTGCGAGGCCAAGCGCGATAGCCATGGCGAGAGGGTGACGCATGATGAAGTTCTCCTTGAAGATGCCCAGTGGACGTCGATAATGGATGCCAGAGCAGCGGGCCATCGATCGTCCTGCACGGGACGAGGGCCGACGTTGCAATGTCGGGAGCAATTCGCTTGTCGCAACGCCTTTTCTTCAGCCTGAATGCGCTGGCTCTGTCGCCTTCCAGACAGAACCTCTGGCGTCTGGTGCTTATTCGTCTGCTGGTCTGGATGGCTCAGAGTGCGTCAGTGCTCGCCGCTTACCTCAGTGGTTGGTTCCCGCTGCCCTGGACTCCACTTATTATCACACTTGCCGTGTCTGCGCTGATTTCAGTGTGCACTTTGCTGAGGCTTTTGCAGCGTTGGCCTGTTACCGATGCGGAATACGGACTGCAGTTGCTTTTCGACATGGCTGTGCACAGTGTGCTGCTCTACTACTCCGGCGGGCCAACAAATCCCTTTGTGTCCTACTACCTGGTGCCTCTGACCATTGCTGCGGCCACGCTGCCCTGGTTTTACACACTGTTTCTGGCCTGCGTGGCAATTACTTCATACAGCCTGCTGCTGGTTCGCTACCAGCCGCTCGAGGCCTTCGAGTTGCCGGTGGCCAGCGGTCTCATAAATCTGCACGTGATCGGCATGTGGTTGAATTTCGCCATGAGCGCGGGACTTATCAGTCTGTTCGTGGTTCGCATGGCCGCTGCACTGCGCCAGCATGCCGAGCGCCTGGCGGAGCGGCGCGAACAGGGCATACGCGACGCTCAGTTGCTGGGCATCGCCAGTGTCGCGGCCGGAGCAGCACATGAACTGTCGACGCCGCTCTCGACCATGAGCGTTCTGCTGAAGGATCTGCGCGCTGACCATCCGGACCCTGAGTTGCAGGAGGATCTCGCATTGCTGCAGGAGCAGGTCGCTCAGTGCAAGCAGAGCCTGCAGCAGATGGTGCGTACCGCGGAAGACAATCGCAGGCAGCCGCAGCGCCGTGAACCCGCCGACCAATGGCTCCAGGGGGTTCTAGCACGCTGGCATCTGATGCGTCCGGAAGCATCCTGGCAATGGAGCAGCGACCCGGGTAACGCTCCTTGTCTTGACGCCAGCCCGGAGCTCAGTCAGGCGGTCCTGAATCTGCTGAACAATGCCGCGGATGCCTGTCCGGATAACATCGGCGTCGCACTGCACTGGGACAGCCGTCGGCTGACGCTGCAGATTACCGACCATGGTCCGGGCGTGCCGCTGCATATCGCCGAGCAGCTCGGTACTGCGTTTGTCACCACCAAGGGCAAGAAGGGCTTCGGTCTGGGGTTGTTTCTCAGTCAGGCGGCAGTCGAGCGAATCGGCGGCAGCGTCAGGCTTTATAATCGGGAAGGAGGCGGCACGCTCAGTGAAGTGGTGCTGCCGATCGCATCGGAGACCAGTGCATGAACGACGAGACCCCAAGGGACGACCAGCCACTTTTGTTGCTGGTCGATGATGATCCGACCTTTACCCGTGTCATGGCCCGTGCGCTGGCGCGCCGTGGACTGCGTGTGACCACCGCAGGAAATGCGGAGCAGGCGCTGGAGCTGGCGCGTGCCGAGCGACCCGACTACGCGGTGCTCGACCTCAAGATGGAGGGCGATTCGGGCCTGGTGCTGTTGCCGCGGCTGCTCGAACTCTATCCCGACCTGAAGGTTGCCATTCTGACCGGATATTCGAGCATCGCTACCGCCGTCGAGGCGATCAAGCGGGGGGCATGCAATTATCTGTGCAAGCCTGCCGATGCGGACGACGTATTGACCGCCCTGCTCTCGGAGCAGGCTGATCCCGATTCGCTGGTGCCGGAGCACCCCATGTCGGTCGATCGGCTGCAATGGGAGCACATACAGCGCGTTCTATCTGAGCATGAGGGCAACATTTCGGCGACTGCTCGCGCGTTGGGCATGCATCGGCGAACCCTGCAGCGCAGGCTGCAGAAACGTCCGGTCAGGCGTTGAGGAGCAGCCGGTCGGCTCGGATGGATCCGGGCGGCACGTCAGCCGGATAGCTGCTTTACTGTACGGAATAACCATTTCCGTCAGGCAAGGAGGGGTCATGTTTGCTGCCATGCGTGGGGAGAAGCTCGAGTCGCTGCATCTGTTCACCGACGAGCCCAGCGGCCTGGAAGCAATAGTTGCCATCCACAATACTCGCCTGGGGCCCGCCTTGGGTGGCTGCCGCTACCAGCCCTACGCCAGCTTCGAAGAGGCGACAGCCGACGCCATGCGACTGGCGCGGGACATGAGCTATAAGGGCGCCCTGGCCGGGCTCGAATACGGTGGTGGCAAAGCCGTCATTCTGCGGCATCCCCATGTGGACAATCGCGCTGCCTTGTTCGAAGCCTTTGGTCGTAGCATCGAATCCCTGCGCGGGCGGTATCTAACCGCCATCGATAGCGGCACCAGTAGCGCAGACATGGATTGCATCGCCCTGCATACCCGTCATGTCACAAGCACCACCGAGGCAGGTGACCCTTCCGTGCACACCGCGAGCGGTGTTCTTATGGGGATGCGTGCGGTGGCGCGGGCTCGTCTGGGTCAGTCCAATCTGCGCGATGTGCGCATCATGCTGCAGGGCCTGGGCAATGTGGGCTACAGCCTGGCAGAACAGCTGGTCGCCGAGGGTGCGGACGTGATGGTGGCCGATCTAGATCCCGGACGGGTACGGCTTGCGGCTGATGAATTGGGGGTGGAGCCCGTGGCGCTGGCAGGGGTCTACGAAGCCCAGTGCGACATTTTCGCACCCTGCGGGCTGGGCGCGGTGCTCAACTTCGACACTGTGTCCCAGTTGCGCTGCGCCGCGGTGGCCGGGGCCGCCAACAATCAGCTGGCAGACGCTGCCGTAGCCGAGCAATTGGTCAGTCGTGGGATTCTGTACGCCCCTGACTACGTGATCAACGCAGGCGGCCTGTTGTACGTAGCCCTGACGCATCAGGGCGTCGCTCCCGGCGTGATCGCCGGCCGCATCGAGCAGATCGAGGAGCGGCTGGACAGCATCTTTCAGCAGAGCGAGGCCGAAGCCCGCTCGCCTGCTACAATCGCCGACCAGCAGGCCGAAGCGATTCTCTTCAGTTGATCTTTCGCTGGTCGAGACCGAAGCGTTTGCGCAGCTGCGAATCGAGTATCGAAGTGGGCAGCCAGCGTTTCAATGCGACCATCTTGCGGGCGCTCGCGCCGATCAGTGCCTCCTGCGGCCGCAATGGATTCTTTACGTAATCGAGCAGCTCTCTGGCAAACGCCGCGGCGGGAGTCGAGCCGGCGTTCTGAGAGGCCTTCGCGCGTGCCTGAATCGCCTTTTCCCACGGCTTGAACCAGGACGATTCGGGAAGGGTAATGGCCGCGCTGGCATTGTTGCCGAAATCCGACGCGATGGCCCCCGGCAGAACCGTCATCACTTCAATGCCAAATGGATGGAGTTCAAGTCGTAGCGCGTCGGAGAGGGCATGAAGGGCCGCCTTCGAGGCGCAGTAGACTCCGGAGAAGGGGGTAGTGGTCACTCCCGATACGCTGCCGATATTGACGATAAGCCCCTGACTGTCACGCAACAGGTCGGCGCAGGCGCGTACCAGCTGAAGTGGAGCGAAGACGTTGGTGTCGAACTGGCGCAGCAGCGTTTCCCGGTCCGCATCGAGCACCGGACCCATGGCACCGTAACCGGCATTGTTGATCAGCACATCGAGGCGACCCGCCTCCGCCTGCAGCCGAGCGGCACACTGGCCGATCTGCGCTGCATCATTGACATCCAGTTGTATCGCTACCGCGCCACGGGCGACGAGTTGTGCAAGGGTATCGGTATTGCGCGCAGTGGCCCATACCCCATAGCCGGCATCGAGAAACACCCCAGCCAGCGCCTGGCCAATACCGGAAGAGCAGCCGGTGATGAGTACGACAGGTCGAGTCATTATTGTAGTCCTTGGACGTTCATCGGGAGAAATCGGCGCGGATGCCTTCGGCCCGGTAATTCAGGTCAGGGGCACGGAAGCCCGACCGCAGCGGTGGTACGCGGTAGCAGCTTATCCAGCTCTGGCCTGGTTCCAGGGCCTGTTCCAGGCGAAAAGTCGCATCCGTGGTGTTCAGGTCGAGCAGGTTGGTGTTGAAGCCAGGCTGGGTTGCGTGCAGCCGCCAACGGATATTGCTGGCTGTGCGCCCGCTCTGGTTGTCTATAGCCACCCGCAGAGGTCGGCCAAAGTCGCAGCTTTCCGGTGTATAGCTGATCTGGAAGAGCAACTGGTCGGCGTGCCTATCATCCAGCCACTGGCGGCCGACCACGAACAACGCGAGCAGCAGTCCGAGACCCGCCAGGACGCCGCTTACCGGCAGCATGACCCGCGGGAAGCGCACCAGCAAAACCAGCCAGACCAGTAACAGAACAATGCCTAACGGCATGCTTACCTCCTTCCGATTCTGTCAGGACTCTAGCAGAGCCCCGCCGTGATTACACCGACTCGGGCTGCCAGCCGAATAATTCACAGGTGTTATGCAGACTGCGCTGGGCCAGCGTTTCCGAGCTTTCCCCCCGAAGCGAAGCAAGGTGTTCGCAAATACGGGGCAACAATTCAGGAGTGTTCCTCTGGTACGCATGAAAGCTCGGGGCCATGTCGGGCGCATCGGTTTCGAGCACGATGGACTCTGCCGGCAGAGCCGCGACCACACGGTGCAGGCGCTTGGCCTGTGGCCAGGTTGGAGCTCCGCCAAGACCTAGCCGAAATCCGAGGCGAATGTACTCGCGGGCTTCTTCATGACTGCCGGCGAACGCGTGAACGATGCCCGCGCGAGGCAGGCGGAAGCGCTTGAGAATGGCGATCATGTCTGCATGGGCGCGGCGCACGTGGAGCAGGACGGGTAGGTCGAAGTCCCGGGCAAGTTCCAGTTGCGCCTCCAGATAGTATTGCTGTCGCTGCCTGTCCAGTTTCGCTATGAAGTAATCCAGGCCGATCTCGCCAATCGCACAGAGTCTGGGATCGGCGCGGTGTTCGGCGAGCAAGTCATGTAGTTGTTCGAGGTGCGAGGGCCGATGCTGTTCTAGGTAGACAGGGTGCAGCCCGAACGCGGCGAACAGCCCTGACTCGCTGGTGGTCAACCGCCAAAGCCTTCCCCAATGCTCCTGGGTAATACCCATGACCAGCATGCGTCTGACCCCGGCGAGCCGAGCCCGTTCGAGCGTCACGCTTCGGTCCGCGTCGAACTCTTCACAGTCAAGATGCGTATGCGTGTCGATGAATACCATCGGATAGTCCACTGCCGGTTACACCAGGGTGAGTTTGGCACAGCGGCAGGACGAGCTCCAAGGCGCTCTCTTTGGGTGCGCCAAAGCCAACATTGCACCCGATCGTGCAGTTCGGTTTACGATCAGGCGGCTCGCTTCCTGCATTTGCCTTGTCAAAACGGGGCTCTTCTTTTCTGGCACACGACTTGCCAGGCGGTTGATGGAGAACCCATGGCGGGTTCCGCTGGAAATTGACTTTGGGCAAAGACGTCCACCGCCGCGATACCTATCGTGGCCGTGGGCGTTTTTTTTTGCCTGCAAAAAACTGGGAGCACAATCATGCAAAGGGCGTATTCACGTAAGCTGGTAAAGAAGGGCGGTGGTATCGGGGCAGCATTCGGTGTCATCGGACTGGTTTCGTTTGGGCAGCCGGTCCTGGCGCAACAGGCGACGCTCGCCGAAGCTATCTCGGGAGGCAAGGTCGGGCTGGATTTGCGGTATCGTTACGAACACGTCGACGCTGACAACTTCGAGCGAAATTCCAATGCTTCCACTCTGCGTACCCGTCTGAATTACACCACCGGTAGCTTCAACGGGTTCACCGCGCTGATCGAACTGGACGACATCACCGCGCTCGGTAGCAGGCGTTACAACGAGTTTACCGGCCTGCCTCGGGACAAGACCGAGTACCCGGTCGTTGCAGACCCAACGGGCACCGAAGTGAATCAGGCCTACATCAGTTATGCGGGGCTAATGGATACTACTATCCGGCTCGGCCGACAGCGCATCGTCTATGACAACGCCCGTTTCATCGGCAACGTGGGCTGGCGCCAGAACGAGCAGACGTTCGACGGTTTCGCGGTGAGCAATACCGCGCTGCCCCATATGACGCTCAACTATGCCTACATCGACCAGGTCAACCGAATCTTCGGCAAGGACTCGCCCAAGGGCGAAGTGGACATGCGTTCCCACTTGCTCAACGCCAGTTACTCAGGTCTCGGCTTCGGTACCCTGACCGGCTACGGCTATTTCCTGGAGTATGTCGACGCGCCTGCCACAAGCAATCGTACGGTCGGGATCCGCCTGGCTGGGACCCCGGTCGTGGCTGAAGGCATGAAACTGCTCTATGCATTGGAGTACGCAAGGCAGGACGACTATCGTCGTGGGGCGTCGACTATCGACGCGGACTATCAATTGATCGAACTCGGCGCCGAGATGTCGGGCGTTTCCGCCCACCTGGGTCAGGAGATACTCGGCGCCGATGGCAGCGCCTTCAGTACGCCCCTGGCCACTGGTCACGCGTTCAATGGCTGGGCTGACATTTTCCTGAATACACCGGTGAACGGTTTGCAGGATCGTTATCTGAAGCTAAGCGGTGCAGCCATGGGTACCACTCTGCAGGCCGCCTACCACCGCTTCGATGCCGATCGCGGCAGCGCCGACTATGGGTCCGAAATCAACCTGATGGCATCGCGGCCATTCGGCAAGGTGAACCTTATGGCCAAGTACGCGCGCTACTCTGCCGATGAATTGGCGGTCGATACGGAGAAGGTCTGGCTCATGGCGCAGGTGGCTTTCTAGGCCTCCCAGGGCGGCGACGCAGTGCGCCGCCGCCTATTGCCTGCTTCAATGATGCTCGCGGGTCGCGCGGAAACGCAGTTCCGGCCAGCGCTCCTCGGTCAGGCTCAGGTTCACCCGGGTCGGGGCGAGGTAGGTCAGGTGTCCGCCACCATCGATGGCGAGGTTTTCCATCGCTTTGTTGCGAAATTCCTCGAGCTTCTTCTTGTCGGTGGACTCGATCCAGCGGGCGGACCAGACGTTGATCGGCTCGTAGATGCACTCGACCTTGTACTCTTCCTTCAGCCGGCTGGCGACGACGTCGAACTGCAGCACACCCACAGCGCCGAGGATGATGTCGTTGCTGCGCTCGGGGAAGAACACCTGGGTGGCGCCTTCCTCGGCCAGTTCCTGCAGCCCCTGACGGAGCTGCTTGGATTTCAGCGGATCCTTCAGGCGTACCCGGCGGAACATCTCCGGAGCAAAATGGGGGATACCGGTGAAGCCGAGTTTCTCGCCCTGGGTGAAGGTATCGCCGATCTGAATGGTACCGTGGTTGTGCAGACCGATGATGTCGCCGGCCCAGGCCTCTTCCAGGTGCTCACGTTCGGCGGCGAAGAAGGTCAGGGCATCGGCGATGCGCACTTCCTTTCCGGTGCGTACGTGATACAGCTTCATGCCCTTTTCATAGGACCCGGAGCAGATGCGCATAAAGGCGATGCGGTCGCGGTGCTTGGGATCCATGTTCGCCTGAATCTTGAACACGAAGCCGGAAAAGCTTTCCTCGGTCGGTTCGACGCTGCGCTCGTGGGCAGCGCGCGGCAATGGGGCGGGAGCCCAGTCGACAATGGCGTCCAGCACCTGGTCGACACCGAAGTTGCCCAACGCGGTACCGAAGAATACCGGGGTCATTTCGCCGCGTAGGAAGGCATCGCGATCAAATTCGTGGCAGGCGCCCTGAACCAATTCGAGTTCTTCGACGAACCCTTCGTACATGTCACCCAGATAGGCGCGCGCCTCGTCGGACTCCAGCCCCCGAATCAGTTTCTGTTCGGTCCGCTCATGGCCGTGACCCGGCTGGTAGACCACGATGTAGTCACCGGCCAGATGGTAGACACCCTTGAAGTCGCGGTAGCAGCCGATCGGCCAGGTGATGGGGGCGGCCTTGATGTTCAATACCGCCTCGATCTCATCGAGCAGCTCGATGGGGTCGCGAATGTCCCGGTCGAGCTTGTTGACGAAGCTGACGATGGGCGTGTCGCGCAGGCGGCAGACTTCCATCAGGGCAATGGTCCGTGGCTCAACACCCTTGCCCCCATCGAGCACCATGAGAGCGGAATCCACCGCGGTGAGGGTGCGATAGGTATCTTCCGAGAAGTCCTCGTGACCGGGGGTGTCGAGCAGGTTGATCATGCTCTCACGATACGGGAACTGCATCACCGAAGTGGTCACCGAGATGCCGCGCTGCTTCTCCATAGCCATCCAGTCGGAGGTTGCGTGCCGGTCCGACTTGCGCGCCTTGACGGTGCCGGCCACGCTGATCGCCTGGCCCATGAGCAGCAAGCGCTCGGTGATGGTGGTCTTGCCCGCGTCGGGGTGGGAGATGATGGCGAAGGTACGGCGTTTGCCGACCTCGGCGATGGCTGTGTTGGGCATCTTTGGTCTACGAGTGCTAGCTGGTCGCTCGGCGGTAAGGGCGAGCCGTGGGCCGAAAAGGGTTGGGGCCTATTGTCGCGGATTAGATGGCTGACACCAAGTGAAAGATGCTGGAAGCTCAACCCTGGCGGTATTGAGCGGCGAGATCGGTAATCATCACCTGTTCGCCCAGATGAAAGCCTTGGGCGTAGTCCACACCGATCGTGCGGATACTTTCCAGAATCCGTGCGTCGGACACATACTCGGCAATGACCTTCTTGTCGAGGAAATGCCCCATCTCGGTAATCGACTTCACCAGAGCATAGTCGACCGAGTCGTCGGCAATATTGGTAATGAATGAGCCGTCGATCTTGATGAAATCTACCGGCAGCCTTTTGAGATAGGAAAAGGAGGACTGGCCAACACCGAAATCGTCAAGTGAGAACCGGCAGCCGATACCGCGCATTTCATTGATGAAATCGGCGGCGTCTGCCAGGTTGGCTACTGCGACCGTCTCGGTAATCTCGAAAATCAGCTTGTCTCGAGGTATCTGGTACCGCACGAGAGCTTCGAACATGAAGTCGAGAAAGGACTCGTCGTTGAGAGAATGGCCTGAAAGATTCACCGAGAATCCGCCAAACTGGGCTAAGGTATCCGGATTCTCATGCATCCATTGAAGGACGGTATCGACCACCCAGCGGTCGACGGCGGCCATGCGGTTATATTCCTCCGCGGCTCTGATGAAGTCGCCGGGGGGCAGGTGTTCCCCCTGCTCGTCAATTACCGTGAGCAGCACCTCATAGTGCGTCGCCGCCCCTGACTCGGCGTCAAGTGGAGCAATTTTCTGGCAGCGTATCTTGAGGTTGTTTTCGTCGAGTGCACGGTTGATTCGTGTGACCCACGACATGACTTCGTCACGTTGCTCGATGCGGGCATCCCCTGGCTTGATCACCTGAATGTCAGTGCTGCCGGACTTCTTGGCGATTTCCGCGGCTGACTCGACCGACCGCAGGAGCTCCATCACACGCTCGTTGCGTTCGTCGAAGCCCAGCAATGCCATTGCTGTTCCTATCACGAAAGTCTGTCCTGCCTCCTCAAAGCGGCGTTCCTCGATCTCCGCTTTAACTTCCGAAGCCAGCAGGTAACCCTCCTGTTCGGCGTGCAGCGGTGCCAGGATGGCGAATTCCGCTGCCCCGATGCGAGCCACTATCGCATCGGTGCCGGCCAGACTTCTCAACCGCTGGGCGGTTTCGCCGAGCAGGCGGTCGCCGGCCTCGTAGCCGCAGGTATTGTTGATCAGCTTGAACTGCATCAGGTCGATGAATATCAGGCTGTAGCACTGGCCGGTCTCCCGCGCGTGGTTCACGCTTTGAGCAAGGCTTTGGGTGAACTCCTTGCGGGTCAGGAGCCCAGTCAACTGGTCGTGGGAGGCATCGAAGGCGAGTCGTTCGTAGATCTTTTGCACCAGCGTATCCAGGCCTTGCTCGATCGCCGGCAGAGAGCCTTCTTCGCAAATGGTGAGGCTGCCTTCCTGAAGGGACATGGCCAGCTCGGCTAGACTCATCTCGGCCGTTTTCAGGCCGTGTCGGCTGGTGAAGACGAATTGGCTCAGATCGCTCGCGATCCACGCCAATTGGATGGGAGCGCTCGCAGCGCCGGCCTGCCGTTCGAGCCACTGCCCGGCTTTCAGTGATCGGGCTCGTTTCAGCCAACGGGGTGAGGTGGTCGCGGCCTTCATATCCTCCCCTGGCTCGAGAAGGATATCAGCCGGGCTCTGATAGCTCCGCAAAGCTACGTCATCCAGGTCGCCCTGTAGCAGCCGCGCGATCCGATCAACCACGTGCTGGTGGACCCCGTCGGCATCATGCACCTTGGATAGCCCCTTTTCGATCAGGCGCTGTAACGCGTCGAGCTTCAGCAGCCCGCCTTTCCGGGGCGGTGCGCCGGGGACTAGCCTGGCGATCAGTTGATCGATGATTTCCAAAGTCAGATCCCAGGGCCGACTGTCCTCTCCCTCGCGGAACAGGCAGAGCAGCATCAGATCCTTCCAGCCCCCTTCGACCAGTTCGATCAAGGGTTCGGGAACCGGTGGCGACGCCAGCCTTTTGTTCAGCTCGATTTCGACCAGCCGTGTGGCCTGGCGTATACGCTGCTGACCTTCGCAGGCTTCGGTCAAGCGAAGCAGATTGCGGTCGATCAGCCGCTGTTCCTTCGCGACCAACTGGTCAAGAATCAGCAGTGCCTTGCTGAAACCCTCGTCATCGCTGCTCTCAAGGATGGACGTGATGGCTTTGGTGATCGATTTTCTGTGGCTGCCGGCATGCAGGCTGTTGCGATCTGCGAGAAAGGCAATGTGGTTTACCGCCTGGCGAGCAGGGTGAAACTCTGCTGTGAAGAGCGTGGGATCCTTGAGCATCACCCGCAATAACGGGACCTCGAGCTTGCGCACGTCTTCGCGTAGGTCTTCCAGCAGATTCGCGTGGCTGACAATGTTGTCGAAAAGGTTTTCGACCATGTCTGCCGAATCGCGCTCGAAGGCTGTAAGGGGGCCTGAACGCTCTGGAGCCTTGGCCAGTTGTTCGCGCAGAGTGCCGGGCGCCGCCAGGCCAAGGCTCCCCTTCAGCACCTGATGTTGGAGTTCCATCAGACTATCCAGTGTGCCGGCGTCATAGATGGGCTCTGAATGCTCAATTTCCGACAGTCCCTGCGGGTCAGTTTCGCCCGCGTCCACCCGCTTGTGCAGCGCCCAAAGACGGGTTGCCGTGCTGTAGGCTCTGGCTGCCTGCTTGGGGCCTAGCGCCGACTTTTCGAGCGGGACGCCGTTGACCGACGCGAGGCGCAATGGCTGCTGGCCTGCCGTTGCGTTTTCTTCAACGGGGCCGCTTGACGCGCTGCCGGGGTCGGCAGCTTCGTGCTGGTGCTCCGTCATGGCTGGCGGTTGCCTGTCCTGTTGCCGAGGACGAAGCGCCTGAGCCGAGATGGCCCTGGCTACGTCCAGATCGGGCAGCACCCCTGCAGCGATGAAAATGTCGGTCAGCTCTTCATACAGCGTACGCAGATCAGCCAGTACGCTATCGTGCAACTGCCGCATGGCTACCGCGAGGGTATCCCCTGTCAGGCGCAGTGCCTTTGATGCTTCGGCGAAAGCGTAACAGATCGACCCAGGTGAGAAAGGGTTGTAGCAACATGGGCTTTCCTGAGTGCCGAAGGCTGCGTCGAGGCGAAATTGCAATTCCATGAGGGCTTCGCGCTGGGTGATTTCGGACCTGGAAATAGCCTTGCGGATTACCAGCCAGTCTTCGAATTCATTCTTCTCGACCAGGGATAGCGAGTTCCGGTCATCACGTGGTCTGTCGATCTGGGAATCCCTCACCAGGCGACCCCGGGCCACGTCCACCGCATCCTGGCACAGCCTTAGCGAGACCTGATCGGCAAGCCCCTTGCGGTGCACACGGAGCAGGGCAATGGAATCGAAGAAGGGTTGTTGAGCAGCGTGATTGCCCTGATGTTCGGCAGCCTCCAACAGAGCGCCGGGCAGCGTCGACAGGAGGGTATCCATCCTTGGCTTCAGATAGTTCGTTAACGCACGGCTTGCTGATGCCATGAGTGCGTTGCGCTTGGTCTCCTCGAGTCGGTTGAAGCGCCTTTGATGGCCAGGAGGTGGGGTGCCGAACTTGTCTGTCAGCCTGGCAGCCCGCTGAATCTGCCATAGAAACTGCGGATGACTGTGCACCAACTGCAGTCCCAGGCTGGACCCGCTGTGATGCACCACTATCACGTCGACTGAGACGCTGCGGTCGGGAAGCTGGAAGGAGACCCGGGCGGAATGGGAAGCTTCGGGCAAAAGCCGATCAATGAAACCGGGCGGACCGGGATCATGGATTTTTATCAGCATCCCGTCCTGGCTGAAATCACTGATGACGCAGTCGAAGCCTGGCTTATCACCAAGGGTCAGGACGCCAGCAATTTCGGAAGCCTGCCGGGTAAACTTTCTGTTTTCCAACGCCGCGTTATCCCTGCCTATAAAATATGCCACTCACTCCCTGCATATTAGCGGTTCCCTGACAGAGTGCTGATTCGTTCGTCGGTGGTCACCGTTGATGGAGCGATACGCAGGGTTGGACAACTTTGCCAGCTAACTGGACGCCGGGGAAAGCCGGGACACGCTTTTGCGGTCCCGGTTGAGGTCAAACTGTGAGGTAGTTCTGAATCAGCTCGTCGGTCAACCCCGACATAGGCCCGTCCGCCACCATCCGACCGCGCTCCATGATGAAGAAGTTGTCCGCCGCGCGGCGGGCGAAGGGCAGCTTCTGTTCCACCAGCAGTACGGTCAGACCCAGCTCGGTGTTGAGCTTGCGGATCACGTCGCTGATGTCGCGCACGATGTTTGGCTGGATGCCCTCGGTCGGCTCGTCGAGGATCAACAGCTTGGGATCCAGCACCAGCGCCCGGCCGATCGCCAGCTGTTGCTGCTGGCCACCGGACAGATCACCCCCGCGCCGGTTCTTCATTTCCTTGAGCACCGGGAACAGCTCGTAGATCTGCGCCGGGATCTGCCGGGCGCGGTCCTTGCGCGCACCGAGGGAGATTTTCAGGTTTTCCTCTACCGTCAGCAGCGGGAAGATCTCCCGCCCCTGCGGCACGTAACCGATGCCGGCGCGGGCGCGGTTCTCCGTGCTCATGCGGGTGATGTCCTGCCCGTTGAGCAGGATCTGACCATCGCGCACCGGCAGCAGCCCGGTGATGCATTTGAGCAGAGTGGTCTTGCCCACGCCGTTGCGTCCGAGCAGACAGCCGCAGGTGCCTTCCTCAATGTTCAGGTTCAGATCCCAGAGGATGTGGCTCTGGCCGTAGAACTGGTTGATGCCTTTGATCTCGAGCACGCTCATTCCCCCAGATAGACTTCGATCACGCGCGGATCATTCTGTACCTGATCCATGCTGCCCTCGGCCAGCACCGAGCCCTGGTGCAGCACCGTGACCTTGCGTGCGATCGAGCGGACGAAGGCCATGTCGTGTTCGACCACGATCACCGAGTGCTTGCCCGCCAGCGAGGTGAGCAGGGCCGCGGTATGCTCGACTTCCTCACCGGTCATGCCGGCGACCGGTTCGTCCACCAGCAGCACCCTGGGGTTCTGCACCAGCAGCATGCCGATTTCCAGCCACTGCTTCTGCCCGTGGGACAGCACGCCGGCGTCGCGGTGACGCTCCTCGACCAGGCCGATCTGCACCAGTACCTCCTCCAGGCGGGTGCGCTGCTCGCCGCTGAGGCTGCGGTTGAGGATGTACCACACGCGCTTGTCCGAGGCGCAGGCCAGTTCGAGGTTTTCCCACACGGTCAGCGCTTCGAAGATGGTCGGCTTCTGGAACTTGCGGCCGATGCCGCCGCGGGCGATCTCGTGCTCGGCGCAGCGCAGCAGGTTGACCCGCTGGCCGAACCAGACGCTTCCGGTATCCGGGCGGGTCTTGCCAGTGATGACGTCCATCATGGTGGTCTTGCCGGCGCCGTTGGGGCCGATGATGCAGCGCAGTTCGCCGTCATCGATGTACAGGTTCAGGTTGTTCAGCGCCTTGAAGCCGTCGAAGCTGACACTGACGTCCTCGACGTACAGTATCGGCCCGTGTTTGGTATCGATATTCATGTCGAAGGCCGGGGCCGGCTGGACGATATCGAACACCTGGTCCCGGCGCCAGGTTTCGCGAAGCTGTTCGATGGCTTTCATTGCTTGTCTCCCTTGCTACCGAAGCGACCCAGAAGGCCTACCAGGCCACGTGGCAGCAACAGCGTAACCAGTACGAACAGGGCCCCGAGGATGAACAGCCAGGTCTCCGGCGAGAAGGTAGTGAAGAAGGTCTTGGCGTAGTTCACCGCGAAGGCGCCAACGATGGCGCCGAACAGC
>JAUVYN010000098.1 GCA_030603065.1 Pseudomonas sp.
TACTGGCTGAAACTCGGTTTCATCAGCTTCGGCGGCCCGGCCGGGCAGATCTCCATCATGCACCAGGAACTGGTCGAGAAACGCCGCTGGATATCCGAGCGGCGCTTTCTGCACGCGCTCAACTACTGCATGCTGCTGCCAGGGCCGGAAGCCCAGCAGCTGGCCATCTACATCGGCTGGCTGCTGCATCGTACCTGGGGCGGCATCATCGCCGGCGCGCTCTTCGTGCTGCCCTCACTGTTCATCCTCGCCGGCCTCACCTGGGTGTATCTGGTATTCGGCGATGTCACCTTCGTGCAGGGGCTCTTTGCCGGCATCAAGCCCGCAGTCGTCGCCATCGTCCTGTTCGCCGCCTGGCGAATCGGCACCCGGGCTCTCAAGAACAACGTCATGTGGCTTATCGCGGCAGGCGCCTTCATCGCCATCTTCGTCTTCCGCATCCCCTTCCCGCTGATCGTCATCGGCGCCGCACTGGTCGGCATGGCCGGCGGACGCTTCGCGCCCGGCAAGTTCCAGCTGGGTGGTGGACACGGCGCCGCGGACAAGCACTACGGCGCTGCAGTCATTGATGACGACACGCCGCAGCCCGCGCATACCCGCCACCGCACCGGCCGGCTGGTCAAACTGGTAGCCATCGCCGTCGGACTCTGGGCCGTGGCCATGCTCCTGCTGCCGGCCGGCACCTTCACCGACATGGCCAGCTTCTTCACCAAGGCCGCGCTGGTCACCTTCGGCGGCGCCTACGCCGTGCTGCCCTATGTGTACCAGGGCGGCGTGGAAACCTATGGCTGGCTGAATGGTTCGCAGATGATCGACGGTCTCGCGCTCGGCGAAAGCACCCCGGGACCCCTGATCATGGTGGTCGCCTTCGTCGGTTTCGTCGGTGCCTGGACCCTTGAAGTGCTGGGCCCGGATCACCTTTTCCTGGCCGGTTTCATCGGCGCCAGCGTCGCGACCTTCTTTACCTTCCTGCCATCCTTCGTATTCATTCTCGCCGGCGGGCCGCTGGTCGAGTCCACCCGCGGCGACCTGAAGTTCACCGCCCCGCTGTCGGCGATCACCGCCGCCGTGGTCGGCGTCATCCTCAATCTCGCCCTGTTCTTCGGCTGGCACGTGCTCTGGCCGGAGGGAACTGGCGAGGCGCCCTTCGCCGGCACCTTCGAATGGCCGGCGGCGATCATCGCCCTCGCCGCGTTCATCGCCCTGTGGAAATTCAAGGTAGACATTCTCAAGGTACTGGGCGCGGCGGCGCTGGTCGGCCTTGGCTATACCTATCTGATCGGCTGACGCGGGCAAGATACCTCACGAAACTGTTGCCTCGCCGGGCTGACCAATGATTGGATGGCCCGATGCCAATCAGCCCGAGCGAGGACAGCATGAGCGAATCCACTTACGTAGTGCCCAGGGTCTGGACCTGGGACAAGGCCAGCGGCGGCCAGTTCGCCAACATCAACCGGCCGATCGCCGGCCCGACCCATGAAAGCGAGCTGCCCTGCGGCAAGCATCCGTTGCAGCTGTATTCGCTGGCCACCCCCAACGGGGTCAAGGTCACCATCATGCTCGAGGAACTGCTCGAGCGGGGCATCGCCGAGGCGGAATACGACGCCTGGCTGATCCGCATCCAGGAAGGAGATCAGTTTGGCAGCGGCTTCGTCGAGATCAATCCGAACTCGAAGATTCCGGCGCTGCTCGACCGTTCCGTCGAACCGCCGCAGCGTGTGTTCGAGTCAGGTTCCATTCTGCTTTATCTTGCCGAAAAGTTCGGCGCCTTCCTGCCCGCCGATCTGGCCGGGCGCACCGAATGCCTCAACTGGCTGTTCTGGCAGATGGGCAGTGCACCGATGCTCGGCGGTGGCTTCGGGCACTTCTATGCCTATGCCCCGGAGAAATACGAGTACCCGATCAACCGCTACGCCATGGAAGTGAAGCGCCAGCTCGACGTGCTCAACCGTCAGCTGGCCGAGCATAGGTTCGTTGCCGGCGAGGAATACACGATTGCAGACATGGCGATCTGGCCCTGGTATGCCGGTGTGGCGACCAATCAGGTCTACGGCGCTGCGGAGTTCCTGCAGACCCAGGAGTACGGCCATCTGCTGCGCTGGGCCGAGGAGGTCGGTCAGCGGCCAGCGGTCAGGCGCGGAAGGATGGTCAATCGGACCTGGGGCGAGCCGTCCGAGCAACTGCACGAGCGGCATGCGTCCAGCGACTTCGACAGCCAGACGCAAGACAAGCGCGAAGGCTGACAGGCAGGCGTGTCAGTCGCTGGCGGGCGGGATCATTCGGCGTCGAATGCCTTGAGCCCGCCACAGATCGACATCACGTTGGTATAGCCGAGCTGCTGTAGCGTGTCGGCGGCCAGGGCGCCGCGGTTGCCGCCCGCGCAATAGACCACGATGGGCGTGTCCTTTTCGGGCGCAACCTCGTGTATGCGCATTTCCAGAACCCCGCGGCTCAGATGCGTGGCGCCCTCAAGATGGCCCTGTTCGAACTCCTCGCGCTCGCGTACGTCCAGCAGCAGGGCCTCGGGTTTTTCCCTGAGATCCGCGGGCTGGATTTCCCGGATACGTGCCCGTGCGGCCGCGGCCAATTTGAGAAAGTCTTCGGAGTGACTCATCGATTACCTCCTGAACGGCAAATCAGCTAAAGCGCTTTTTCGAACACCTTCGAATTGCGCTGAAAGTTGTAGAGCGAGGCTCGCTTGGCCGGCAGCCGCTCGACCGAACTGGGTACGAAGCCGCGCTCACGGAACCAGTGTGCGGTGCGCGTGGTAAGCACGAACAGGGTGTCGATCCGCAGTGCTCGAGCCTGGGACTCGATATGTTCGAGCAATTGATCACCGCGGCCGCCGTGGCGGTAGTTCGGGTCAATGGCGACGCAGGCGAGTTCCGCCGCAGTCGAGCCTTCCAGGGGATAGAGCGCCGCGCAGCCGATGATCATGCCGTCGCGCTCGATCAGCGTGAACTGGCCGATCTCGGTTTCCAGCACCTCGCGCGAGCGCCGCACCAGAATGCCTGCCTCCTCGAGCGGACGCAGGAGTTCGAGCAGGCCGCCGACGTCCTCGATGGTCGCGGTGCGGATCTGCTCGAAGGCCTCCTGGGTTACCAGCGTACCACTGCCGTCACGGGTGAACAGTTCGGTCAGCAGGGCGCCGTCCTCGGCGAAGCTGACAATATGGCTGCGCCGCAAACCGGCGTTGCACGCCTTGCAGGCCGCCGTCAGCAGGGATCCGGGAAGACTGTTGCCCAGCAGGCTCAGTAGCGGCAGGGCGCGGGTCGGTTTCAGTTCCCTCAGCAGGTTGCCCTGATCATCGAATATGCCGGTGTCCGGTCCGAACAGTATCAGCTTGTCCGCTTCCAGCGCCGCGGCTGTGGTGATCGCCACGTCCTCACAGGCCAGGTTGAAGACTTCCCCAGTGGGCGAATAGCCGATCGAGGAGAGCAGCACGATGGACTCTTCGTCCAGGTGCCGGTTGATCGCCTTGCGGTCGATTCTGCGTACTTCACCGGTGTGATGGAAATCCACGCCGTCCACCACCCCGATGGGTTTGGCCGTCACGAAGTTGCCACTGACTACGCGCAAGCGCGGGCCCTGGCCCGATGCCGTGCATAGCTGTGCCTCGATGGCGATGCGCAGGCTTCCCACAGCATCCATGACACTGGCCAGCGTGTCGGCGTCGGTGATCCGCAAATCGTTATGGTAGCGGGAGTTTACGCCCCGTGCTGCTTGCCTTTCCTCGATCTGCGGCCGCGACCCATGCACCAGCACCAGACGCACACCCAGGCTGTTGAGCAGCATGATGTCATGCACGATGTTGGTGAAATTGGGGTGCGCCAGTGCCTCGCCCGGCAACAGCACCACGAAGGTACGGTCGCGGTGGGTGTTGATGTAGGGCGTGGAATGGCGGAACCAGTTGACGTAATCGGACATTGCGGCGTTCCGGGCAAAGAACGCAGTGTAGGGATATTGCGGCCGCCGCAGCAAGGGGCGTGTACCGGTTGGTACTGACCGGGCAAAGCGGGCAAGATAGCTCGATACAAGAGTAACCCAGGAGAATTCAGTGGCTGTGCATACCCAGTACCCTCGCGTGGTAGACACTCCCGAGCAGGCGGTGGAGCACCTCACCCTGCTTTATCGCCGTGCTGTCGACACCTTGTCCGCAGCGCTCAAGCGGTATCTCAAGGACCGCAGTTTGCCAAGTTCGGAAGAGCGCGAGCTGTTTCGTTATCCGGAGCTGCGCCTTCACTGGGCCCAGGGTAATGAGTTCGCGGCAGGGATTCGTGCCTATGCCAAGGTCCAGGTCCCGGGGGTCTATACTGTGACCATTACCCATCCCGAGGCCTTTCGCAAATACCTGCTGGAACAGTTGCGTCCCCTGATGCGTGATTTCGACCTCCGGGTCGAGGTGGCCGTCAGTGATCAGGACATTCCCTACCCCTATGTGGTCGAGCAGGGCGATGAGCTGGCGGGTTCCGGCGTTACGGCAGGTGAGCTGTCGCGGATATTTCCCAGTACCGACCTGGCGACGGTAACCGATGATACCGCCGACGGACTGCGCGACTGGGACGAACAGCCCCTGCCACTGGCACTCTTCGATGCAGCCCGAGTGGATTTTTCCTTGCGCAGGCTGGTGCATTACACCGGGGCCGATTGGCGTCATGTCCAGCCGTGGATTCTCTTGACCAACTACCATCGCTACGTCGACCAGTTCATTCGCCATGGACTGGACATGCTGATTGGCGAATCGCGTTTTTCCGCCATGGTGTTGCCGGGCAACGTAACCATACAGCGGGGCATGACCGCCGAGGAGATGCAGACACGGGTTGATTCCGTGCTCTGGCATCGATATCAGATGCCGGCCTACCACCTGAAGGCAGATGACGGTGATGGCGTCACCCTGGTAAACATTGGCGTAGGCCCGTCCAATGCCAAGAACGTTACCGACCACCTGGCGGTCCTGCGTCCACACTGCTGGCTGATGATTGGCCATTGTGGCGGGTTGCGCCAGTCGCAGACCATTGGCGATTACGTTTTGGCGCATGCCTACATGAGACGTGACGGCATCCTGGATCGAGTGCTGCCGCCGCATATTCCGCTGCCGGCCCTGGCCGAGGTACAGCAGGCTCTGCAGGAGGCTGCTGCGCAGGTGACCGGTGATCGGGGCGATACCCTGAAGCAGCGACTGCGCACCGGCACGGTTCTGACTTACGATGACCGCAACTGGGAGCTGCGCTGGGCCCAGGAGCGCCCGCTGATCAACCAGGCCCGCGCCATTGCAGTAGACATGGAAAGCGGCACCATCGCGGCGCAGGGCTATCGACTGCGGGTGCCCTACGGAACCCTGCTATGCGTGTCGGACAAGCCGCTCCACAGCGAGATCAAACTGCCTGGTGCCGCTGGGGCCTTCTACGAGCGAGCCGTGACGCAGCACCTGCACATCGGCATTGCAGCCCTCGATCTGCTACGCGGACAACTCAACAGCCTGCACTCGCGCAAGCTGCGCAGCTTCGACGAGCCGCCGTTTCGCTGACTGCAACGGACGAAGCCGCGCCCTCAGGCATGAATCGAGCAGAACACGGCGTCCCTGGGCAGTTCAGGGTCGCCGATCTGCTGGATCATGCCGCTGCGGAGCGCTGCCTGCGGGTCGAGCAGGCGCGGGGCTGCGGTGAGGTAGCTACTGACGTCCAGCGGTTCGCTTGCGCCCGCCGTGCGCTCCTCGACGATCCGTCGATACAGCTCCCTGTCGTAGTCCAGGCACATTGCGTATTCGGCCATGCGCGAGTGATCGATTGACCCATGCAGCGTCCAGTGGAACGGGTGGTGGAGAAACTTGCTGTGGGTACAGGCGCTGCGGCGCTCCCCGGCCAGGAAAATGATGTTGCCCATTGATTCGACGGTTCCCAGATTGTGCGTCCGAACCGGAACCGGGAGGGATCTCAGGAAGTTGTAGAGGGTAAATCCGTAACTGCACTCGCCGCCCATGGTGGCGATCTTGAGGATCAGTTCGGTCGGTTCGGCATTCAGCGCCTCGGAGCATTTGCGGATCAGTTGGCCGCAGGTGCTGGAGTTGATGGGTGCGGTAAAGGTGACGACGTGGGTGGTCATGTAGCCTCGCTGTCTGGCTGAGGGTTCAAGCCGAGCCTGGCCATTTCTCTGTCCTGGGTTCAGCTTAGCAGACAGCCAGCGCGGGCCCGGCGTTCAGGCGCCCGGCTGCAGGCAGAACCGTACGATCAGTCGGCGCAGGAGGGTCACGGTAGGCTCGATCCGCTCCATTGCGAGATATTCGTCCGGCTGGTGGGCCTGGGCGATGTCCCCCGGGCCAAGAATCAGCGTCTGCATGCCGATCTGGTTGAGGTATGGACCTTCTGTGGCAAAGGCGACGCTGCCTGCGCTGAATCCGGTCAGCTCCTCGCAGGCCTGAACCAGGGGCGCATCGGCCGCGGTATCGAGCGGCGGCACGCCGGGAAACAACGGCTTGTATTCGATATGGACCTGCCGCTCGCCGGCGATGCGCTCCAGATGCGCGCGGATTTCACTTCTGAGGGCCTCGGTGTCCATGCCCGGCAGGGGGCGTATGTCGAATTCCAGTGCGCATTTGGCGCAGATCCGGTTCGGATTGTCGCCGCCATGAATGCAGCCGAGATTGAGCGTGGGCGTGGGAACGCCGAACAGGGGATTGTTCCAGCGATTCTGCCAGCTCGCGCGCAGACTCATTAGATCACCGATGACCTCGTGCATCGCCTCGATGGCATTGCGTCCGAGGGCTGGATCGGAAGAGTGTCCGGCCTGCCCGATGATGTCCACGCGCTCCATCAGGATGCCCTTGTGCACGCGTATCGGCTTGAGCCCTGTGGGCTCGCCTATCACTGCGTGACGTGCCTGATGCAGGCTGCTGGCGACCAGGGAACGGGCACCGCTCATCGAACTCTCTTCATCTGCCGTAGCAAGGACGATCAACGGGCGCTGGAAGTTCTGGTCAAGCAGGCTGCGTACCGCCTCGATGATCAACGGGAAAAATCCCTTCATGTCGCAGCTGCCCAGGCCGTACCAGCGGCCATCTGCCTCGGTCAGCGCAAAGGGTTCATGCTGCCACTTTTCAGGATTACAGGGCACCGTGTCGGTGTGTCCGGCCAGGACCAGGCCGCCCGGACCGCTGCCACGTATCGCGATCAGATTGGCCTTGCCGGTCTGGCCGGCAATCGGCTGGATGTCGCAGCTGAAACCGAGCCCTTCGAGCCAGCCCGCGAGGAGATGAATCACCGCAAGATTGGACTGATCATATTCCGGCTGCGTACAGCTGACGGAGGGGGCTTTTAGCAGCGCATCGAATTGCGCCTTGAGCGAGGGTACAGACATGCAGGGCTCCTGACGGCGTGAGCTGAACGGCCAGCTTACGCCGTCGGGCCAGGATCGTCAGCCGAAAATCCCGCTGAGAATGAAGAAATACAGGATCGATAGCCCGGCTCCGGCGGGCAGTGTGATCACCCAGGAGCTGAAGATGGTGCCGATGACCCGCAGGTTCAATGCGCCGATACCGCGCGCCATACCGACACCGAGTACCGCGCCGACCAACGTGTGGGTAGTGGAGATCGGCAAGCCCAGGCCAGAGGCGCTGACCACCGTGGTGGCGGTGGCCAGCTCCGCAGCGAAGCCACGGCTTGGCGTCAACTCGGTGATATGCCTGCCAATGGTCGCAATCACGCGGTATCCGTAGGTGGCCAGGCCCACCACGATACCGCCGGCACCCAGCAGCAGCAC
Organism: Pseudomonas sp.; assembly: GCA_030603065.1. Lineage (GTDB taxonomy): Bacteria > Pseudomonadota > Gammaproteobacteria > Pseudomonadales > Pseudomonadaceae > Halopseudomonas. Next base: position 7,756 of record JAUVYN010000098.1, read on the forward strand.
CCAGCCGGGCACGACCGAGCGGGCGGCAATTTCACCACCACTCTGGATCACGCCGACAATAGCGGCCAGCGGACCCACCGCGTTGGCGACATCGTTTGAGCCATGGGCGAAGGCCATCGAGCATGCGGTGAAGATCATCAGGACAGCGAACACTCGCTCCACACTGGCGAAATGAAAGGTACTGTCGGCTGCCGGATCGGGCTTGATACGGCTTAGCAGAGTGACTCCCAGTCCGGTCACCAGCAGACCAATCAGTACCGCCAGGAGGAAGTTCTGCACGTTGGTGAACTCAAGACCTACGTGCGCCAGACCCTTGGTCAGGGTCATCATGGTGATCATGAAGCCTACCGCGAACATGTATAGCGGTACGTACCGCTTGGCGCTGCGGAAGGGGTCCTCGGTATCCAGAATCAGTTTGTGCACGCTCATGAAAATCATGAAGGCGATGATTCCTGACAGCAGCGGTGAGACCACCCAGCTGGAGACGATAGGCACCACACCCCCCCAGTTGACCGCCTCCATCGATACTCCGACAGCGCCGAAGCCAATGACCGCGCCGATAATGGAGTGGGTAGTCGACACCGGCCAGCCCTTCATGGAGGCGACCATGAGCCAGGTGCCCGCCGCCAGCAGCGAGGCCAGCATCCCGAAGATCATCTGTTCGGGAGCGATCATCGAGGCGTCGAGGATACCGCTGCGGATGGTCTGGGTGACCGAGCTGCCGGCGAGATATGCGCCGAGAAATTCGAAGACGATGGCGATGATGATCGCCTGTTTGATGGTCAGCGCGCGGGAGCCGACCGACGTGCCCATGGCATTGGCCACGTCATTGGCACCGATACCCCAGGCCATGAAGAAACCGAACAGACAGGCCAGCACGAGCAGGATGGTGCCGTATTCTGCAATAAGGGTCATAACGCGAATACTCTTGTTGAAGGCATTTGAAGCTGGCCGGCTAGCGGGCCATCAGCAGTTCAAGGCGGTTTCCTACGCGCTGGGCACGGTCTGCCACGTCACCGATCCATTCGATGATCTGATAGAGGAACATGACGTCTACCGGGGGTAGGTCCTTCTCTATCCGAAACAGCTCGGAGCGCAGCTTGATCTGCAAGTTGTCGGAGTCGTGCTCGATGCGGTCGAGTTCATCGATGAGTTTTTCCACGAGCGTTACCTCGCGTCCGGAGAAGCCGGTTTCGAGAAGTTCGTCGAGCTCGTTCATGGCTTTTAGCGCCTGGGCGGATGCATCTACGGAGCGCTGCACGAAGGCGCGGAAAGCCGGCTGCAGCGGCGCCGGAATGGCCATCTGCCGACCCAGCATCAGCCCGGCGATATCCTTGGCGCGGTTGGCGACTTTGTCCTGTACACTTAGCAGCTCGAGCAAGTCGGTACGCGGCACCGGAAGAAACAGGCTCTTGGGCAGGTGGACCCGAACGTCCTTCTTGAGCTTGTCCGCCTCGCGTTCCAGTTCGGCAATCTGCTTCTGCACGGTTTCAGCGGTTGCCCAGTCCGAAGCAATGACAGCGTCGATGAAGGGCATGAGCTGAGCGGCGCACTCATTGGCCTTGGCGATGTGCTGCTGCATCGGCCCGATCGGCGAGCGGCCGAACAGGTTGAGAAACGGATTATTGGGCATGTAGGCTCCGGGGCATGTTCAGGCAGAAAGTATAGGTGCCGGTCCTCACTTCGTCATCCGGGCGTCATTTACTACAGGGGGCTCGCCCGCGAGCTCCTGGTCGGAAACCATATGGCAAAAGAAACCGAGATAAAGTTGCGCATCGCGCCGGAAACCGCTGTTGTCCTTAAGCAGCACCCGTTGCTGCTGGAGCGCGCAAGCGGGCCCTGGCAGGCTGGCAAGCTTTACAATCAGTATTACGACACGGCCGCGCGTGACCTGTCCCGCGCCCAGGTTGCGCTGCGGATTCGTCGGGATGGAGATATCTACATTCAGACCCTCAAGAGTCGCGGGCAGAGCGTTGCCGGTCTTTCCGAGCGTAACGAATGGGATTGGCAGGTACCGGAGCCAGCGCTGGATTTCGCACTGCTCGACGATCGATGCTGGCCGGCCGCACTGGCGGAACTCGACCGTCAGCAGCTTCAGCCCGTGTTCACCACCGACTTCGAGCGTACCAAGATTCTGCTGCGCTGGGCTCGTGATGGCGAAGAAATCGAAGTCGAAGCGGCGCTGGACGTTGGCGAGGTGATTGCCGGTGGGGCATGCGAGCCGATCTGTGAACTGGAGCTGGAAATTCGCCGGGGGCCGGCCATCGCTCTGCTGGAGCTGGCACGTAGCCTGGCGGAGGACACGGCCCTCATGCCCTGCGATATCAGCAAGGCCGAGCGCGGTTACCGATTGTTCGACACGGGCAGCTACGACTTGCGAGTCGCCGCACCCCAGTGGTCAGCTGCCACCACGGTGGACGATGTGATCGCAGGGGCTGGCAGGCATCTGCTCGGACAATCCCAGCGATTGGCGGAGCAATACCGGTTCTCTGGGCAGTGGAAGCTGTTCCGTGAACTGGTTGGCCAGATTGGCCAGTTAAGGGCCTATTTTGGCGTGTTCGATTTGGCGCTTCCGCGCTCCGCCGCGCAGGCTTTTTTAGGGCCTCTCGACCAGCTGTTGCAGGCATGGAGACCTCTGGTGCTGGCCGGCTGGGCTGACGATGAGGCTGGTCGCGACGCTCGTGAACAGGCGCCCGTTGCATTTGCCGCTGCGGTCACTCGGCCGCAGTGGGGGCAGTTGTTCATCGGTTTGGGCCTCTGGTTGCAGACCGAAGCCTGGAAGCAGGGGCGTCCCCCGCGCGGCAACAAGGTCGCTGCACTGGAGTTGCCCCGCTGGCTGATCGCCGCGGTTGCACGCGAAATCCAGGAGCTGCGCGTGCCCCATCACAACGAGCCGGATAGCTCGGTCAGTGAATGGCTCGACCAGCAGCCGCGTCTGGCTCGTCTGCATTTCCTGCTGGCGGGCTTTCGCTCTTACCTCGATGTACCTGAGGCGGATCGCCTGTTCGGGGAGCTGAACAAGTTGCAGGCGCTGCTCGAGCAATACCCGCTGGTTGCTACGGAGCAGCAGGCCGCGTTGCTGGAAGCCCTCCGCAAGCAGGGTCAGCGGCTGCGCAAACTCAATGCCTGGCGCGAGCTGAACAACTGAACTACCTGCTGGACACAGTCATACCGGCAGACGGATCGCGTTGATGCAATCCGCCTGCAATGCGAGAGAACGATGAACTACCGTCACAGTTATCACGCCGGCAACCACGCCGACGTCTTCAAGCACGCGGTGCTGTTACGCATGCTGGAACTGATGCAGCGCAAGCAGACGCCGCTCTGCTATCTGGACAGCCACGCTGGCACAGCACTCTATGACCTGGAAGGTGAAGCGGCAGGCAAAACCGGCGAATACCGCGACGGCATCGGTCGTCTATGGGACGAGTCGGAGCTGCCTTCTCTGCTCGCGCAATACCGCGCTGCAGTAGCCCGCTGCAATCCTGACGGAAAGCTGCGTCTGTATCCCGGTTCGCCGGAGCTGGCCGCGTCCATGCTGCGCGAGCAGGATCGGATGATCATCAGTGAACTGCATCCGGAGGATGCGGCTACGCTGCGTGAGCATTTTTCCGCAGATCCGCGGGTAGCGGTCCACCAGCGTGACGGTTACGAGCTACCCAAGGCGTTCCTGCCGGTTGTGGAAAAGCGTGCTCTGTGGCTGCTTGATCCGCCCTATGAGCGTCCGGACGATCTGGCCCGCTCGATTGCCGCGGTACAGCTTGGTGTGCAGCGCATGCGGCAGACGGTGATTGCCCTCTGGTATCCGATCAAGAACCAGCGAGCGCTCAAGGATTTCTATCGTCAGCTCGAGCAGGCCGGACTGCCCAAGGTTCTGCGGGCCGAACTCAACGT
>JAUVYN010000090.1 GCA_030603065.1 Pseudomonas sp.
TCCTGGCGAGAGTGCGCTGGCCGATGCATACCGGCCGGCTTGAAGGGATCAACAACAAGATCAAAGTGATCAAGCGCATGGCTTACGGATACCGCGACACTGATTACTTCTTTCTGAAGATCAAAGCCGCCTTCCCCGGACATGCGCGATGAACCTTTTTAAACGCCCGTTCAGGTCGAGAGCTTGAACCATACCCACACTGCAAGAAGGCCTAGTCCTGCGAGCCCCACCGGCTTCGAATGACGCTCCCAGAGCTTTACCGCCGACCGGCCGAACAGCTGCACCAACAGCGCCAGACCAAAATACCGAGCCCCCCTGGAAATAATCGCGGCGAGCCCGAAGAGCAACACCGGATAGCCCGCAGCGCCCGCTGCCAGCATGGCGATCTGGAAGGGTATCGGTACGATTCCGATGGCGACGATTGCCATGAAACCATCCTCCTCGATGCGCGAGCTGAACTCATCAAAGGCTTCCTGGCTGCCAAAGAACCCAACGAGCGCCTCCCCCCACTGGTCCATCGCAAAAACACCAAGGTAATAACCCAGCACCGCTGCACTGAGATTGCCCGCAAGCGCAGTGCCAGCGATAAGCCACTTCCTGCGCGGATGACAGATCATCCAGGGAATCAGCACCACCTCGATGGGGATGGGGACTGCGAGCGTTTCCATGAACGACAGGGCGAACAACAGCAACATCGCGTGGGGTGACTTGTCGAGCCGGTCAAGCCACATGCGGGGCGAAAAGATGCCTGATTGGGAAGAATTCAAGGTGACGCTCCTTGTGAATGCCAGACGGCGTCCGTCAGGCCGCCGCGGCTTTGATCTGCCCGAGCAGAAAATGTTCACAGTCATGAACGGCGCGCCGATGAGCCTGACCTACCCGCATGCGTTCGTCGGTCACGACAAGGTTTCCGGAACCCTCGCACGGTTGAGCATTCCTAAAGAGTACACCCACGGAAAACAGGAGTTTGATGATGAAACATGCATTCAAGACTGCACTTGCCGCCGCAGCACTGGTTGCCACTGGAAGCGTCATGGCCGATGACCGCCCAGGCAATGACTGGGTACCCATTGAACAGGCCATTCAGACAGCCAAGAACGCTGGTTATACCCAGGTCTACGGCATAAAGGCCGACGACGATGACTGGAAAGGTAAAGGCACCAAGGCGGACGGCGAGAAGCACAAATTCCGCATCGACGGCCGTTCCGGTGAAATGCGCAAGGACGAACGCGACGACTGATCGCGCTGCGGGGCGGGCGCTATGCCGAGCGTAGCGCCCTTACCAGCGTAGCCGCATCGACCGGCTTGGTCAGATGCACATCGAATCCCGCAGCCAGCGTATTCTGTTTATCACCGGGCTGCCCCCAACCAGTCATTGCGATCAGCCTGATCCTGCGCCCTCCTTCCTTCCGGCGCACCTGTCGCGCCACTTCGTCTCCGCGCATGCGCGGCATGCCAATATCCAGAATCATCACATCCGGCTGAAAGGACTGGTACTGCTCCAAGGTTGCTTCCCCGTCTCCCGCACCAACGACTTCATGCCCTTCCAGACGCAGCACGGACATCAGCGTTTCGGTGATATCAGGATTGTCATCAGCCACCAGTATCCGCAACGGGCTTGCCTGCGGAGTTCCCGGCCCCGCAACCGGAGGCGGTTCGGCGCGCCCCTGGCGCAAAGGCAGGCACAGGGTAAAGCACGCCCCTGTGCCAAGTCCCTGGCTTTCCACCGTAACCCGGCCGTGATGCAAACGCGCAAGTTCACTGGCCAGCGCGAGGCCAATTCCGAGCCCGGTAGTCACTACACCTCGCTGCGCAGGCGCCTGAGCGAATTTTTCGAAGATCGTCTCGAGCATGTCGGGAGCGATGCCTACGCCGTTATCCCTGACCTGCAGCTGCGCCTCACCCTCACGTGCGCAGCAGGAGATCTCGATCCGGCCGCCTTCCGGCGTGAATTTGGCGGCGTTGGTCAGCAGGTTCACCACGACCTGCTCCAGACGCATCGCATCGCCTTCTATCGGTAATGGCTCCTCCGCGATCCGAAGTGTCAACGCATGCTGTCGAGATTCGATCTTCGGCCTGGCTGTCTCCACCGCTGCTCTGGCGATATCTGCTAGATCCAGTGGCTCCGAGCGAATTGTCAGCTTGCCGAGGGTAATACGAGAAATGTCGAACAGATCGTCGAGCAGCATCGCCATGTGCGACACCTGCCGCTGGATGATGTGCTGACTTCGCTCCTTCTGCTCTTCCGACGCACGTGGCGAGCCGAATAGCGATGCAGCCATCCGGATCGGTGCCAGGGGGTTACGCAACTCATGCGCCAGCGTTGCCAGGAATTCGTCCTTGCGCCGGTCTGCGTCCAGGATCAGTTGTTCCTGCTGCTTGCGTTCGGTGATGTCCGGGAACCAGACCGCTACCCGCTGACCGAAGGATGTCGCGATTACATGGGTCCAACGGCTGCCCGTGCTGGTTTCATCATGCAGATCGAGCTCACGCGACTGGTCCAGTCCGACGATCGAAGCCAGCGAATGGAAAAGGGCAGTGTCGTGCCAGCGACCAAGGATCTCCCGAGCGGATCGCCCCTCCAGTTCATCGACCGGACGTTGCAGCATCGCAGCTCCCCGCGGATTGATGAACTCGCAGCGGAAATCGGTGATAGTTCCATCCTGATCGCGCTGAGCAACCAGAATGCAAAAAGGTGCAAATGAAGACTCCAGCGCGACCTGCAACCGTTGCTGTGAGGTTTCCGACTCGGCCTGAATGTCAGCCCGATCCAGATAAACCGATGCGAGGCCGGCGCAAAGATCAGAGAGATAAATCTGCCAGGCATCGGGAGCGAACCGGGCCTTCGACAGCACCATGAGTGCACCTATCGCCGAGCCGTCGCTACTGCGTATCGGCGTACTATGGGCGGAGCGAAAAGGTCCAAGGCAGCCCAGTCCACCGAGTCCCGGAAACCGTGGATCACTATGGATATCGCTGATCACAAGTCGCTGCCCACCAATCAGTTCAGCGGCGAGACTCAGGTCGGCTTCATCTGGCGCGATCCGGGGCAGACCTTCGAAGCCTGCCACCACTTTCGCTCGCAAGGGACCGCCAGCTTCGCTCAGAATCACCATCCCGAACTCGGTATCATGCAATCGGCAGAGAAAATCCAGAATCGCCGCCAGCTGCGCCTTGAGGTCGGGCATGCGCAAGAGCCGGTTGCTGAGCTCCTGCAGCAGCTTGAGGTCTTCCACCTGCTGCGTCAGTGAGCCCTGGGCCTCGGCCAGATGCGCCAGCATGTGCTCACGCTCGGCTTCGCTATCCAGGCGTGCTTGACCTGCGGACACCAGCGCCTCCCCAACTTCGCGTATTTCAATGATATTGCTCGAGGGCTGCACCGGCACCTGGCCGGTGCCAATCGCCTGTGCCGCCTCACGCAGCTTGTTGATCGGTGCGCTGATACGCCGGCCGGCGATCAATGCAGCCGCGACGGCCATGAGCAGCGAAAGGATCAGTCCACTCCCCCAGACCAGAAAGGTCTGGGTAACCGCATCCTCGACCTGGTTGGCCGGCATACCTGCTGCAACAATCCAGTCCGCTCCCCCGCGCATGCGCACCACAGCGGTATAGACAAAGGTGCCTTCGACCGTTCGACTGGCTCCAAAGCCTTCGCTCCCAGGGGTGTGCTCGATCAGCATGCTCAACTCCCGGGAAGCGGGCTGGCCAATCGTCTCGTGGTGGTTGTGGGTACGTGCGATGCGACGCTTGTTTGCATCGAGAACGGTCAGGTACCAGCCCTCGGGCAGCCGAGCGTTGAACATGACCTGGTACACCGCACCCGGATCCAGCAGCACCGTGATCATCAGAACAGGCTGCCCATCGCGCATTACCGGTAATCGCAATGGTATGGCCCAGCCCCCGTCCTCTGTCGGCACGAGATTGCCGATGCTCGGGATGCCCCTGCCAAGCGCGTGATGGAAGGATTCAGGATCAGCAAGCGAACCACCTTCGTCGATCTCTCGATTGTTGATGCGCTTGAGCACATCGCCCTGCGGGGAAATCACCAGGACCGATTGCCAGTGCGGCATCATCGACAGGATTCGCTGAATCATCTCGGCGTACTCCACCGATTGGGGCTCGCCTGCGCCGGGCGCGCCGGACAAGGCCAACGACTCGAGCACCGCCAGCGACCTGTTGAGCTCGGTCTCGATTGCGGTCGCAGCCAGGCGAGTAACATCAAGGTTGCGCTGCTCGGCCTGTCTGCCCTGGCTCCAGGCTATGAAGTACAAGCCCACCACCGCAGCCAGCGCCAACGGCAGGATCCCGGCCAGGGCAACCGCCAGCAAACGGCGACGCAGCGGCACCCCTCTGGGGGCGGATGGCGAAACAGGGCTCACGGCGTCTCCTTTCGCAGCCTGGTTGGATATATTTGTTGGCGCCTGGGGTCGCTCGATTCTACGTGCTTTTACGCCGTTGCGGTCACCACCCCGGGACTTTTTCCTGTGCGTCCGTTCACTAACCGAACGCTCCTACCGGGACACGGTCGAAGATTGGAAGCAACCAGGAGACTTGTCTGATGAATGCGTTCAAAACCCTCGCCCTTGGCTCGACCCTGACCGTACTGGCGCTTGCCGGGCCGGCGGCTCTGGCCCATGACCACCAGGATGCCGCCGCACAGGGGCGGTCCAACGAAGCCATCAGTGCGGAAGATGAAGCTACCGTAATGCCGACCAACCCCAATGCGGGAGCCGGGGCGATCGGTACCGATGGTGATCCCTACCAGCCGAAACCCGATAACGGCGACGCAGATGAAGACGCCGCCGACCCGGACAACTGAGCACCCCGATTGCAAGCAGAGGCAGGTTGCGGTGTAATCCGCTGCCCGCCCTTGCTGGACGAACGCTATGCCGCTGGATCCAAAGCAACTCGAACAGGTTAGCCGGGCAACCCTGGCACACTACCGTCACTCGGCAGAAGCTTTTCGTGAAGGCACTCGTGACCACGATGTCAGCCAGAACATTGCTGCGCTGTTACGGCACCTGACCTTTCCCGCACCACTGCGGATACTCGATCTGGGCTGCGGTCCGGGCCGTGATCTGCAAACCTTCCGTCAGCTAGGCCACGCTCCAGTGGGTCTTGATGGCTGCCCTGAATTCGCACGCATGGCGCGTGACAATGGCTTCGAAGTCTGGCTGCAGGACTTCCTGGCGCTCGATCTTCCTTCGCAGAGTTTCCATGGCGTGTTCGCCAACGCCTCGCTTTTTCACGTTCCGGGTCAGGAATTGCCGCGCGTGTTGCAACAACTTCGACAGACGTTGTTACCAGGCGGCGTCCTTTTTACCTCCAACCCTCGCGGCGACAATCAGGAGGGCTGGAACGGCGAGCGTTACGGCGCCTATTACGACTGGCCGCGCTGGCGATCACTGGTCGAAGCTGCCGGTTTCAGCGAACTGGAACATTATTATCGTCCCACCGGAATGCCACGCGCCCAGCAGCCCTGGCTGGCTAGCGTATGGCGCCGGGTCTGATCATCCGCTGAGGGATAACTGCCGGGAACGGACTGTCCCGCAGAGGTTCTATTGAGCCACGACGCTACACCTCCGATAATGCGCAGCTCGCTTCACCCGCAAAGGCCAACCCATGTTTAGCTGGTTCGAACGTCGTCTGGATCCATTTCCGGTAGAAGAGCCAGCCGAGCCGCCCCGCTCGCTGGTCGCCTTCTGCCTGCATTACACCCGCGGTGCCTGGCTGTATCTGAGCGCGGCGGGCCTTCTGATGGCGGCCATCGCCATCGCCGAGGTCTGGCTGTTCAGCTTCCTGGGCAACATTGTCGACTGGCTGTCCAACCAGAGCCGGGAAACCTTCCTCGAGACGGAAGGCTGGAAGCTTGCCGGCATGGCGATCGTGGTGCTCGGTGTGCTGCCCATGCTGGTACTGCTGAACTCGCTGTTCAGCCAGCAGACGCTGATGGGCAACTACCCCATGCGTATTCGCTGGCTGGTCCACCGCTATCTGCTGCGCCAATCCATGGCCTTCTATCAGGACGAGTTCGCCGGGCGCATCGCGACCAAGATGATGCAGACCGCACTGGCGGTACGCGAGTGCGTGATCAAGCTGATCGACGTGCTGAATTACGTGGTGGTCTATTTCATCGGCACTCTGGTGGTCGTCGGTATTTCCGACTGGCGCCTGGCCCTGCCGATGATTGCCTGGCTGATTGGCTACATCCTGCTGATGCGTCACTTCATCCCGCTGATGGGCCGAGTCGCCGAGAAGCAGGCCGACGCCCGTTCGATCATGACCGGCCGCATCGTCGACAGTTACACCAACATCCAGACCGTGAAGCTGTTTTCCCATGCCCAGCGCGAATCGGCATACGCCCGCGAAGGCATGGACCATTTCATGGGGACGGTCTACCGGCAGATGCGTCTGGTCACGCTGGTGTATTTCTGCCTATATCTACTCAACGCCCTGCTGCTGGTCGGAGTCTCCGGGCTGGCCATCTGGCTGTGGCTGAACGAAGCGGTCGGGGTGGGTGCGGTGGCGGTGGCGATCGGTCTGGTGCTGCGCCTGTGGGGCATGTCGCAGTGGATTATGTGGGAGCTGTCATCCCTGTTCGAGAACGTCGGCACGGTCCAGGACGGCATCAACTCCATTTCCCGTCCGCAGGTGGTCGAAGACGCACCGGGGGCCAAACCGTTGCGGGTGACCGCCGGCGAGATTCGCTTCGAGCAGGTCGCCTTCCACTATGGGAAGGGCCATGGCGTGATGGATGCACTGAATCTGCACATTCGCCCCGGCGAGAAGATCGGGCTGGTCGGCCGCTCGGGGGCCGGCAAGTCCACCCTGGTCAACCTGCTGCTGCGCTTTTATGACGTGGAAGGCGGCCGCATTCTGATCGATGGCCAGGACATCAGTCAGGTCACCCAGGATTCCCTGCGCGAGCACATCGGCATGGTCACCCAGGACACCTCTCTACTGCACCGCTCGGTCCGCGACAATATCCTTTACGGGCGTCCGGACGCCGACGACGACATGATGCGCGCCGCTGCACGCAGCGCACGCTCCGATCACTTCATCGAGGACCTGCGCGATGCCCGCGGCCGCCAGGGCTTCGATGCCCACGTAGGGGAGCGTGGAGTAAAGCTGTCCGGCGGCCAACGCCAGCGCATCGCCATTGCCAGGGTGATGCTCAAGGATGCGCCTATCCTTATTCTGGACGAGGCCACCTCGGCGCTGGACTCGGAGGTCGAAGCGGCAATCCAGGAGAGTCTCAATACGCTGATGGAAGGCAAGACAGTGATCGCCATTGCCCACCGCTTGTCGACCATCGCCGCCATGGACCGGCTCGTGGTAATGGATCAGGGCCGCATCATCGAAGATGGCACCCACGAGCAGCTGATTGCCGCGGGCGGGCTGTACGCCCAGCTGTGGGCGCGGCAGTCGGGGGGCTTTCTGGGCGAGGAATGATGGGGCGCCATCACATTCACCAATCGCGCCCCGCCGGGCTGGCGGGGTCGCTACACTCTGGGGGTCGAAAACTACAAGAAGGCCTCCCATGAAGCGCAGTCTTTTCACCTCCAGCCTGCTCGCCCTGTTGATCAGCCACATCAGCCACACCTCAGCCGCACCCGCCTACGGCCCGCCAGAAATACTGGTTGAGCCTTCGAACTTCAAAGGTGTGCACGGCCTGGCAATCGACCGGCAGGGGCGACTTCTCGCCGGCAGCGTGGTGGGCGCAAGCATCTACCAGGTAGATATCGACAGCGGTCAGGTGACCACTCTTATCGGTCCGGACCAGGGCCAGGCGGACGACATTGCCATAGGTCCACGGGGCGAAATGGCCTGGACCGGGTTTTACAGCGGCGAAATACTACTGCGCGAGAACGACGAGGCGCCAATTCGCGTGCTTGCCGAAGGTCTGCCAGGAATAAACTCCATTGCGTTCAACCAGCAGACCGGCCAGCTGTTTGCCAGCCAGGTGTTTCTCGGCGATGCGCTCTGGGAAATCGATCCCGCTGGCACTCAGGCGCCCCGACAGATCGCCCGCGATCTGGGTGGTTTCAACGGCTTTGAGGTCGGCCCCGATGGCTGGCTCTATGGCCCCCTGTGGTTCAAGGGACGAGTAGTACGTATCGATCCTCAGACCGGGGAGCTGCGCACCGTCGCGGAAGGGTTCGAAACCCCGGCGGCGGCCAACTTCGATTCCCGCGGCACCCTGTATGCAGTAGACACCCACGCCGGCACCCTGGTTGCAATAGACCCAGAGTCCGGTGCCACGCGCGTAGCGGCCCGCCTTGCCTCCTCTCTGGACAACCTGGCGATAGACCCGCAGGACCGGATCTTCGTGTCCAACATGGCCGACAACTCGATCCAGCAGGTGGATCCGGCAACCGGCTCGGCGCGAACCCTCACCCGTGGTGATCTGGCCGTTCCGGCGGGCATCGCTCTGAGCGAGGACGGCGCGCGGCTGTATGTCACCGACATCTTCGCCTTCAGGGTGGTGGACACTGCGACCGGTGCCGTCCGCGATCTGCGTCGCGCCCATGGGTCGGATATCGAATATCCATCCGCCGTGAGCCTCGGCCGCCAGCGACTGCTGCTGACCAGCTTCGCTACCGGAACGCTACAGGTAATTTCCCGCGAGGGGTATGCCACCGAAGCCATGATTCACGGTCTGCAGGCGCCCAGTGCCGCCGTCGAGCTACCCGACGGCAGCGTTGCGGTCAGCGAGCTGGCCAGTGGACGAATACTGCGCCTGAGCGGCTCCGAGCTGGACAGCCAGCAGGAACTGGCGAGCGGACTGCGTGGCCCGGTGCACATGGTGCTTGGCTCCGATGGCGCCCTGTACGTGTCGGAGGCCGCCGGCTCCATAAGCCGTGTCGACCCGGCAAAGCGTCAGGTCGAGCGAGTAGCCGATGACCTGGCGATGCCCGAAGGATTGGCCGTGACAGCCGATGGCAAACTGATCGTCGCCGAAACCGCCGCCCGCAAGCTGACTCGAATCGATCTGCAGACAGGCGCGCGGGAAACGCTCGCCGATTCGTTACCGATAGGGCTACCGGCAGGTCCGGGCATGCCACCCAGCGGCATCCCGACCGGCATAGCCATCGCAGCAGACGGCAGCCTCTACTTCGCTTCGGACCTGGACAACGGGCTGTATCGTCTACGCCCTGGTCCGTGATACGCCCTGTTCAGAGCACCATGACTGCCAGCCAGCCGAAGGCCAGCAGTGGCAGGTTGTAATGCAGGAAGGTGGGCACCACCGTGTCCCAGATATGATTGTGCTGGCCGTCCGCATTGAGACCTGCGGTTGGCCCGAGGGTCGAGTCTGAAGCCGGCGATCCTGCATCGCCCAGGGCGGCGGCAGTGCCGACCAGCGCGACGATGGCCAGCGGGCTGAAGCCCAGCTGCAGCGCCAGCGGAACGTAAATGGCGGCAATGATCGGAATGGTCGAGAACGAGGAACCGATCCCCATGGTGATCAGCAGGCCGACCAGCAGCATCAGCAACGCAGCCATGGCGCGATTTCCGCCAATCAGCTCGGCCGAACTGTCGACGAGCGTCTGAATCGAACCGGTAGCTCGCATGACTTCTGCGAATCCGGCCGCGGCGATCATGATGAAACCGATCATGGCCATCATTTTCATGCCCTCGGTGAACACGCCATCGGCCTCACGCCAGCGCACGACCCCAGAAACTGAGAACAGCACGAAGCCGAGCAGCGCACCCATGATCATGGAATCCAGCCACAGTTGCACCACGAAGGCGGACGCGACTGCGACCAGCGCCACAAGCAGTGCGAAGCGGTTGGGCTGCACGCTGTGGCCTGTGGCGCCCCCCTCGATAGCCACCTCGGCATAGTCCCGCGGACGTCGGTAGGAGATGAACATGGCGACCAGCAGGCCGATCAGCATGCCCAGCGCCGGTAACGCCATCGCCTGCATCACGTTGACGCCATCGATCTCGCCACCGCTTTCCACGACGTTCGCCAGCAGGATATCGTTGAGGAAGATGCCGCCGAAGCCGACCGGAAAGAACATGTAGGGCGTGATCAGGCCAAAGGTCAGAACGCAGGCGACCAGCCGCCGGTCCAGGCGCAGCCGACCCATGACATAGAGTAGCGGCGGAACCAGCAGCGGAATGAAGGCAATATGAATGGGCACCAGATTCTGCGACGACATGGCGACCACCAGCAGGACGCCGAGCAGGCTAAGCTTGAGCACACCCTGGCCATCTCGCTGGCGCTCCACCAGTCCGCGTGCGCGCTCGGCGAGTGCATGGGCCAGACCGGATCGGGCGATGGCGACGGCGAAGGCACCTAGCAACGCATAACTCAGGGCCACATTGGCGCCCTTGCCAAGCCCCGCCTGGAAGGCACTCAGCGTCGCCTCCAGATCCAGCCCGCCCAGCAGGCCACCGGTCACCGCGCCCAGGATCAGCGCCACTACGACATGTACCCTGCAAAGACTGAGTATCAACATTACCGCAACGGCGGCGACTACGGCATTCATGGGTATATCCTGCTCGAAAAAGCCGCGTACTCTGAAGCATCATTCCCTGACTGTCAAAACCGAAAGGTCATCCTCTCAACCAAAGGAGAATCGCATGAGCAACATCGCCATCATTGCCGGCAGCAGCCGTAGCAACAGTCAGTCCGCAAAGGTCGCACGCTTCATGCGTCAGAGACTGATAGCCCGGCACGGCCTCCAGGAAGCCGAGATCTCCGTCATCGACCTGGGCAGCTATCCCCTGCCCCTCTGGCCCACCGGAGATGGCGGCCCATGGAGCATGTTCGAGAAACAGCTGCTCGCCGCCGATGCGCTGGTGATCCTCGCCCCAGAGTGGAACGGCATGGCCTGTCCTGCAGTGAGCAACTTCTTTCTGTATGCCAGCAAGGTGCAACTTGCCCACAAACCCGCCCTGCTTGTCGGCGTCTCGGCCGGAGTGGGGGGTGCGACACCCATTACCGAACTGCGCGCCTACAGCTTCAAGAACTGCCGGCTCTGCTATATCCCCGAACAACTGGTGGTCCGCCATGTCGAGCAGGTACTGAACATGCCGGAACCTGTCTCCGAAGATGACCGCCGACTGCGCGAGCGCATGGATTACGCCCTTGAGGTGCTGCTTCGCTATGCCGACGCCCTTGGGCCAGTAAGGGCGACGATAGACATGACCAATCCAGCGTTTGCCAACGGAATGTGACAAAGGTTGCGGCCTGCACCCCCTCCATTGGTAGTAGGCCGAGATACCCCCAGGCCGCGTTCGGGGTTCGCAAGCGCTCAAGAACGCAGCTTTCCGATTGGAGCTTCTTTTCGTCTGAGTCGCTCGGCGGAGCATGTTCGACCAACGTCTTAGGGTAAGGCTGAAAAGCTCATGCTTTATTGTCATCGCGCAGCGGGTGGCTTCCGCGCGCACATGACAACAGGAGAACAATAATGAAGCATGTCCAACTCAGTGCACTGGCCGCCGCCGTGGCCCTGTCCATATCCCTCGTGCCGGTCGCTTCTGCCTCGAGCATCACCGACGATGCAACCGCCTCACTACAGCTGCGCAACTTCTATTTCAACCGCGACTTCCGTGACCCGGGTGCCGCAGGCACCCCGTCGAAAGCAGAAGAATGGGCACAAGGTTTCCTGTTTCGAGGCCAGACTGGCTATACCCACGGCACACAGGGATTCGGTATAGATGTGCTGGCCGCCTACGGTCTGAAGCTCGACTCGGCAGATGAAAGAGCTGGCACAGGGCTGCTTGCTAACCGCGCGCCCACTGCAGGCCGCCCAGGCTCCGAGGGCCGCAGTGGCTACGGCTTCTTTCTTCCAACTGCAAAGCTCAAGCTCTCTCAAAGCGAACTCCGCTTGGGCGGGTTGATTCCCACCATACCGATCGCCCAAGCCAGCGACATCCGCCTGCTCCCGCAAACCTACACCGGTGGCGCTTTGGCGGTGAACGAAATCGAGAACCTCAACTTGCAGGCTGGCCAGCTGCGCGAGGTCAATTACTTCAATAGCTCCAACCGCGAAGACATCGGCGCGACGGTAGGTGGTAGCTCTGACCGCTTCAACTACCTGGGCGGCGCTTACAAGTTCAACGCCAACAACACAACGTTTGGACTGTGGCGCGGCGAGCTCGAGGACGTCTACGGCCAGACGCTCGTCAATCTGATTCACAGCCAGCCGGTAGGTGACTGGCGACTGGGCGCGAACCTGGCCTGGTTCGATACCCGCGACGACGGCAGCCAGCCGCTGAACATCGACCACAAGATGAAGTCGCTGATGCTCTCTGCTGCAACCGGAGCACATACCTTCCGCCTGGGTTGGCAGCACAGCGACGGAGACACCGCATTCCCCTATCTGACCCAGAACAATCCTTACATCGCCAACTACGTGCAGATCCTGGATTTTGCCCGACCTGATGAAAAGTCCTGGCAGGCAAGGTATGACAGCGATGTCGCTACATTGGGCGTACCTGGACTGCGTGCCTTCACTCGGTATGTGCGCGGTAGCAACATCGACATGGCGGCAGTCAATCCCGCCTGGAGCGGTACCGGCAAGGAATGGGAGCGCGACATCGACATCACTTACACCATTCAGACCGGTGCACTGCGCAATCTGTCGGTGCAGTGGCGTAACGCAATGGTACGCTCGGATGCGATCCGCGACATTGACGAGAATCGCCTGATCCTCGCC
>JAUVYN010000094.1 GCA_030603065.1 Pseudomonas sp.
GTGGTGGTGGAAAATCCACAAGCTACATGGTGGTCGCCGGACTATTATACCCGCCGTTGGGCGCCCCCATCGTGGGGGGTCGTTCGTGGGGGGCAAGCGGCGCCCACGCCAAGCGTCTGGGACTAGCGTTCCAGAATCCGACCATGCTGCCTTGGCTAAGTATTTTGGACAACGTGATGATCCCGTTGAAGATCGTCGAGCCCTTCCGTCAGCACTACCGGCGCAAGAAAAACGGCGAATTTCGCGAACGAGCCGAAGCTTTACTGGAACAGGTGGGACTCGCCGGCTTTGGGAGCAAGCGCCCCTGGGAGCTATCAGGCGGCATGCTTCAACGCGCGTCCTTGTGCCGCGCTCTGGTACATGAGCCTGACATTTTGTTGCTTGACGAACCCTTCGGGGCCCTCGATCAGTTTACCCGCGAGGAGCTCTGGGACACGATGCAGGCCCTCTGGCTGGCGAAGCGCCCGACCGTACTTCTGGTGACCCACGACCTCCGTGAATCAGCCTATCTGGCCAGTCGAATCTGCGTGATGAGTGCTCGCCCAGGACGAATCATCCAGGACGAAAGGGTGCGTTTCTCTCGTCCGAGAACCTTGGAATCCAGTTACGAGCCTGACTTCCTCGCGCTGGTTCAGAGTCTGCGCATGAGCATTGCGCATGCCCGCTCCGATGCCGAAAAATCGACGGCCACCCGCGCTGTATCAACACAGGCGCCTCGTCCCAAGGAGACTTCGCTATGACCAGGGAACTGTCTCGCCTGCGCCGCAACATGCTGTCATTTTTCGCCATGGTGTTCTTCTTTTTGGCGTGGGAAGTCATCTGCCGCGTGCTCGGCGTCTCTGAACTGGTGTTGCCGGTACCGAGCCAGATCGCTGAGGTGCTGATCGAAAAGATGCCGGTCCTCTGGCCGCATGCCCAGCAGACGCTCATGACAACGTTGCTCGGCTTCTTTCTCGGGGTGGTCATCGGGCTGATCATCGGAGTGATCATCGGCTCATCGCGGGTCGCCTACGACATCGCCTATCCGCTGCTTGTGGGTTTCTCCAGCATCCCCAAGGTCGCCGTGGTACCGATCTTCGTAGTCTGGTTCGGCTCGGGCACCATCCCGGCGATCTTAACCTCGATGGTTATCGGCATCTTTCCTGTCGTGGTCAATGTTGCCACCGGTCTGGCTACCACCGAACCAGAGCTTGAGGACGTACTGCGGGTACTAGGGGCGAAGAAACGCGACATTCTCTGGAACGTCGGGCTGCCGCGCACCATGCCTTACCTGTTCGCCTCGCTGAAGATTGCGCTGACCTCAGCTTTCATCGGCACAGTGCTGGCGGAAACCATCGCATCGAACAAGGGCATCGGTAACGTGATGATGATTGCCAGCGGTAACTTCGACGTACCGCTGGTCTTTGCCGGGTTGTTCATCCTGGCTGCCATGGGGGTCGCGCTCTACTCGATCTCTGCGCTGATAGAAAGCCATTTCACCAGTTGGACTCAACGCTAGAACACAGGAAATACCATGCAGACATCAACCACATCACTGCGCAGTGTTGCAGTTTTTTCTGGCTCCAACTTCGGTGTTTCCCAAGAATACGCCGATCAGGCCGAGGCGCTGGGCCGTGAAATAGCGCGGCGTGGCATCACGCTGGTTTACGGTGGTACCACCAAGGGTCTGATGGGGGTGGTTGCCGACGCTGCCCTGGCCCAGGGCGGTGAAGTGATCGGTGTGATCAATCAGCGGTTGTACGACCGCGGCCATCTACACCCCGGCCTCAGCGGCCATGAGATCGCCGACGACATGCGCATGCGCAAGGCGCGCATGGGCGACCTGGCCGATGCCTTTATCGCCTTGCCCGGTGGGCTTGGCACCTTGGAAGAACTGTTTGAAGTTGCCACCCTGACTCAACTGGGTGACCACAGCAAGGCCTTTGCCTGCCTCAACGTAAGACAGTTCTTCGAACCCCTGCGCGCTCTGCTCGGCCATGCCCGGCAGGAAGGGTTTATGAGGGTGGAGCACGCCGAGATGATCATTATCGAATCCGACTCCTCCCGGTTGCTCGACCAACTAAGCGAATGGCGTGCTCCCACCGTGACCAAATGGATAGACCAGCCAGGTTCCTGAACACCGAACCGCCCAGAAGATAGGGAAAAATATGACCACTATCAAAATCACCAGCGGCAGCTTCACCTTTCTCGCCGAAGCCCACCCCGATGCACCGAACACCCTTGGCGCCTTTCTCAAGCTACTACCCTATCGGCAGAAGTTCATCCATGTGCGCTGGAGCGGTGAGGGCTGTTGGGTACCACTGGGAGACTACCAACTGAACGAGGGCGGAAAACCGGTAGGTTTCGAGAATCATACCAGCCACCCCTCGGTCGGAGACATTCTGTTCTACCCCGGCGGCTACAGCGAGACAGAAATCATCATGGCGTACGGACCCTGCAACTTCTCCAGCAAGCTCGGGCAATTGGCCGGCAATCACTTTCTTACCATCACCCAAGGCCGTGAAAACCTGCGTGCGCTTGGACTCAAGACGCTTTGGGAAGGTGCTCAGGACGTTTTGTTCGAGCTGGCCTGAGGCACCACCCACTCTTTCCGATCAGGTAACGAGACCATGAAAACACGTGTAACGCGGCTGACTGCGGCCGCCCCCGATGACCTTTCAGCCCTGGCCCAGGCAATCGAGTCCGGCGAGATCGACCCCTCTCGGGTCGTCGCGGTGCTTGGGAAGACAGAGGGGAACGGCTGCGTGAACGATTTCACCCGAGCGTTTGCCACCAGAACCCTGAGGCGATTCTTCGTCGAAGCGCTTGCTTTGAGTGAGGCTCAGGTCGACGAGCGCATTGCGTTTGTCATGTCCGGTGGCACCGAAGGTGGCCTGAGTCCGCACTGGCTGGTGTTCGAAGTCGACAACACCCCCTGCACTGCCCCGTCGAACCTGCCTGGCCTTGCGGCTGGCGTGGCTTTTACCCGTGACTTCCTCCCGGAAGAAATCGGCCGTACTACCCAGGTGGAGCTGACCCGCGACGCCGTGCTGCAGGCAATGGACGCAGCTGGCATCCAGCGCGTCGAGGATGTGCATTTCGTGCAAATCAAATGTCCTCTCCTGACCGCGGCACGAATCAACGAAGCCGCCTCGCGTGGCCAGAGCGTGGCCTGCCATGACACCTACGAATCAATGGGCTATTCCCGTGGCGCTTCGGCTTTGGGCGTGGCCACGGCGCTTGGAGACCTGGCCGAAGCTGATGTTAGCGATGCGCATATCTGCAAAGACTGGTCGCTTTACTCGACCCGTGCCAGCACCTCAGCCGGCATCGAACTGCTGCGTAACGAGGTACTGGTACTGGGAAACGCCTCAGGATGGGACCCCGAGTTTCGCATCGGCCACGCAGTGATGGAGGATGCGCTGGACGTTGGGGCCATAGCGCGCGCGTTGGGGAGCATCCCCCAGGGCACCCAAATTGAGCTGACGCCCCATAGCCTTGCCGGGCTCTTGGTCAAGGCAGAACCATCCGCTTGCGGCAGCATTCGGGGTAATCGACACGTGATGAGCGATGACAGCGATATCAACGGATCACGACACGCGCGCGCATTGGTCGGCGGCGTGCTGGCCGGACAACTGGGCGATACGAGACTGTTCGTTTCCGGCGGGGCTGAGCACCAGGGACCAAATGGAGGGGGCCCACTGGCAATAATCGTCCGAACCTAGCGAATGACGGAAAAACCTATCAGGTCTGTCGAGGGCCCCTGCGAGCCTCCGCAAGCATCGACAGACTGATCTTTCGGACTTCGATCTTACTCTGTTCAATGTGCGAGCGCAGCATCCTCTGCGCCTCATCACGCCTGCGACCAGCAAGGGTAGTCAGAATACGAGCATGTTCGTTATACGTTTCCTCGATCCGTGCGCTTTTGAAGAAGTCCAGACGACGAACAATGCGGATCCGCTCGCAGACCTCGGCGTGCACCCGCATCATCTCGCGATTGCCGGCCGCAGCTACCAACTCAGAGTGAAACGCCTCATCCAGTTCCGCGACCTCCTTCATGCAGTGTTGCCGCTCTGCCGTAGGCACCACCCAGACGCGGTTGAGTTCGGCCAGCGCGCCTGCTAGATCCGGCAAGGCGCATAGACGTTCGATAGCGACAAGCTCCAAGACCACACGCAGGTCGTAAAGCTCATCAATCTGATCGAAGTCCAGTGGCCTCACCGTCCAACCGCGACGAAAGCCCACCTCCAGGTAACCCTCACGTGCCAAACGATAGAGCGCATCCCGAACCGGAGTACGTGATACTTCGTAACGAGCTGCCAGCTCGGTCTCGGTGAAGCGGTCATGGGGGAGCAGTTGGTAATCGAAGATCTCCTGCTTCAACCGCTGATAAAGTTGCTCTGCCAGAGCATTGGTCTGAGATGTTCTGATGGCATCACCGATCGGTCAAAGCGTACTGAGGTCGATGCTCACATGCGCGGAAACCACTTTCCAACCATCGGGAAAGCGAACCCAGGTTTGCATTTGCCGACCAGTACGATGGGTTTCACCGTCACCGAATTCCGTGCTGACAGTGGCATAGTTTTCATCAAAAGTGGAAATCACCGTGTTCCGCAGTTGCCGTCCCGGACCCACCGGAGTGCAGACGCGACGGTAAGCTGCGATATCCCGGGCGCCATAGAGATTCTCGGCAACGCCGTAACGCACGGTATGATCTGTGTTCCAAAAGTAGTCGTCCAGCACCTCCAGCTCGTTGGCCAGCAGTGCGCGCTCGTAGTCTTCAAACGCCAAGCGTACGGCCTCGACCACATGGGGCAGATTGATCTGGGGTTCCTTGCTCACGCTTGTTCCTCGCTCAGGGCAGCAACCATCGCCGCCAGGGTAGCAGTGTGTCCGACGATCCCGCCCTGGGCGATGATCATCTCCAGTGTCGCCTGTTTGAAGGCAGGAAAATAACTCTCGGTCGCCTCTTCTATCAGCAGACAACGGTAGCCTCGGTCATTGGCTTCGCGCATGCTGGTCTGCACACAGACTTCGGTGGTCACGCCGGCGAAAATCAGATACTCGATGCCCTGCGCGATCAGCCTGTCCCCGAGGCCAGTCGCGTAGAACATTCCCTTGCCCGGTTTGTCTATCACCCATTCGCCGGCAATCGGCGACAGTGACGGGATGATCTGATTGCCCGGCTCACCGCGCACCAGGATACGCCCCATCGGCCCAGGGTCACCGATGCGCAATCCGGCTGTACCCACCTCGTGCTTGGCAGCTGGACAGTCCGACAGATCCGCCAGGTGCGATTCGCGGGTATGAATCACCAGCATGTCGTGCTCACGGGCGAGCGCCAGCAGCAACTCCACTGCGGGAACGATGGCCTGCAGCAGACTGACGTCGTTACCTAGGGCTGCACCGAAGCCACCTGGTTCAAGAAAGTCCCGCTGCATGTCGATAATTACCAGGGCCGTCCGCGCCGGCTCGAAGCTGAAAGCGGCAGGCTGGGCCGGAACGACTCTCATACCACACCTGCCGACGGCTGACCGCCGTGCTGAACGCCGCCCGCCATATAGTGGCCCAGCGTAGCTCGATCAGCCTTTTCGGCGGCCACCTCAAAATTGATTTCGCCCTCGTGAATCACCAGGATGCGGTCAGACATTTCCAACAGCTCATCCAGATCCTCGCTCAGCAGGAGCACGGCGGCACCCTGGGCGCGGGCGTCACGCAGTCGTTGATGGATGATCGCCACCGAGGCGAAATCTAGGCCAAATACCGGGTTGGACACAATCAATGTCCGCACGTCCTGGATCAGCTCGCGGGCCAGTACCGCGCGCTGCACGTTACCGCCGGACAACGTGCCGATCGGCCGCAGCGGATCTGCCGGGCGCACATTGAACTGCTCGATCAACGCTGCAGCCTGGGCCTGGATCTCGCGTCGGTTGATTAGCCAGCCCTGACGGCACAGCGGCGGCTGGTCAAAATTTCGCAACGCCAGATTGTCCGCCACACTCATCCCAGCGATGCAGGCATTGCGTAGAGGTTCTTCCGGCAGGCTGAAGACCTTCTCTCGCTGCATTTCACCGCGGCTGGCCTTGTAACGGGTGCCATTGATGCGAATCTCGCCACTGGCCGAATGCCGTTGTCCGAGCAGCGCCTCGGTCAGCTCGCGCTGGCCGTTGCCGGAGATGCCGGCGATACCGACGATCTCGCCGGGTCGTACACTCAGCGACAGATTGCTGACCGCCAGTGTGCCCTTGTCGTTGGCGACGCTGAGTTCGAGGATCTCCAGTCTTGGAGCAGCCGACTGGTCGACCGGCTGCTGGCCGACCGGTTCGGCTGCCGATTCCGAGGCGCCCATCATCCAAGTGGCAAGCTCCTCCTGGGAAGTGGCGCTGACCTGAGTGCTGCCGACCAGTCGGCCCTTGCGGAGAACGCTGACATCGTCGGCGAAGCGTGACACTTCACCGAACTTATGGGTGATCATCAGGACCGAGATATCGCCCTTGTGCGCCATATCACGCATCATACTCAGCACTTCCTCGGCCTCCTGTGGCGTCAGTACCGAGGTTGGTTCGTCGAGGATGATCAGGTGGCGATCCAGATAAAGCTGCTTGAGAATTTCCAGCTTCTGCTTCTCGCCCGCAGCCAGCGAACTGACCGGCCGTTCGATATCCAGTCGAAACGGCATCCGCTGCATGAACTGGTTGAGACGCTCACGTTCCAGCGGCCAGTCGATGCGCCAGTTCAGGTCATCGCGTGACAGGACCAGGTTCTCCGCCACGCTCAGCCCTGGCGCGACGGTGAAGTGCTGATACACCATGCCGATTCCCAGCGCATGAGATTCCCGCGGGGTGCGGATTTGCTGCTGCCGGTTGTTGACCAGTAACTCGCCGTCATCCAGCGGACCGTAGCCAACGATCCCTTTGACTAGCGTACTTTTGCCCGCACCGTTCTCGCCCAGCAACGCATGGACCGTACCGGCACGCACGGTCAGTGATACTTCTGCCAACGCCTGAAAGCTGCCGAAGGATTTGCTCGCGCCGATGATTTCCAGGCTGATCGCACGCATTGTCATTGCTCGCTCAGCAGCTCGACGAGCGACGCCGAGTCGGACACAGCACCAAATACCCCACCCTGCATCTTAATCATGTGCAGCGCAGCCAGGTGATTACCTTGATCGGTTGCACCACAGCAGTCTTCCAGCAACAGGCACTCGAAGCCGCGATCGTTGGCCTCACGCATGGTGGTATGCACGCAGACATCGGTGGTGATGCCACACAGGATCAGGTTCTCGATGCCCCGGGTACGCAGGATCAGCTCCAGGTCGGTGGCGCAGAACGAGCCCTTGCCCGGCTTGTCAATGATCACTTCACCCGCCAGCGGTTGCAGCTCCGGAATCAACTCCCAGCCTGGCTCGCCCCGCACCAGAATTCGCCCGCAGGGACCGGCATCGCCGATGCCGGCGCCAATGCGTTGGGACCGCCAGCGCTTGTTCGCCGGCAGATCGGACAAGTCCGGACGGTGCCCTTCGCGGGTGTGGATGATATGAAAGCCCTGCTCACGCATGACGTGCAGTACGCGGTTGATAGGCTCGATGGGCGCACGCACGGCCGCGAGATCGTAACCCATGGTATCAACGTAGCCGCCCTTGCCGCAGAAGTCGGTCTGCATGTCGATAATGATCAGCGCAGTATTTGCCGGATGCAATTTTCCGTTGTACGGCCAAGGATAGGGTTCGGAATCAAGAAAACGCTCATTCATGGGCTTACTCCTGGCTATCCGGGCTGTAGAGTCGCTCGGGTGCGGCAAAACCGCAGCTGCTGCCGTCGGTGTGTACGACATCATCCTCCCAGGGAAGGCGGTACTGCCCGTTGATCAGGTCCTGCATATAGGTATAGGGGCAATCCTGCGCACCACCCTTCACCGCCACATAGCCACGGTGGCCGAACTGATAGATGTTGTTCTCCACCCCCCAGTGCTTGCGGGCTTCGCGCACAAGATCAGGGCGCAGCTCGCAGGAGACGATTTCATCGGCGCGCCCGCCGCCCTCGGCGATCGGGGTGCCGTCGAAGTCGACGAACATGGCTTCGCCCATCGAATCGAAGGTACCATCGGAGCCGCACATGCACACGCTGGCGGTCTGCATCAGGTTGGTAAAGGAATTGACTTGATTGGTGATCTTCCATGAATGACGGATCGGTGCAGTGTATCCGGCGGTGCGGATCATGATTTCCGCACCCTTGTAGGCACACTCGCGGGCCATTTCCGGGAACATGCCGTCGTGGCAGATTATCAGGGCTAGCTTGCTGCCGCGTGGGCCATCGCAGACAGGGATGCCAAGGTTGCCCGGCTCCCAGGGTTCGACCGGCACCCAGGGGTGCAGCTTACGGTAGTACAGGCGAACCTCTCCCGCATCGTCGACGATAATGCCGCTGTTGTAGGGATTGCCTTGCGGATTGGCTTCCATGATCGAGAAGCAGCCCCAGATGCTGTGATCGATGCAGGCCTGCTTCAGCGCCGCGACTTCAGGACCATCCAGGGTACACATGATGTCCGGCGAGGTATCCATCGACAGCCCGTGCAGCGAGTACTCCGGAAATACGATCAGATCCATGCCAGGCATGCTGCGCCGCGCCTTGCCAATCATTGCCACCACCTTCTGCGTCTGAGCCCAGAGCTCTTCGCGGGTGTGCGGATCGGGCAGCGTAAGCTGTGCCAACCCGATCACCACGCCATTTGGTGATTTGTTCAGCCCACCAAGTCCACTTGCCATGGTCATTACCTCTATCGATTGAGACTGAGCTCGCCGGGAGCTCCAGTCAGTGTTCGGTTGGGACGACAGGTGGCGAGCATCACCGCCATCGTCAGAATGTAAGGTGCCGCACTGTACAGGTAGTAGCCGGACGTAATTCCTACCGATTGCAAAGCTGGACCAATGGCACCTGTGGCCCCGAATAATAACGACGCCCAAAGACAGTTCAGCGGTTGCCATCTGGCAAAGATCACCAATGCGACGGCCATCAGGCCCTGTCCGCTGGAGAGTCCTTCATTCCAGCTTCCAGGGTAGTAAAGAGAAAGGTAGGACCCGCCAACTCCTGCCAGAAACCCACCAACCGCCGTGGCCATTACCCGCACGCGCAAGGGTCGATAGCCAAGCGCCTGGGCTGATTCGGAGTGATCACCCACCAGACGCAAAACAAGTCCCCAACGCGTACTGCGCAACCCCCAGTGCAAGGACACTGCCAGGGCAACGCCAATAAAAAACAGGACATTTATGTTAAGCGCCGAGCGCACCCGCGCATCTTCACTCCATTCTCCGAGCGCGATGGAAGGAAGAATCGGTGCTTGTGGCTGAATGAATGCCTTACCTAGGAAAAAGGCTAGACCGGTGCCAAGCAGCATCAATGCGATGCCAAAAGCGATGTCGTTGACCCGGGGAAGCGAGCACACTATCCCATGCAACAATCCCAACAGCAGTCCGGTTCCTCCCGCGGCAACTACCCCGGTCCACGGTGAGCCGGAGAGATAGGCCACGGCGTATCCAGTCATCGCTCCGGCTACAAGAATTCCTTCCAGACCAAGGTTGATGCGACCGCCTTTTTCGGTAAGACATTCACCCAGGCTCACGAAAATGAATGGGGTACCCACCCTCACCGCACCGGCAAGCAACGCCAGTAGAAAGGTCACTAAATCGAGGTCACCCATGCTGCACCTCGGCACCTTTAGACTCGATCGTTTGGTGTTCAAGCGTCATGCGCCATTGGGTGATTCGTCCCATCAGGGACTCCCAGGCTAGGAGGTTGGTGAACAATATGCCCTGCAGTATGAGCGTCGTCGCGTCGGGGAGGTCCAGACGACGCTGAAGCAAGCTTCCGCTTGCCTCAATACCGCCAACTAGAGTGGCGCACAGGATTATAGCGAGCGGATTATGGCGAGCCGCAAAGGAGACCAGAATACCGCCAATACCGTATCCAGCAATCAACGATGCGTTCGCACTTCCTTGCACGGCGCTGACCTCGAACATGCCGGCCAGACCCGCCGCAGCACCTCCCATCACACATGTGAAGATAATCAGCCTGTCCACCGGCAGACCCAGCATGCGCGCAGTGCGGATATTGCCCCCCACCACATCCAGAGCAAACCCCGTCACACTGTGTCGGATCAACACATAAGCCAACATACATACGATGATCCCGGCGACCAGCCCCCAATGGACTCGGAAGTAGTCTTCGCTGATTAGGCCAATCATCAATGAGTAGTCCAGGCCCACCGTGGAGGGCTTATTGAGGCTGGCAGGATCCCGAAGCGGCCCTTCCACAAGATGATTGAACAAAGCGATGGCGATATAAGAAAGCAAAAGACTGCCAATTGTCTCGTTGAGACCACGTTTCTGCCGAAGCCAGCCGTTAAGCCCGACCCATAAGCCGCCAACCGACATTGAGACCAGCCCCATCGCAATCAGCGTCACGGGTGGCGTTAAACCTGTGAGCCATAGCGGCACTGTCGCCGCCGCCAGCCCTCCAAGAACCAGCGCACCTTCGCCACCAATGATAATCAGGCCAGCACGTGCCGGCAGTGCAACACACAGAGCTGTCAGCATTAGCGGAGCGGCACGCTGCAGCGTGCTTTCCCAAGCAAACGATGAGCCGAATGCGCCTTCGAATACCAGCCGACAAGCCTCAAGCGCGGGCTTACCCTGAAACGCCAGGAACAGCACGAACAGGACAAACGACGTCACAACCGATAACAGCGTCGGCAAAGCAGGCAGGGCAAACCTGGCCGCCCTGCCCGCAAGGTAATAAGCATTCATCGATCAGATATCGCCGCGCACGCCTTCGACCAGATAATTCATCTGCTCGAGCACAACGTCTGTTTGTCCTAGTGACTCACCTTCGGCGAGCACCACGTTGCCCTTGTTATCCTTGAGAGGCCCATTGAAGAGGGTAAAGGTGCCGGCAATCATGGCAGCCTTGATTTGGTCAGCCTGTTCTCGCGCTGCAGCCGTTACGCTACTTCCGTAGTCCGATGTCTTGACGAAACCAGTCGCGAGCCCACCACGCAGAAAATTATCCATTGCCCGACCCCGTTGAGCCGCCTCGACATGCGCCCGATAGGGAGTTTCCCAATTCCATTCCGCGCCAGTGAGATAACCTTTCGGCGCAAGAGCCGCCTGGCTCGCATGATAACCACAGCTCATCGCACCACGGCGCTCCGCTGTTTCGACGATCACCTTGGGGCCGTCGACGTGACAGGTCAGTACATCGCAACCCTGATCGATCAGACCGTTGGCAGCTTCAGCCTCTCTCACGGGTAGCGACCAATCGCCCGTGAAAATGACGGTAGTGGTAATTTCCGGGTCGACCGAGCGAGCACCGAGCGTGAAAGCGTTGATGTTGCGTAGCACCTGCGGGACCGGCTTGGCGGCAATGAATCCGAGACGTTTGGATTTACTCATGTGCCCTGCAACAACTCCATTCAGATACTGGCCTTCATCGATATACCCGAAAAAACTGCCCACGTTTTCTGGGTGCTTGCTGGCATCCCAGAGCCCCCCACAGTGAGCAAAGCGTACCTTCGGGTAACGTTGGGCGACCCGCAATACATGAGGGTCGAAGTACCCAAAAGACGTAGCGAAAATCAGTTCTGCCCCATCCTGCCGGATCATTGCCTCCATCGCTTGCTGAACGGCTGAAGTCTCCGGAACGTTTTCTTCTTCGATCACCGTCACGTTGGGCATGGCTCTAATGATTCGGGCAGCCTCTGCGTGGGCTTGGTTGTATCCGAAGTCGTCGCGGGGACCGACATAGATGAAGCCAACTACAAGCGGCTTGTCTGCAGCCCGCGCGATATTGAACGGCATTGCTGCGGTGACGCCGACGAGGCCGGCGAGTTTGAGAAATGTACGACGATCCAGTTGTGACATCTTTGGGCCCTTTGCTTAACTTGCATCCAATCTTGTGTACAAGGCGCAAAGCAGAAAGTGTGCCAACAAAAATACGCCTGAATGGCTGTATCTCGGAGGTTTGTGCATTGAACATGAGCACGCTGCAGATGAGGTGCACGAAAGCGGGGCATATCCGCCTGATTCGCTTGATTCGTAATGGCTGCAGGGGTACGCCGTGGGAGAGCGGGCGACGCCAGCAGCAACGCGCGCGTTGGTGCAAACGCCCACTAGCTAAATGAATCGGCCTAAACCAATCAAGTTGAGCGAGTCGTCAGCTCTACCCCCAGAAGCGCGCTCAAGCGCAGGGTATGGACTACTCAGCAGAAATCGGCATAGGGGGCAGACCTTTCGGTCTACGCCCCTGCCACACCACCCGGCATGCGGGTCCGCACCGGGCGGTTCGAGAGATTGAGGTCATGAGAGGCGCGGCAACCCGAGACGCTCGAACCAGGCCAGGGTCAATAC
>JAUVYN010000117.1 GCA_030603065.1 Pseudomonas sp.
TGGTCGCCTTCGCGGCGGCTCTCGATCTGCACGTGAAAGCGAGTGACGACCTTGCCGGAACGGTTCTGAAACATGCCCCAGGCCTCGACCGGGCCGGAGAAGTACTCCAGCAGATCCAGCTCGGGCTCCTCGTTGGCGTAGTCTTCGATACCGACGCTTGCGCAGCCGGCCAATATCAGCGTCATGCCGAGTACCAACAGCAGTGATTTCATTGGTCACCTCATCGTTCAAGTCCGAGCAGCGCCTGGCGAAGGGCCGGACTGCGGGTTTTTGGGTCCAGCCAGATGGCGAAGAACGCTTCCGAGAATTCGGCATCGGCGACGCGGTGACTCGGCTGACCGTTGATGTAGAACTGGGTACCCGCGCCGGGAAGGTGAACGCCGATGATCTGCTCCCCAGGACTCACATCGTCGAACGCCTGGTACATCTCCGTCGCCCAGCGCTGCAAGCGATCATCGGGAATGCTGCGCCCTTGCAACCGGCGTATCTCGTCGAGACTAGTCTTGACCAGCCGCTCACGGCTGATCTCTCGCCGATAGGTCAGCTCCAGGGCGAAGGGCTGCGCGAACAGTTGCGCGGGCTCCCCTCCCCAGAGTCGTGCGGAATAGATGTGCATGCCGAGCCAGGTCAGCTTGCCCTCGCCGAGAACCTGCGCCTCGGGAAGATGGGTTTGCCAGTCGGCGTGTACGTTCCCCACGCCAAGAATCGCCAGAAAGAACGCTGGTAGTGCGACCGTGGATCGGAAACAGCGAAGAAGGGAATGCATGACGAAGCCTGTGGAATATGTGTACAAGAGTTGTACAATAAGGCCTTTTAAGTTGCAAGTGCGGCGTTGTGTGGCGAAGTTGTTGCGGAAAGCCCACTTAATCCTGACCCAAAGTTGTACGGCTTGGCTTCGAGCTTATTGCTGTCCTGTCGATCCTCCCCAGCAACGTGATGCAGCCAACGCCCCGCGCCGTTACAATTCGTCCTTTGCCTGTCACGGTTGCCGCCATGTCCCTGCCTGCCCACCACATCGAACTTCTCAGTCCGGCGCGTGACGCCGACATCGCCCGCGAGGCCATTCTGCATGGGGCCGATGCGGTGTACATCGGCGGGCCTGGTTTCGGCGCGCGGCACAATGCGGCCAACAGTGTGGCGGACATCGCGGCATTGGTGCCCTTCGCCCATCGCTACCATGCGCGGGTCTTCGTCACCCTGAACACCATCTTGCATGACGACGAGCTGGAGCCGGCGCGCCAGTTGATTCACCAGCTATACGACGCTGGCGTCGATGCACTGATCGTGCAGGACATGGGCGTGATGGAACTGGACATTCCGCCGATCGAGATTCACGCCAGCACCCAGTGCGATATCCGTACGCTGGAGAAGGCGAAGTTTCTGGGTCAGGCGGGGTTCTCCCAGCTAGTGCTGGCCCGTGAACTGAATCTGCAGCAGATCCGCGCGATCCATGAGGCGGTGGCTACGCCGCTGGAATTTTTCATTCATGGGGCGCTCTGCGTGGCCTTTTCCGGTCAGTGCAACATTTCCCATGCGCAGACCGGGCGCAGCGCCAACCGCGGTGATTGCTCCCAGGCCTGCCGCCTGCCCTACACCCTGACCGACGAGCACGGCGGGGTGATCGCCTATGAAAAGCATCTGCTATCGATGAAGGACAACAACCAGACGGCCAACCTGGCGGCGCTGGTCGACGCGGGCATCCGCTCGTTCAAGATCGAGGGGCGCTACAAGGATGTGGGCTATGTGAAGAACATTACCGCCTGGTATCGCCAGCAGCTCGATGCGGTGCTGTCCGAACGCCCGCATCTGGCTCGGGCCTCCAGCGGACGCAGCGAGCATTTCTTCGTGCCCGATCCGGACAAGACCTTCCACCGCGGCAGCACCGACTACTTCGTCAATGCCCGCAAGCTGGACATCGGCGCCTTCGACACGCCGACCTTCACCGGGCTGCCGGTGGGCGAGCTGCAGCAGGTGCGCAAGAACGATCTGCTGGTGACCAGCCAGGAGCCGCTGAGCAACGGCGACGGACTGAATGTGCTGGTCAAGCGCGAGGTGGTTGGCTTTCGCGCCAATGTCGCCGAATTGCTCAGCGAGCATCAGGACGAGGACGGCCAGCCGCGCTGGCACTACCGCATCGAACCCAACGAGATGCCTGAGGCGCTGCGCCGCGCGCGGCCTGGCCAGACGCTTAGCCGCAACCTCGATCACAATTGGCAGCAAGCCCTGCAGAAGACTTCTGCCGAGCGCCGGGTCGGGCTGCATTGGGCCCTGAGCGGAGACGCCAGCGCCCTGCAGCTCGGTGCGCACAGTGAGGAGGGCATCAGCGTCAGCCAGAGTCTGGAGGGCCCCTTCGAGGCGGCGCAGAACGCAGAGCGTGCGCGCAGCCAGATCGCCGACCTGCTGAACCAGTTGGGCAACACCCTGTATCACTGCGAAAATATCGAGCTGGCGTTGGACGAGATTCCCTTTGTGCCGCTGTCACGGCTCAAGGTGCTGCGCCGTGCGGTTATCGATCAGCTCGACGCGGCACGCCTGACGGCCCACCCCCGTGGCAGTCGCAAGGCAGTCAGCGAGCCGCCGCCGGTCTACCCCGATTCGCACCTGAGCTTTCTGGCCAATGTCTACAACCACAAGGCGCGGGCCTTCTACCAACGCTTCGGGGTGGAGCTGATCGATGCGGCCTTCGAGGCCCATGAGGAGCTTGGCGAAGTGCCGGTGATGATTACCAAGCACTGCCTGCGCTTCTCCTTCAACCTTTGCCCCAAGCAGGCCAAGGGCGTGCTCGGCGTGCGCAGCAATGCCAAGCCGATGCAGCTGGTGCACGACAACGAAGTGCTGACGCTGAAGTTCGACTGCAAGCCCTGCGAAATGCATGTGATCGGCAAGATCAAGGGCAATATCCTGCGCCAGCCGCTGCCGGGTAGTGGGGTCAATATCGTCGGTTCGATCACGCCGGATGATCTGCGCAAGACGATTCCGCGGCGCCCCGCCTAGGATTGCGGGGTCCAGGGGCGACGAAAACACAGCAGTAACAAAAGCAGCGGACAATGATCCAATCCCAAGGGCAGCAAAGGGGGGAGGATCACTTATGGCGAATCGCGATCATGCCCAGACGGCGGCGGCGATTCCGCGCCAGTTGCTGACGCAGCTCAAGATGCTGCGGGACGAGATGGCTTGCACGGCCACCCTGGCGCCGATCGAGCATCTCCCAGTGGACGCTTCGTACCGGCAGAGTGCGGAGAATCTTCTGCATTACCTGTGCCTGCGCCGTCACGAAGTGCGCGAAACCCAACTGCATCTGGCCGACCTCGGTCTGTCCTCTCTGGGGCGTTGCGAGGCCGCGACACTTGCCGCGGTGACAGCCGTCATCGGCATACTCTCCCGTCTCGCGGACCCACCGGCGACTCCGCCTGCCATGCCAAGCCTGCGTCTGAGCGACGGCGAGCGACTGCTGCAGGAGCACACCGCAGCACTCTTCGGCGCAGTCCCATCCGAGCGTGCGGTGCGTATCATGGTTACGCTCCCGCCCGAGGCGGCGCATGATGCGGAACTGGTCGAGGCGCTGGTCCGAGCAGGTATGGACTGTGCAAGAATCAACTGCGCGCATGACACCCCCGCGGACTGGTTGGCGATGACGGAGCACGTTCGTGCCGCTCAGCAGCGGGTCGGCCGCTCCTGCCGAATTCTGTGCGACCTGGCCGGTCCGAAACTGAGAACCGGGCCCGTTCCCAGTGCTCCGGGAGTGCTCAAGATCAAGCCGGCCCGCAACCCCTATGGAGTGGTGCTGAGACCCGCACGGGTGCGCCTGAGCTTCGGACAGACAATTGATTCGGTCAGCAGCAGCGAACCGCAGCTGCCGCTCACCGCCGAGCGGGTACCGGATCTGCGGCCGGGCGACACTCTGCGCTTCAGGGATGCACGTAACTCGAAACGCGAAATGCTCCTGCTGAGCGGCGAGGATCAGACCTGGTGTGGGGAGCTTGCCCGGACAGCCTACTTCGTCACAGGGCTGCCGCTCGAACACTTCCGGGAAGGGAAGTCCATCGGTCTGCTACGGGTCGCAGAGCTGCCGCCGCGGGAAGAGCGACTGACATTGCGCGTCGGCGACCTTCTCGCTATCGCTGCCGAAGAGGCGCTAACAGGCGTGCCGGTCGGGGACCAGCCCGAAGGCGCACCGGCGCGTATTGGCTGTACTCTGCCGCAGGTGCTTGCATCGGTAGCCGAGGGTGACCCCGTCTGGTTCGATGACGGCCGTATCGGTGGTCGGGTCGAATCCTCCACGGCGCAGGGACTGCTGGTGCGGATCACCCAGATAACCCATGCCAGCGGCAGCGCCAGGCTCGGCGGTGACAAGGGTATCAATTTTCCCAACAGCCCTTTGCCTGTCCATGCGCCCACCGAAGAAGATCTGGAGCATCTGGCTTTCGCCGCGCAGCATGCGGATATTGTCGGACTTTCCTTCGTCAATCGCGCCAGCGATGTTCTGGAGTTGCTTGAGCATCTGGAGCGCCTGAACGCGACTCATCTGGGTGTAGTGCTCAAAATCGAGACCCGCTCCGGGTTCGAGAACCTGCCGGATATGCTGCTTACCGGCATGCGGCTGCCCCGTTTTGGGGTGATGATCGCGAGGGGGGACCTGGCTGTCGAGGTCGGGTTCGAGCGCCTGGCGGAGATCCAGGAAGAGATACTCTGCCTGTGCGAAGCGGCTCACGTACCGGTGATATGGGCGACCCAGGTACTGGAGAGTCTGGCCAAGCAGGGGGCGCCGTCACGTTCGGAAATCACCGACGCCGCCATGAGCGTCAGGGCCGAATGCGTGATGCTGAACAAGGGACCATACATCCTCAAGGCGCTGACCACGCTGGATGACGTACTGCGACGGATGCTCGGACACCGGGCCAAGAAGCGGGATCTGTTGCGCAGGCTCAAGGTGGCCGGCAGGTCTGGGGGGAACTGAGAGTGAGCCTGATCGTGTTGTGCTGTGGATCAGTCGGTTGGGGGAGTGTCGGTCTCCCATCTGAGCTCGCCGCGGGTGGCCGATAGAAGCTGCTCCTGCAGCGTGTCAGCGGCAGTCACAGGCAGGCGCAGCTGCAACCGCACTGCCTGCCCATGACTGACCGCTAGCAATTCGCCGCCGAGATCGGAAATCAGATTGCGCGCTATCCCCTCGTGGGCATAGGCCAGCTCGCAATACAGTGTCTGGCTGGGGATGTGCTCGATCTTTTCGGCCTGCAGTAGTGCCTGCGCCACGGCGTCAGTATAGGCGCGGACCAGTCCGCCAGCGCCCAGCTTTATGCCGCCGAAATAGCGCACCACGGTGGCCAGTACTCCGTCCAGTTCCTGATGACGCAACACTTCCAGTATCGGGCGGCCGGCGGTACCCGAGGGTTCGCCATCGTCCACTGCTGCGCTGTGCCCGCCAGCCAGGAGCGCCCAGCAAACGTGAGCGCAGCCGGGATGCTGCATGCGCAGCTCGTTCACCCGCGCCTGTGCAGAGGCGCGATCAGTGATGGGTTCGACGCAGGCGATGAAGCGGCTTTTGCGGATTTCCAGAGTGCTGGTCGCCGGGTGAGCAAGGCTGTACATGGTGTCAGAATAACCCAGCGTTTGCTGTTTCGCCTGTTGTTTGAGGGGGATCGTGATGGAGGTTGAGCGCTGGGAGCGCGGGTGGGTACAGCTACAGGATTGGCTGCGAATCGCTTTGGCGATTCTTGGGCTCCGCCCGTCGCTACGCTCCGCCAAAATCGCTGGTGCGATTTGTCGAACGTTAGGTTCGAATCGGCCACCGGGCGCCAGTTAAATGTAAAAGCCCAGCGATAGCTGGGCTTTTACATTTAACTGGCGCACCCGACAGGATTCGAACCTGTGACCCCTGCCTTCGGAGGCCAGTATCGCCTAATTGGGCTAAAAGGCATTGCGCGGTTTCATTCGATAAATATCTGGTATTTCAGTGGGATAGGTGCATTCGTGATCAGATTTTGAGGGGCGCTTGAGGTGGATTAACGCATGATTAGGCTGCAGCTGGTGATGGCATGGACACAGTTTATGGTAGGATTTTTCTGCGGTATTGAATGATTTTGAGTATCGCCTAAAATGATTGCGTATTCCGGCGAACGTGACCGATTTGCACACGGCCTTCACGCTGGAACGGGTTTTGTACTCTGAGCGGTCACGATGGGTCAACCGATACTGCGTTTTGGGCGTTAGCCTTTCTCAGCGATTCCCCCTTCAGGTTGAGCCGATGGGCCCCGTGCAGGAGCCGGTCCAGGATGGCGTCGGCGAGCGTGGCGGAGCCGATGTAGTCGTGCCAGTGTTCGGTGGGTAGCTGGCTGGCAATGAGCGTTGAACCACGTCCATGACGGTCCTCGATCACCTCCATCAGATCCTGTCGTTGCTGTGCATTGACCTTCTGCATGCCCCAGTCATCGAGGATCAGCAGATCGGTTTTCAACAGTTGTGTCATCAGGCGGGCGTAGCTGCCATCGCCGTGGGCGATTCGCACTTGCTCGAACAGCCGTGGCACCCGCAGGTAGCGGACGGACAGCCCTTGGCGGCAGGCCTGGTTGCCCAGGGCGCAGGCCAGCCAGGTCTTGCCGCAGCCGGTGGGACCGGTGATGCACAGGTTCAGAGATTGACCGATCCAGTCACAGCTGGCCAGGCCTGCCATACGGTAACGTTCCAGCCCTCGCGGGTGGCGATAGTCTATGTCTTCGATGCAGGCCTGCACGCGCAAGCGGGCAGCCTTCAGTAACCGGTCCAGTCGGCGGTTTTCCCGGTGCAGCACTTCCCGGTCCACCAGCAGAGCCAGGCGCTCCTCGAACGCCAGATCGTGGGTTTGCGGTTGCGCTCGTTGCTGTTCCAGGGCGTCGCACATGCCCGTTAGCTTGAGGTGGCGCAGGGTGTTGAGTGTGTTGTGAGTCAGCATAGGTATCTCCGGGATCAGTGGTAGTAATGCGGGCCGCGAACGTTGGTGTGCGCCGGCAGGTCGGTCAGGTCACGCTCATCGTCGGCCAGAGGCAGCGGGAACTGGTCCAGCCCCTGTTTCAGGATCGAGGTGATGCTCTGGTAGCTGGCGGAGTTGATCGACAGCGCCCGGGCACAGGCTTGTTCAAGGCGTTCACGGCTGTAGCGCCGACTGAGATTCAGTAACCCCAGGCAAGCGCGGTAGCCATGCTCTGGATGAGGGCGGTCCTTGAGCTGGCTCTGCACCACCCCCAGCGTGCCGGGGCCGATGTCCTTGGCCCAGTTGAGGAAGCGCTGCGGCGACCAGTCCTTGTGGGCCTGATGCGCCTTGGGCATGTGTTCGGTCACGGTCACGAAGCGGCTCTTCCCGTGGCGGGGATGTAACGCCACCCGCTGGCCCTTGTGCATGACCTCCAGGGCGATATCCGTGACCCGTACGTCCAGAACCAGCCCCACCAGGGCGTGAGGCACGCTGTACAGCCGCTTGTCGATCTCGATGTGGTAGTCGATGCCTGGCCTGGCCTTGCGCCATTCGGCGTAGGTATAGGGCGCTACTGGCAGAGGCCGCAGTGCCGGTCGATCAAGTGCGTCGAACAGGCTGTGACGGCTCTCGGTCCGCCCTTGGAACGGGCGCTGGTTCAGGGCTGGTAGCAACGCGGCAATGGCGGCATTCAATTCGGCCAGGGAGAAGAACATCTGGTGCCGTAAACGGGCCAGGATCCAGCGCTCAACCAACAGCACCGACGTCTCAGCCTTCGCCTTGTCCTTGGGCTTGTAGGGCCGTGCTGGCAATACCGCCGTCTGATAATGGCAGGCCAGCTCAGCATAGGTCTCGTTGATCGTCGGACTGTAGCGGTCGGCCTAGGTCACCGCCGCCTTGAGGTTATCCGGAACCAGCAGTTCCGGTACCCCGCCAAAGAACATGAACATCCTCTGATGGGAGGCGATCCAGTCTGGAAGGCTCTGGCTCCAGGTGGCCTCGGCGAAGGTGTAACTGGACGCGCCCAGCACTGCCACAAAGACCTGGGCCTTGCGCACCTCACCGGTAGAGCGGTCTACCACCGGCACAGTAGGGCCGCAGTAATCGATAAAGATCTTCTCGCCAGCCCGATGGACCTGACGCATGCTGCGGCGCTGCCGGCCACGCCAGAGCCGGTAGTGGTGGCAGTACTGGCTGTAGCGATACGCCTTGTCGCCGTGGCGTTCTACGTACTCGGCCCAGAGCAGTTGCAGGGTGACGCCCTTGGTCTTGAGCTCTTGA
>JAUVYN010000057.1 GCA_030603065.1 Pseudomonas sp.
CCAGCATGATGAGCGGAACACGTAGCAGTGATATGGTCGTGTCCCACCCAAAAGCTTAATTAACAGACAAGGCCGCATCAGCGGCCTTGTCTGTCATTCGCAGCAATACGATCCAGTCAGTCGCAATTCAGACAAACCCCAACCATCGCCCCGATCATCCGGTAGCCGGTCGTTGTGGTGGTCGCTTCGCGGCTCAGCAGCAGCAGGCGTCCGCCTTCCTGCACATAACCGTTCAGCGCCAGGGCGACATCGGTGCCGTCTATCGGAGTGATGCCGGTGAGCCGTAGCCGGCCGTCAGCGTAGGCCAGGTTCGATCCGCTGAAGTTGACGGTAACCTGGCGGTTGTTTTGCGCCTGGGTGGTATTGTCGGCGAGCAGCCGCTGCCACTGGATGGCCGTTTGCAGAGTGGCGTTGCCATTTGCGTCGAACTCCAGCGTCCCAGTGATGTAACGGTTCATCTCCAGCATGTACTGTGCGGCGCCTACGCCAACACTCATGAGGCGATAGCGCTTGTTTGCCAGTGAGGTGTTCGCCAGGTCGCGCTTGACGGCGAAGTGGGTGATTCTCTCGCCGCTGGGCACTTCGAGCACCGTAAGGTCTTCATCGACCAGATCATCGATGTCCGGATCCTGCTGGTAAGCGAGATAGGTCAGCCCATCAGCTGAAGCAAAGCCCGTCAGCGCCCCGTCGGTGTCCCCTACGGTCAGGCTGCCCTCATCACCGAAGACGGCATCGAAGGTGCCTGTCCGGTCTTCGTTGTCCGGCGAACAATCGTCGTTGGGGCTGGCCTGGTAGCCCACCTGGAATGCGGGAAGCATCACTTTGGTCAGGGAGCGCGTCAGGCGTTCGCAGTAGCGGACGCTGTTTCCGTTGAAACTGGCGTCCATCAGATTCAGGGTCACGGCCAGGCGATTGGAAACATCCTCGATATCGACCTCGAGGATGCCGTACTCCCCGGTCAGCGGCAGAACTCCAGCGGGCTTGCGCACGCCGATGTCCACTGAACCATTGAGCACCTTCAGCTCGACACCATTGTCGGCATTGGTCACAAGTCTGTCGCTGAAGGTGGTACTGACCAGCGTGTTGAAGCGTGCGTTAGCTGGGCCGGCAGTCAGAAGTCGCTGGGCAGAGTCGTATTCCCGATCCATGCAGGCGGCGGACAGGGTCTGGCAACGCGGCGCAGAGGTATCCTCCTTGTCATAGGGGAAGACTTCCTCCTGTTCCGTCACGTTGAGCCCGCGGCTGTCCAGGCCGAGCAGCTCCTCCTCGTCTTCGTCGCCAATCGACACGCGAACACCCACATAGCCGAACATGTCATGGACCGCCTCGTACTGCATGTCCTGCCCGGCGGCGATACTGGCTCGCGCCTGGCTGTTACTTACGGGCGCGATGGCCACCTGATTGTTGACCCCGCCAAGCAGCAGGCCGACGCTCTGGTACGATTGGTAGGCGCCTACGTCCATGCCCTGGAAGTAGTACTCGCCAGCAACGGACGCCGTACCTTCTGGCGTGATGGGTGGTGTAACGCGCTCTTCCAGACGCTCGTCGACCAGAGCATATAGTTCGGCGCCGACGGCATCGAGCAGTGCCTGGGTGTCGGTAGCGGTTGCGTAGGCTTCGGCAATGGCCGCTCGGATCGCAGGCTCTTCCGACAGTTGGCGGATGTCTTCGATCAGTTCGTCGACTTCTGCCAGTGTCAGTTCGTCGAACTGAGCGGCGCGGCTGGAGAGCATGCGGGTGATGAAGGTCGTGATGGGATCGGCTATCAAGCTGGTTTGATAGGTGGGAACGCTCAGGCTGAGCGAGGCGCCCAGTGCGACTTCTATGTAGTGATCGAAGCGAGGCGCGAAGGGTAGCAGCACGACCAGGCCATCCTCTCCCTGCTCGACCCGGTAATCGGTTTCCGGCTCCAGATAATGGTCCTGATCGTCGCTGGGATCCTCCGGCGTTCCGTTGTCATCCCCGCCCATCAGTACTACGCGCACATCTTCTGGTCGGGGCTGGGCCGTTACCTGAGCGTGGGCCAACGGCGCCAGCAGTTCGACCAGGGCAGCCGTGAGGCGCTGCAGGTTGCCAGTGGGTTCGCCTAGCGCGGCGACCGCGTCGAAGGTGTCGATCGACAGGTTGTATGCCGTGAGGGTGGGGGCGGGATCGCTCCCGCCACCGCCGCCGGGGTTGCCGCCCCCCGAACTGCTGCCTGAGCCGCCACCGCCACCGCCAAGACAACCGGTCAACATGATGCTGGAGGAAACCGCCAGGGCCAGGGGCCACTTGCTGAGATGGGCCATTGCCAAATCCTTTTTTTCGGGTTTATGAGACATCACACTCTATGCAGAGTGGCAGATGGCTTTCATACCCAAATTTGAGTATTGGCAGTGGCTCAGCGACGCTCCAGCAGCACCCCGCTTTCCATGTGGTGGGTGTAGGGGAACTGATCGAACAGCGCGCACCGGGTGATCCGGTGGGTCTGGTTCAGGATTTCCAGGTTGCTAGCCAGAGTGTCCGGGTTGCAGGATATATAAAGGATGCGCTGGTATCTCTGCACCAGCTCCAGCGTAGCCGGATCCAGCCCCGCTCGGGGCGGATCGACGAATACGGTGCCGAAGTCGAAGCCGCTCAGGTCGATGCCCTGCAATCTGCGAAATTCGCGTACGCCGGTCAGCGCCTGGGTGACCTCTTCACTGGCCAGACGCACCAGCGTGACGTTGGACACGCCGTTCATTTCCAGGTTTTCGATTGCAGAGCGCACTGAGCTTTTCGACAGTTCGGTGGCCATCACCCGGCGAAACCGCGTCGATAGCGGCAGAGTGAAGTTGCCGTTGCCGCAATAAAGCTCCAGCAGGTCGTCCGAGTTGTCGCCGACAGCGTCCATTGCCCATTCGAGCATGTGCCGGTTCACCTGGCCGTTGGGCTGGGTAAAGCTGCCTTCCTCCTGCTGGTACCGCCAGGTGCGGCCGGCGACCTCCAGCTCTTCAAGCACATGGGAGCGGCCTGGTACGCGCTTGCGACCACGGCTACGCCCAATCAGCTGAACGTCGAGCGTAGTTGCAAGCCTGCTGGCCGCGGCGTCCCACTGTTCATCGATAGGTCGGTGGTAGCACAGGCTGACCAGCGCGTCGCCACTGAGGGTGGTAAGAAACTCGACCTGGAACAGCTTGCGTCCGAGTACCGGGTCACTTTTGCAGGCCTCCAGCAATGGGCCCATCAATGCGTTGATTCGCTCGCTGGCGATGGGTAGCTGATCGATGAATACCGGCTTGCGCTTGTCGCCCTCTTCGAACATGGCGTAGTAGGGCTGCCCGTTTTCGTACCAGAGCCGAAATTCCGCCCGTAGCCGGAAATGCTCGCTTGGCGAGCTGAACACGACAGGCGCCGGGGCATCGAAGGGCGCAAGCAGCTTGGTCAGACGCTCGTGCTTTTCGTCCAGCTGAGCCTGGTAGTTGGTTGGATCGAATTGCAGGCCCATCAGTTGAACAGCGCCAGTTTGATGATGAAGAGTCCGGCCAGTGCGTAGAGGCTGGGGTTAAGGTCCTGCCAGCGGCCAGCAAGCAGTTTGATGCCGGTCCAGGTGATGAAACCCAGCGCGATGCCGTTGGCGATGGAGAAGGTCAGCGGCATGGTCAGTGCGGTGACGACCACAGGTGCGGCGACGGTCAGGTCTTCCCAATCCACTTGTACCAGCCCGCTCATCATCAGCACGGCGACGAAGAATAGTGCTGGAGCGGTAGCAAAGGCGGGAACGGCTTCGGCCAGCGGTGAGAAGAACAGACAGAGCAGGAAGAGCGCTCCCACCACGCAGGCGGTCAGCCCTGTGCGGCCTCCGGCTGCCGTACCGGCTGCTGACTCCACGTAGCTGGTGGTGGTCGACGTGCCCAGCGCGGCGCCCGCCATGGTCGCGCCGCTGTCGGCCAGCAAGGCGCGGCCCAGGCGCGGCATTTTGCCTTCCTTGTCGACCAGGTTGGCCTTCTGGGCGACACCGATCAGCGTGCCCGATGTGTCGAACAGGTCAACGAAAAGAAAGGCGAAGATCACGCTGATCAGGCCAACCTCCAGCGCTCCGCGGATATCCAGCTCAAGGAAGGTTGGCCCCAGGCTCGGCGGCGCGGACATGACCCCGTCAGCCTGGGTGAGCCCCAGGGCAAGGCTGATCAGTGTGATGAGCAGAATGCCGATCATCACCGCACCGGTCACGCGGCGATAGGCCAGCGCAACGATCACCGCAAAGCCAAGTCCGGCCAGCAGCGGAGCTGGCTGGGTGAGGTCGCCCAGGGTTACCAGAGTGGCGGGATGGTCGACGACCAGTCCTGCGTTCTTCAAGGCGATCAGTGCCAGAAACAGGCCGATACCGGCGGCGATCGCCGAGCGCAGGGCCATGGGAATGCTGTTGATGATCCATTCGCGGATCTTGAAGATGCTCAGCAGAAAGAACAGAAAGCCGGAAATGAACACCGCGCCCAGGGCCACCTGCCAGCTGTAGCCCATGGAGCCGACCACGGTGTAGCTGAAAAAGGCGTTCAGGCCCATGCCCGGTGCCAGGGCGATCGGGTAATTGGCCCAAAGGCCCATGATCATCGAGCCGATGGCTGCGGCGATGCAGGTGGCGACGAAGGCGGCCCCAGGGTCGATGCCGGCGTCGGCCATCATCATCGGATTGACGAAGACGATGTACGCCATGGTGAGGAAGGTGGTCAGCCCGGCTATCAGTTCGGTGCGAACGGTAGTGCCGTGGGCCGAGAGTTGAAACAGTCTTTCCAGCATGGCGAAGTCTCGGAGAGTAGCTCGAAAGCGGCGCATTTTAGCCTAGTTGCGCCGCTGCTGGCTAAAAGGCGGATGAAATGGCGTGTTTAATGTGTCAGGCTTTCGGCCAAATCAATGCGGAGGCGAATATGAGCGATAACATCAGCAACGACGAACAGCGGGTCAGCTACGGTATCGGCCGGCAGATGGGGGATCAGCTCAAGTCCAGCGGCATTCCGGATCTGGATCTGAATCTTGTGCTGGCCGGTCTGCGTGATGCCTTCAGCGGACAGGCGAGTCAGGTCGAGGAGCAGGCCATGCAGGCCGCCTTCCAGGGGTTGCAGCAGAAGATGCACGCCGCTGCGGAGGAAACTGCCCGGGTAGCCGGTCAGGCTGGTGCGCAGTTCCTCGAGCAGAACGGTCAGCGTGACGGTGTGGTGACTCTGGCGTCCGGCCTGCAGTACGAAGTGATCAGCGAAGGTAGCGGTGCGACCCCGACCGCCAGCTCCACTGTGCGCACCCATTACGAAGGCACGTTGATCAATGGCGAGGTTTTTGACAGTTCCTACAAGCGTGGCCAGCCGGCAGAGTTCCCGGTCGGTGGCGTGATCGCCGGCTGGACCGAAGCACTGCAACTTATGAAGGAAGGGGCCAAATGGCGGCTCTACATTCCGTCCGATCTGGCCTACGGTGGCCGGGCCGCGGGCAGTATCCCGCCGCACAGCGCACTGATCTTCGATATCGAGTTGCTGAAGGTGCTTTGATGCGGGCTGGCGGGCGCTTCGGCGCCTGCCGACCAGGTATCAGAAGCAGCGATCCACCGCAAAGCGGGCAAGCTGTTCCAGCGAATCGCGGTAGATGGAGGCGGGCAGGATCTGCAGCAGGCTGAGAGCTTCGTCGCGCTCGGCTCTGGCCATGTTCAGGGTGTAGTCCAGCGCGCCGCAATCGCGTACTGCGGCCTGGACTTCGGCGATGTTTTCAGCGCCGCCCTTCTGGATCGCGTGGCGCACCAGCGCGGCCTGTTCGGCGGTGCCTTCGCGCATGGTGTAGATCAGAGGTAGGGTCGGCTTGCCCTCGGCAAGGTCATCT
This sequence comes from Pseudomonas sp., assembly GCA_030603065.1. Taxonomy (GTDB): domain Bacteria; phylum Pseudomonadota; class Gammaproteobacteria; order Pseudomonadales; family Pseudomonadaceae; genus Halopseudomonas. Next base: position 5,827 of record JAUVYN010000057.1, read on the forward strand.
CCCACATTCTTGCCCATGGCGTCGGCGTCGCCGCTGTAATCGAGCACGTCATCGATCAGCTGGAAGGACACGCCAAGCGCGTTGCCATAACGACGCAGAGCTTCGGTCTGCTCGGCGCTGGCGCCAGCGAGCAGACCGGCGGCGTGGGTGGATGCCTCGAAGAGCATGGCGGTCTTGCTGCGGATGACTTCCATGTAGGTCGCTTCGTCAGTACTGGCGTCGCGGACCTTGGATAGTTGCAGCACCTCACCTTCGGCGATCACGTTGGTCGCGTTGGCCAGAACCCGCATGATCTCCAGGTCGGCCATCTCGACCATCATCTCGAAAGCGCGGGAATACAGAAAGTCACCCACCAGAACGCTGGGCGCGTTGCCCCACAGGGAGTTGGCGGTGGAGCGGCCGCGGCGCAGATCGGAGGTATCGACCACGTCGTCGTGAAGCAGGGTGGCGGTGTGCAGGAACTCGATGATCGCGGCGAGGCTGTGCTGTTTTGCGTCCTCGACACCGCAGGCCCTTGCCGAGAGGAGCACGACCAGTGGGCGTAGGCGTTTCCCACCCGCACCTATAATATAGCTGCCGATCTTTTCAACGAGCGGCACGCGCGAATGAAGCTGGCGCATGATCAGCTTGTTGACGGCTTCAAAATCATCCGCAACGGCATTATAAAAAGGCAGGGTGGTCATTGACTGCACGCTTTCAATAGGGATGCGCGGCATGCTAGGCGGCGGGCCCTGTGCTGTCAAGAAAACCCCGAGGCCCGGGCCGGGCGGGGCGCGAGCGCGCTGGCCAGGGCCATCTGCGCCGAGCCGTTTCTTGAGCTCAGGAGCCGCTTTTGTACTTGCGTCCATCCTGCCGCTTGCGTAGAATCCCCGCCCCTGAAAACCAGTTTTTTTAAAGCATCCCTGTTTTGACAATGGCAACGTCGGGCCCGATAGGCGGGTTCACTTGCAGCCATGCCGGCCCCTAACCATTATTCCCAAGCGCCGGGTGAGCAGGATTACGGAGAAAGCAACATGTACGCAGTGATTGTTACCGGTGGCAAGCAGTACAAGGTAGCCGAAGGTGAATACCTCCGGGTCGAGAAGCTGGAAGCCGAAACCGGTTCCACCGTTCAGTTCGATCGCGTTCTGCTGATCGGCAACGGTGATGACGTCAAGATCGGCGCGCCGATCGTAGACGGTGCCAAGGTAACTGCCGAGGTCAGCGCCCACGGCCGTGGCGACAAGGTCCGTATCATCAAGTTCCGTCGTCGCAAGCACCACATGAAGCGCCAGGGCCACCGTCAGTGGTACACCGAAATCAAGATCACCGGCATCTCTGCCTAAGCCTTTGAGGAGATAGAGACCCATGGCACACAAAAAAGCAGGCGGTTCCACGCGCAACGGTCGCGATTCAGAATCCAAACGACTTGGCGTCAAGCTGTTCGGCGGCCAGGCAGCCATTGCTGGTAACATCATCGTTCGCCAGCGCGGCACCGAGTTCCACCCCGGCAAGAACGTCGGTATGGGCAAGGATCACACTCTGTTTGCCAAGGCAGACGGCGTGATCAAGTTCGAAGTCAAGGGCAAGTTCGGCCGTCGCTACGTGAACGTAGTCGACGCCGTCTGATAGCTCCTTCGGACTGAAAAAGCCCTGTCTTGCGACGGGGCTTTTTTGTTTATGCTTGAGTTATTCAATTCCACCCATCCCGAGAGGGAGGGAGCAAGATGAAATTCGTTGATGAGGTATCCATCACGGTCAAGGCCGGCGATGGTGGTAATGGTTGCATGAGCTTTCGCCGGGAAAAATTCATTCCCAAGGGCGGGCCGGACGGCGGTGACGGCGGTGATGGTGGCTCGATCTACCTGGAAGCCCAGGAAAACTGCAATACGCTGGTCGATTATCGCTACACGCGCCGTTTTAATGCACAGCGTGGCGAGAATGGCCGGGGCAAGGACTGTACCGGTGCCAAGGGCGAGGATCTGATCCTGCCGGTGCCGATCGGCACCACGGTGATCGATGCCGGTACCCAGGAGATTATTGGTGATCTGACCGAAGCCGGTCAGCGTCTGCTGGTTGCGCAGGGCGGCTTTCACGGCCTGGGTAACACGCGCTACAAGTCCAGCGTGAACCGAGCGCCGCGCCAGACAAGTCCTGGTAGCCTGGGTGAGCAGCGTGATCTCAAGCTGGAGCTGAAGGTGCTGGCCGACGTGGGTCTGCTGGGCTTGCCGAATGCCGGCAAGAGCACTCTGATTCGTGCAGTGTCTGCGGCCAAGCCGAAGGTGGCCGACTACCCCTTCACCACCATGGTGCCCAATCTGGGCGTGGTGGATGTCGGTCAGTTGCGCAGCTTCGTGATTGCCGACATTCCGGGCGTGATTGCCGGTGCCGCAGAAGGCGCCGGGTTGGGTACGCGCTTCCTCAAGCACCTGTCGCGCACGCGTCTGCTGCTGCACCTGGTGGACATGGCGCCGATCGACCAGAGTGATCCGGTCGAGGCGGTGGAAACCATCATCCACGAACTGGGCAAATTTAGCCCATCGTTGACGCTGCGTGAGCGCTGGCTGGTGCTGAACAAGTGTGATCAGCTGCTGGAAGACGAGCAGCAGGCGATTCTGGATGACATGGTCGAGCGTCTCGAGTGGGATGCGCCGGTCTTCGTCATCTCCGCAGCCGAGCGGCAGGGCACCGAAGAGCTGGCCAAAGCCGTCATGAACTGGCTTGATGAGCGCGAACAGCGTATCGAGGACGACGAGGAGTACGCCCAGGCCATGGCTGATCTGGACAAGGCCATCGAAGAGGAGGCGAGGGCGCACATCCAGGAGCTGGATGATCGCCGGGCGCTGCGCAAGCAGGGTCTGCTCAATGAAGAAGATGACGATGATTTCGATGACGAGGACGACGAAGACGGTCCCGAAATCATCTACGTGCGGTAACGGAAGTGTCGCTATGGCGGCGTGAACTGTAGCCTGAATGGAAAAGCAGCATGCGTGAAAAGGTAACCAACGCGCGACGGTGGGTGGTCAAGATCGGCAGCGCCCTGCTCACCGGCGATGGGCGGGGGCTGGATCGGGATGCAATGGCGGTCTGGGTTCGTCAACTGGTTGCCCTACGCAAGAGTGGGGCTGATCTGGTGCTGGTGTCATCCGGGGCCGTTGCGGCGGGGATGAGTCGTCTCGGCTGGACCGAGCGACCCAAGACCATTCACCAGATGCAGGCCGCTGCAGCGATCGGCCAGATGGGGCTCGTTCAGGCCTGGGAGTCGAGCTTTCAGGCCCATGGGCTGTCCACTGCGCAGGTCCTGCTGACCCATGACGACCTTTCTGACCGCAAGCGTTACCTCAACGCCCGCAGTACGCTGCGGGCGTTGCTCGACCTGGGCGTTATCCCGGTCATCAATGAAAACGACACCGTTGTCACCGACGAAATTCGCTTCGGTGACAACGATACTCTGGGCGCGCTGGTAACCAATCTGGTCGAGGCGGATCTGCTGGTGATCCTGACTGACCGCGATGGCCTGTTCGAGGCCGATCCTCGCCACAACCCGGATGCACAGCTGGTCCAGGAGGCAATGGCCGACGACCCAAAGCTGGACGCGATGGCAGGTGGCAGTGCTGGCGCGCTGGGTCGTGGCGGCATGCAGACCAAGCTACGCGCCGCACGCCTGGCGGCGCGCTCTGGCGCAGGTACCGTGATTGTCGGCGGGCGTATCGAGGGGGTGATCGAGCGGCTTCAGGCTGGAGAGGCTCTGGGTACGCTGCTGCTGCCGGAAAAGGGCATGCTTGCTGCGCGCAAGCAGTGGCTGGCCGGACATTTGCAAACCCGTGGACGTCTGTTGATTGACGAGGGTGCAGTCAGCGCCCTCACCGCCGGCCGCCGAAGTCTGCTGCCGGTAGGCGTGAAAGCCGTCGAAGGCAACTTTCGCCGCGGCGAAATGGTCGTCTGCGTAGGCCCGGACGGGCGCGAAGTCGCGCGCGGCCTGGTCAATTACAGCGCCCAGGACGCCAGCAAGATCGTTGGCCAATCGACCGAATCCGTCCACCGTATCCTCGGCTACATCGACGAACCCGAGCTAGTGCATCGCGACAATCTCGTCCTCGTATAACCCTCGGGTTAAGTCTGCGGCTGTAGGGGTCTATGGGGTGTAGCGCTCCCGCGCTACGCCAGCGAGGGTGCGGCTTGCGAGACCTCATGTCGTCGAGCGGGAGCTCGACAACCCATAGGCTCGACAACCCAAAAGCCCAACTGGCGGCCACAAAAAAACCGGCCATGGCCGGTTTTTTTATCAACAGAGAACGCGTATCAGGCGGCTTCAGCCATGGCCTTGATGTGTGCGTTCAGGCGGCTCTTGTGGCGAGCGGCCTTGTTCTTGTTGATGATGCCCTTGTCAGCCATGCGGTCGATGACCGGAACAGCAGCAGTGTATGCTGCCTTGGCCTTGTCGAGGTCCTTGGCGTCGATAGCCTTGACCACGTTCTTGATGTAAGTACGGACCATGGAGCGCAGGCTTGCATTGTGGCTGCGGCGCTTCTCGGCCTGCTTGGCGCGTTTCTTGGCTTGAGGTGAGTTGGCCACCGTCGTGCTCCTCAGAAGTTCGGTTTGGTATTACGAAATAGGTGCGAATAAGGCCGCGTACTATGCCGCCGCGCCCTCCGCATGTCAAGTCCGCCGTGAGGGTGATGACGAGCATTTACGCGATGGCGACGAAAGGACCATGTTGTTCTCGGCGCGCAGCTCTGGCCAGAATCGAAGGGGGTCGAAGGTACTCCTTCGGTTGTGCCCATCGGAGATCCCAAGCCCGAGCCTGTCCGACCGCAGACTCAACCCGTTGCCCAGCTCAACCAGCCCCCCATTGCGACTCGCCATAACTCCGGCGCACCGCTATGATCGCGCTTTTATTCGGCGTCCCCTCAGATGAGCGAACAGAACACCCCAGAGAGTCAGGTCCCGAAAGCGCCAGGCCTTTTGCGCTCGGGCATGGTGGTGAGCGTGATGACCATGCTCTCGCGCGTGCTCGGCATGGTGCGTGACATCGTCGTGGCCGCCTTCTTCGGTTCCCAATCCGAGGCCGACGCGTTCTTCATCGCGTTCAAGATCCCCAATTTCATGCGTCGGCTGTTCGCCGAGGGCGCCTTCAATCAGGCCTTCGTCCCGGTATTGTCCGAATACCGCACAAAACGCAGTCTGGCCGAGGTGAAGGAGCTGGTTGATCGGGTTGCGGGCACCCTGGGGCTTACGCTGGTCGCGATCACCGCCCTGGGCGTTGCAGGCGCACCGCTGCTGATCACGCTTTTCGCGCCCGGTTTCCACGGCGACACGGAAAAGCTTGCGCTCGCCTCGGACATGCTACGGATCACCTTCCCATATCTGCTGCTGATATCCCTCACCGCCCTGTGTGGCTCCATTCTCAACAGCTACGGCCGGTTTGCAGTACCGGCCTTCACCCCGGTGCTGCTCAATCTGAGCATGATTGGCGCCACATTGCTGCTGACGCCTTACTTCGATCAGCCGATCATGGCGCTGGCCTGGGGTGTGTTCATGGCCGGGGTGATCCAGTTGCTGTTTCAGCTACCCTTCCTTGCGCAGATCCGCCTGCTGCCAATCCCGCGCCCCGACCGCAAGCATGAGGGCGTCAAGCGCATCATGACGCTGATGCTGCCGGCGCTCTTCGGCGTTTCGGTCAGCCAGATCAACCTGCTGCTGGATACCGTACTTGCCTCATTCCTGGAAACCGGCAGCATTTCCTGGCTGTATTACGCAGACCGGCTGTCGGAATTGCCGCTGGGCGCTTTCGGTATCGCCATTGGCACCGTGATCCTGCCCGCCCTGTCCCGCCAGCACGCTGGTGATGACCCGCGGGCGTTCGCCGCTACCCTGGACTGGGCGGTGCGCATGGTGCTGCTGGTCGGCGTTCCGGCCGCACTGGCCCTGCTGCTGCTGGCCGACCCGCTGATCGCGACGCTGTTCCATTACGGCGCCATGACCGAGCGCGACGTGGGTCAGGCCGCAGCCGCCCTGCGCGCCTATTCGGTTGGCGTGCTGACCTTCATGCTGATCAAGGTGCTGGCGCCGGGGTTCTTTGCGCGGCAAGACATGAAAACCCCGGTTCGCATCGCCGTGACCTGCATGGTCGTCAACATGGGCTTCAACCTGATTCTGATCTGGCCGCTGGCTCACGTCGGGCTGGCCCTGGCGACCTCGCTGTCGGCGCTGCTCAATGCTGGACTGCTCTGGTGGGGGCTGCGCAAGGCCGGTATCTTCCAGGCGCAGCCGGGGTGGATCGCCTTCATCCTGCGGTTGGTCGCTGCCTGCGCGGCAATGGCTGCGGTGGTTCTCTGGCTGGTTCCGGGTATCGAACAGTGGTTCGCCTGGGGCTGGCAGGAAAAGGCGCTGCAGATGACCATTCTGGTAGTCGCCGGAGGCGGAACCTTCTTCGCGGTTCTGCTCGCGCTGGGCCTGCGGCCAAGGCATCTGCGCCACGGCTAGCAGGCACGCCCGGCATGACGGGGCGGCCGCTAAGCCTGTATACTTGCGCGTTTCGATCATCGAACCCATCAGCGAGTATTATGGAACTGGTCCGCGGCCTACATAACCTGCGGCCCCGGCATCGGGGTTGTGTGGCGACAATCGGCAATTTCGACGGCGTTCATGCCGGGCACCAGGCCATTTTGAAGCGCATGCGTGCCCATTCGGCGCGCCTTGGCCTGCCCGGCTGCGTGGTGATCTTCGAGCCGCAGCCGCGTGAATACTTCGCCCCCAATGCGGCTCCGCCGCGCCTGACCCGCCTGCGCGAAAAGCTCAGCCTGCTCGCCGAGCAGGGTGTCGACCGCGTTCTGTGCATTACCTTCAACCGTCGCCTGCGTGAGCTCAGCGCCGAGCAGTTCGTCCAGCAGGTGCTGATCGATGGCATGGGCGTCAAACATCTCGAAGTGGGGGACGACTTTCGCTTCGGCTGTGACCGATCCGGCGACTTCAAGTTTCTGCAGGTCGCCGGTGAGCGCCATGGTTTCACCGTCGAAGCTGCCAACACCGTCGCCGAGGACGGCGAGCGCGTCAGCAGCACGCGTTTGCGTGAAGTGCTCGGCGAAGGCGACTTCGCCCTGGCCGAACGGCTGCTCGGGCGGCCCTTCAGCATCACCGGCCGTGTCCTGCATGGGCAGAAGCTGGGTCGCCAACTGGAAGCACCTACGGCCAATGTGCAGCTCAAGCGGCTGCATGCGCCGCTTAGGGGGGTATTCCTGGTGACCGGAGAGGTCAACGGAAAGTCCTACCCCGGTGTGGCCAATATCGGTTCCCGGCCAACGGTGCAGGGCGATGGCAAGCCTCACCTCGAAGTTCATCTGCTGGACTTCGCTGGCGATCTTTATGGCCAGCGAATGACAGTGGTGTTTCATGAAAAATTGCGTGACGAAGAGCGATTCGATTCGCTGGATGCACTGAAAACCGCAATCCAGGCAGATTTTGCTGCCGCGCGGGCCCATTGGGGTCTGTGATGACCAAGTGTGGATCAAATGACTGACTACAAAGCGACGCTCAACCTGCCGGAAACGGCATTCCCGATGAAGGCCGGCCTGCCTGCGCGCGAGCCGGAAACCCTCAAGCGCCTCCAGAGCATTGACCTGTACCAGAAGATTCGCGAAATCAGTCGGGGTCGTCCGCAGTTCATCCTGCACGACGGCCCGCCCTATGCCAACGGCAGCATCCACATTGGCCATGCGGTCAACAAGATCATCAAGGACATGATCGTCCGGTCCAGGACCCTGTCCGGTTTCGACGCGCCCTACGTTCCTGGCTGGGACTGCCATGGCCTGCCGATCGAACACAAGATCGAAACCACCCACGGCAAGCACCTGGAGCCGGCCCGCACCCGCGAACTGTGCCGCGCCTACGCTGCCGAGCAGATCGAGGGTCAGAAGCGCGACTTCATTCGCCTGGGTGTGCTGGGTGACTGGAACAAGCCCTACAAGACGATGGACTTTGCCAACGAGGCCGGCCAGCTTCGCGCCCTTGGTCGCATGTATCAGCAGGGCTACGTGTTCAAGGGTCTCAAGCCGGTCAACTGGTGCTTCGACTGTGGCTCGGCCCTGGCCGAAGCCGAAGTCGAATATCAGGACAAGGAATCCCCAACCATCGACGTTGGCTTCCCCTGCGCCGAGCCGGAAAAGCTCGCTGCCGCGTTTGGCGTGACCGCACTCAGCAAGCCTGCGCAGATCGTGATCTGGACCACCACCCCCTGGACCATCCCGGCCAACCAGGCGCTGAACGTTCACCCGGAGTTCAACTACGCCCTGGTCGATGCCGGTGACCGTCTGCTGGTGCTCGCCGAAGAGCTGGTCGAGGCCTGCCTGGCACGTTATGGCCGCAGCGGCGAAGTGCTGGCGACCACCACCGGCGACAGGCTGGAACTCATCAACTTCCGTCACCCCTTTTACGACCGCATGTCGCCCGTTTACCTGGCCGACTATGTCGAGCTGGGCGCAGGCACCGGCATCGTGCATTCGGCCCCGGCCTATGGCGAGGACGATTTCTACACCTGCAAGCGCTACGGCATGCAGAACGATGAAATCCTCAGCCCGGTACAGGGCAATGGCGTTTATGCCGAGTCGCTGGAGTTCTTCGGCGGCCAGTTCATCTGGAAGGCCAATCCCAACGTGGTGGCCAAGCTGGAAGAGGTAGGCTGCCTGCTCAAGCAGGAGAAGGTCAGTCACAGCTACATGCACTGCTGGCGGCACAAGACCCCGGTGATCTATCGCGCCACGGCCCAGTGGTTCGTCGGCATGGACGTGAAAGTGGCCGACGGCCAGACCCTGCGTGAAAAGGCGCTCAAGGGCGTGGAAGAAACAACCTTCGTTCCCGCCTGGGGCAAGCAGCGCCTGCATAACATGATTGCCGGTCGTCCGGACTGGTGTATCTCCCGTCAGCGCACCTGGGGCGTGCCGATCCCGTTCTTCCTGCACCGTGAAACCGGCGAGTTGCATCCACGCACCGCAGAGCTGGTCGAACTGGTAGCCCAGCGGGTCGAGCAGGGCGGTATCGAAGCCTGGTCCGCGCTGGATCCGGCCGAACTGCTCGGCGATGAGGCTGCCCAGTACGACAAGATCAGCGACACCATGGACGTCTGGTTCGACTCCGGCACCACCCACTGGCACGTGATGCGCGGCTCGCACCCCATGGGCCATGAACAGGGCCCGCGTGCGGATCTGTACCTGGAAGGCTCGGACCAGCACCGCGGCTGGTTCCATTCCTCCCTGCTGACCGGCTGCGCCATCGACGGTCACGCGCCCTACAGGGCGCTGCTGACCCACGGCTTCGTGGTTGACGAGAACGGCCGGAAAATGTCCAAGTCCCTCGGCAACGTGGTTGCGCCACAAGAGGTCAATGACAGCCTGGGTGCCGACATTCTGCGCCTGTGGGTCGCTTCTACCGACTACTCCGGCGAAATGGCCGTATCCAAGGTGATCCTGCAGCGCAGCGCGGATGCCTACCGGCGCATTCGCAACACCGCCCGCTTCCTGCTTTCCAACCTGAGCGGTTTCGACCCGGCGAAGGATCTGCTCACGCCGGAAGAGATGCTCGATCTGGACCGCTGGGCGGTGGATCGCGCGCTGCTGCTGCAGCAGGAAATCATCGAGGCCTACGACACCTACAAATTCTGGAACGTCTACCAGAAGGTGCACAACTTCTGCGTGCAGGAGCTGGGCGCCTTCTATCTGGACATCATCAAGGACCGTCAGTACGTCACCGGCGCCGACAGCCGTGCGCGGCGTTCCTGCCAGACGGCGCTCTATCACATCGCCGAGGCGCTTGTTCGCTGGATCGCACCGATCCTCTCGTTCACCGCAGAAGAGCTCTGGGAATACCTGCCGGGAGAGCATGGCGAATCAGTCATGCTGACCACCTGGTACGAAGGGCTGACCGCACTGCCGGACGATACCGAGCTGGATCGTGCGTTCTGGGACGAGGTCATGGCGGTCAAGACCGCGGTGAACAAGGAAATGGAAACGCAGCGTAACGCCAAGGTCATCGGCGGCAACCTGCAGGCCGAGGTCACGCTCTATGCCGAGGAGTCGCTGCAGGCGCGTCTGGCCCGCCTGGGTGACGAGCTGCGTTTCGTGCTGATCACCTCGCAGGCCGAACTGGCGCCGCTGAGCGAGGCCGGGGAGCAGGCGGTACAGACCGAGCTGCCGGGTCTCAAGCTCAGCCTGGTCAAGTCCAGCCACACCAAGTGCGCGCGCTGCTGGCACTTCCGCGCTGATGTGGGGATCGACCCTCAGCATCCGGAAATCTGCGGCCGCTGCGTGAGCAATATCCAGGGCCCGGGCGAGGAACGCAAGCATGCCTGATTGGCGTCGCAGCGGGCTGTTCTGGCTCTGGCTAGCGGTGCTAGTCGTAGCGCTGGATCTGCTGACCAAATGGATAGTGGACAGCACGCTGATCTACTATCAGCGGATCCCTGTCATCGAAGGGTTGTTCGACATCACCCTGGCTTACAACCCGGGCGCCGCCTTCAGCTTTCTGGCCGGTGCCGGCGGCTGGCAGCGCTGGTTCTTCATTGCGGTAGCGGTGGGCGTCAGCGTGATGCTACTGGTCTGGCTGGCGCGCCTGCAGCGGGAAAAGTGGCTCGAGGCGGCCGGCCTGTCGCTGATTCTGGGCGGCGCGCTGGGTAATTTGTATGATCGAATCGTCCACGGACACGTGGTCGACTTCATTCTCGTGCACTGGCAGGATACCTGGTACTTTCCTGCCTTCAACGTGGCGGACAGCGCGATCACCGTGGGTGCCGTGCTGCTGATAGTGGACATGTTTCGTCCATCGGGCAAAGAGTCTACCTGAGCATTCGAGGTTCGCATGACAGACGCACGCATCAACCAGGCTAGCGAAGTGACGCTGCATTTCACTCTCAAGCTGCCCAGCGGCGAGGTGGTGGATTCCACCGAGGGCAAATCGCCGGCGACCTTCAAGGTGGGCGATGGCAGCCTGCTGCCCGGCTTCGAACAGCGCCTGTTCGGACTCAAGGCGGGCGACCAGCGCAGCTTCGTGATCGATCCGGAAAACGGTTTTGGTCCAGGCAACCCGCTCAACATTCAAACTATCCCACGCGGTCAGTTCAGCGAGATGGAGCTCGAACCCGGTCTGCTGGTGATTTTCCAGGATGCCGCCGGGGGTGAACTGCCGGGGGTGGTGAAACGCGTCAGCGATAATGAGGTCGAAGTGGACTTCAACCATCCACTGGCCGGCAAGGCGATCACCTTCGAAGTCGACATCATCGACGTGCGGGCCATCTGAGCCGACCCGCTGCTCGGCCCGCCCGGCTCCCAACTACTCGAGGTCACTATGCAGATCAAACTGGCAAATCCCCGCGGCTTCTGTGCCGGGGTAGACCGTGCCATCGAGATCGTCAACCGGGCGCTCGAGGTGTTCGGGCCGCCGATCTACGTTCGCCATGAAGTGGTGCACAACAAGTTCGTCGTCGAGGATCTGCGTAACCGCGGCGCGATATTCGTCGAGGAAATCGACGAGGTGCCGGATGACGTCATCGTCATCTTCAGTGCCCACGGCGTGTCCCAGGCGGTACGCAAGCAGGCCGCCGATCGCGGCCTCAAGGTCTTCGACGCGACTTGCCCGCTGGTGACCAAGGTACATCTGGAAGTCACCAAGTTCAGTCGCGAGGGCATGGAGTGCATCCTTATCGGCCATGCCGGCCACCCGGAGGTGGAAGGCACCCTCGGTCAGTACGATGACCGCAACGGCGGCGCCATCTATCTGGTCGAGGATGAGCAGGACGTAGCCGAGCTACAGGTGCGCAATCCCGAACGACTGGCCTTCGTCACCCAGACTACCCTGTCCATGGACGATACCGCTCGGGTAATCGATGCCCTGCGGGCACGGTTTCCGAGCATCGATGGGCCGCGTAAGGATGACATCTGCTACGCGACTCAGAACCGCCAGGACGCCGTGAAGCAGCTCGCTGCCGAATGCGACCTGGTATTGGTGGTCGGCAGCCCCAACAGCTCCAATTCCAATCGCCTGCGCGAGCTGTCCGAGCGCATGGGCACACCTGCCTATCTGATCGATGCCGCAAGCGAGATCCAGTCCCATTGGCTGGAGGGCGTCAGCAATATCGGCGTGACAGCAGGCGCATCGGCTCCGGATGTGCTGATTCGTCAGGTCGTCGAATATCTGCGCGAGAAAGGTGCGACCGACGCCGAAGAACTGCCTGGCCGGCCGGAAAACGTCGTGTTCAGCATGCCGAAGGAACTGCGGGTGGTTTCGGTCGATTAGACCGTTATTACCAAAGCGCCGAAATTCCCGCGATTCCCTGGGCCCCATGCTCCCAGGCCTGCGCCCTGTGATCAGCCCCCAGCCCGCCGAGCAGATACACCGGCAGATTGGTTTCCGAAATCCATTCGGCAGCACGTGCCCAGCCCAGGGTAGGCGCGCCGGGGTGGCTGCTCGTCGGCAGCACCGGTGACAGGGTCACGAAATCCACCCCGACACGCGCTGCAGCCGCTAGCTCGGCAGGATTATGACAAGAGGCTGCGAGCAGGCCTGCCGGGCGGGGCGGAAACCGCCCGTCAGCAATGGCGGTATCCAGGGCGAGCAACTGCCGCGCCGTGAGGTGCCAGCCGGTGCCGGGAATCTCTGGTGGCAAATCCCCCTTTAGCATCAGCAGAGCGCGTCCTGCGCAACACTGCGCGATCCACTCGGCCTGCTGCAGGTACTGGTCCGCGCTGAGCTGCGTCTGACGTAACTGAATCAACCGCACGCCCCGGTCCAGCGCGCGCTGAATGCCCTCCAGCAAAGCCTTGCCTGGCTGCAGGTCGGGTGTAATCAGATAGGTATCAGGCAGCCGGGCGGCCTTGAGAATCGGCTCATTGGCCTTGGGGAACTGGTATTCGGACAGTTCCGATTCGCTTACCCAACGTACCGGCTGGCCTTCGGCACCGTGGGGTTCCCCGTCGAAGGCATCGACCTGCCATACGTCCAGCCTGATCGACTTGTCCGGATAGTCATGACGAATGTCGATCAGGGGTCGCGCGTTGCGCACCTCAATGCCGAGTTCTTCCCTTAGCTCACGGCCCAGTGCCTGCCGGCGTGATTCCTCCTGCTCCCGCTTGCCGCCGGGGAATTCCCACAGGCCGCCCTGATGGGCGTGATCGGGTCTTCGAGCCAGCAGGATGCGACCATTGGGATCGCGGATGACCCCGGCCATGACGTGGATGCGTTTCATGGCTATTGCTGGGGCAGGTCGTCCGAGAAAATGTCCTGTTCCAGCTCTTCGCCGGGAATGGCATGCTCTTCCGAGGCCCAGGCGCCCAGGTCGATCAGCCGACAGCGGGGGGAACAGAATGGCCGATCAGGGAAACTCTCGTCCCAACTGACCGGCGCCTTGCAGGTAGGGCATTCGACGCTCAGAGTCATTTGGTCACTCCTTCCAGTAATGCGAGGTAACGCTGGTGTAGCGCGTCGACCTGCTGATGCAACTCTGCCAATGAGCCCTCGTTGGTGAGCACGTCGTCGGCATGGCGCAGGCGTTCGTCGCGCTGGGCCTGGGCCTGCATGATAGCGCGCACTTGCTGCTCTGCGACGCCGTCGCGCGAACTGGTGCGAACCAACTGGATGTGTTCAGGTACATCCACCACGATCACGCGTTCTGTCATGCGGTACTGGCCAGACTCGACCAGTAGCGGTGAAACCAGCAGGGCATAGGGCGACGTGGCGGAAGCCAGATCGTTGCGGATTTCCTCGGCGATTAGCGGATGCAGCAGGCCCTCCAGCCACAGGCGCTGTTCGGGATCCTGGAACACCCGTTCACGCAATGCAGGGCGGTTCAGGGTGCCTTCCGGCAGCAGAATCGCATCGCCGAAGCGGTCGACTATTGCGCCCAGCGCCGGCCTGCCGGGTTCGACCACCACCCGTGACTTGAGGTCGGCGTCTACTACGTGGATACCGTGCGCCAGGGCGAAGCGGTCGGCGGCAGCGGACTTGCCGCTGCCGATGCCGCCGGTCAAACCAATGATCATGTTAGAACCCGGCAAATTGCAGATAAGTGCCGGTGATTGTCTCACCCCAGATCAGCGCGATCCAGCCGGCAATGGCCAGATAGGGGCCGAAGGGCAGGGGGGTCGCATTGGACTGGCTGCGTGCCTTGAGGATGATAATCCCGAGTACCGCACCCACCAGGGATGAAAGCAGAATGGTCAAGGGCAGCACCTGCCAGCCGCCCCAGGCGCCGAGCATGGCCAGCAGCTTGAAGTCGCCATAACCCATGCCCTCCTTGCCGGTCACCAGCTTGAAGACCCAATACACAGACCACAGACTGAGATAGCCGAACACGGCTCCCCAGAGCGCCGTGGTCAAATCGGTAAACAAACCAAAGCTGTTGACGATCAGCCCCAGCCAAAGCAGCGGCAATACCAGTACATCCGGGAGCAGCTGGGTATCGGCATCGATCAGGCTCAGCGAAATCAGTCCCCAGGTCGCCAGCAACATGGCACCCGCGGCCCAGCCGAAACCGAACTGCCAGGCCACGACCATGGATAGCGCGGCGGTAAGCACTTCCACCAGCGGGTAACGCGGGCTGATGCGCCCCTGGCAGTTCCCGCACCGGCCGCGCAGTAAGAGATAGCTCACTACCGGAATATTCTGCCAGGCCTTGATCTCATGCTGACAGTGCGGGCAGTGGGAGTGGGGCAGAATCAGGTTGTAGGTCGGCTCCGGCTCGTGAGCTGCGTCCGGCTCGAGGATCTCACGAGCCTGCTGGCGCCATTCACGCTCCATCATCCGTGGTAGGCGGTGGATGACCACGTTCAGGAAGCTGCCAATGATCAGGCCGAGCAGCCCTGCGAGCAAAACAAAGGCCAGCACGTGGCTGGCCAG
>JAUVYN010000135.1 GCA_030603065.1 Pseudomonas sp.
TCCTTGCGGCGGCCGCGTTCGGCGCGCAGCACCTCGAGTATCAACTGGAACTCGCGCTCGCGTACGCCGGCACCCAGACCCATGGCGGCAGGTTTATCGGAAAAGACCGACGCAGGCCCCGCGAAGGCTGAGCCAACCCCAGTAGCTTCGGTTCTCGCCAATCTGGAAACAGCGCCAGCACCACCAGCACCCTCGTCGCGCCCAACACCATTGTAAGTAGCACCTCGGAAAGCAGCATCAGCACCCAGGTCGGCGCCACCACACCCAACACCGCCAGCACCACCCACTTCAAACCCAGTACCAACGCCTTCCCCACCAACGTTGCGACTCCCGCCTGCACCAGACACCGCCCCCACCACCGGCAAACACAAATCCTGCGGTTGCACCCGCCCGCCCTGCTGCAGAATCAGCGCCCGCTGCACAGCGTTGTCCAGCTCCCGCACGTTGCCAGGCCACGGATAGCTTTGCAGGGCCCGGCAAGCCTCGGGAGTGAACACAACCCGCGGCTGTTTCATCTTGCGTGCGTGCCGCGCCAGCAGGCGCTCGGCAATGGGAACGATGTCCGCCGGACGAGCCCGCAGCGGCTGCCACTGCAGCGGGAACACGCCAACCCGGTAATACAGATCTTCCCGAAAACGCCCCGCCGCTACCTCGGCCAGCAGATCCCGGTTGGTGGTGGCGATCACGCGGATATCCAGGGCGATCAGTTTGCGCCCGCCGACCCGCTCCACTTCCCGCTCCTGCAGCACTCGCAGCAGCTTGGCCTGTAGGCCGAGGGGCATTTCGGAGATCTCGTCCAGCAGCAGCGTGCCACCATTGGCCTGCTCGAACTTGCCCGGCTGCGCTGCAATGGCACCGGTGAAGGCGCCCTTTTCATGTCCGAAGAGCGTCGCCTCGAGCATGTTGTCAGGGATGGCCGCGCAGTTTATGGCGATGAACGGCTGCTCCGCCCGCGGCGAATGCTGGTGAATGTACCGGGCCAGTACCTCCTTCCCGGTGCCGGATTCCCCGGAAATCAGCACGGTCGAGTCGCTCGCCGCCACCCGCGCGGCCAATTGCAGCAACTGTGCACTGCCGGGGTCCACCGCTACCGGCCCCTCGTCGCGGGAAGATTCCAGCCGCCCCCGACAATGCAGCGCCAGCAGGTCGAGCAATGCCTTTGGCTCGAATGGCTTGACCAGATAGTCCACCGCACCGTCGCGCATGGCGACCACGGCCTGCTGCACCGTACCGTAGGCGGTCATAAGCAGTACCGGCAACTGCGGGAAGCGCTCGCGCAGAATACGCAGCAACGCATGCCCGTCCATGCCGGGCATGTTCACATCGCTGACCACCATGGCGAAGCTCTGCCGCCCGAGCAGCGCCAGCGCCTGTTCGGCGCTCTCGGCCACCTCATGCGGATAGCGCCCCAGGCTCAGGGTGTCCGACAGCGCCTCGCGCAGCGCCGGATCATCCTCGACTATAAGAACCTTGCCGCTCGATAGCGTCATGGGCATACCTCGCTGCCACCGATCAGGGGAAGGCGCATTTCCGCGCAGGTTCCCCAACCCGGTTTGCTCCTAATGAAAAACTCACCCCGGTGCGCACGAGCCACCGAGCGGGCGACGGCGATGCCAAGCCCAGTGCCATGGGATTTGGTACTGTGAAAGGGCTCGCCAAGACGTACGAGCAACGCCGGCGCGATACCGGGCCCGGCATCGATGACCGTCAGGCTCAACTGGCCGCAGCGCCTGCGCACCACCACCTTCAACCGCGCCCCCGGTGCGCCGGCCTGCACCGCGTTGTCGATCAGATTCAGGCAGGCGCCCAGCAGCGTCTCGCGGTTGCAGCGCAGCGAAGGGTCATCCGGCAAGTGGTTCTCCCATTCACAGCTACCACCACCGCGCTGCACCAGGGGCTCGGCCACCTGACGTAAAGCGTCGACCAGTTCGGATACCGGCACCCGATCCTCTATCGGCAGATCACCCCTGGCAAATACCAGCATGTCGCGCACCTGCTGCTCGATACTTTGCAGACGATCCTTGAGCCGCACACTAAAGCGCAGGCGATTGTCTTCATCCAGCTCGGCATCGGTCAGATGACTGGCATAGAGCATGGCGGTGGTCAGGGGGGTACGGATCTGATGCGCCAGCGAGGCCATGGTCCGCCCCAGTGCGGAAAGCCTTTCATGGCGTGCGAGCTCGCTCTGCAGCTGGCGGGTTTCGGTCAGGTCGGTCAGCAGAATGAGTTGGCCCGGCTCGTCCATCAACGAGCGCGTAGCCATGGAAACCCGCCGACCGGAGCGCAGCGAGACTTCGTGATAATCGTCCTCACGGGGGGCAAAGCGTTCGCGTATCAGATCGCGCCAGAGCATTCCCTCCAGCGGTTCGCCAAGCAGCGCCCTGGCGGCCGGGTTGGCCTCGCGGACCACGCCCTTGCCGTCCAGCACCACCACGCCACCCGGCAGCAGGTCCAGCAGGTTCTGCAGGCGGCCGGCCAGACGGGCCTTTTCCGCCAGTTCGCGGCTGCGCTGGGCACTGACATCGGCCAGTTGGGACTTCAGCGCATCGACTTGCTGCTGCAACAGGCCCTGGCTTTGGGAGAGCTGATCGGATACCCGCCCGAAGAACGCGTAAGCCTGCTCAAGCCTGGCGCGCTGCGCCTCGGTATGCGGCGGGTTCTCCTCGCCGGACAAGGCAGAAGCTGGCTGCGCGACGGGTAGCCGCTGATCGGCAGGTACTGCCATGGAATCGTTCCCCTGAATCTGACATCAGGGGGAACGAAGCAAGGGCTGTGCCACCAAAGGATACTGGTTTTAAATCAACAGGATAGATATCAAACGGAGAGACGAGCGTCAGTCTTCTGACAGATCCGTCCCGCGGTTCAGACCGTACTTGCGCATCTTCTCGACCAGCGTGGTACGGCGAATCCGCAAACGCTCGGCGGCACGCGCGACCACCCCGGCACACTCGTCCAGCGCCTGCTGGATCAGCGTCTGTTCCAGCCCACCGAGATACTCCTTGAGATCCAGCCCCTCAGGCGGCAGGAATGCAGGACTGTTTAGCCCGACCAGACCAGTCAGGGCCTCGCCCCGCTCGTCCTCTTCCTCACTGCGGTTGCGCAAATCGCCGTGATCATCCTCGACGTAGCGGAACTTGCGCGGCAGTTCGCCCACACCGATCACGCCGTGGGGATGCATGATCGCCATGCGTTCGACCAGGTTGGCCAGCTCTCGCACATTGCCCGGCCAGTCGTGCTGGCAGAGCGACAGAATGGCCGAGGTACTGAAACGGATCGAGCCGCGCTTCTCGCGCTCCAGGCGGGTGATCAGCTCGTTCAGCAGCAGCGGCAGATCCTCGATCCGCTCGCGCAGGGCAGGCATCTCGATGGGGAACACGTTCAGCCGGTAGAACAGGTCCTCACGGAAGCTGCCCTGCTCGATCATGCTTTCCAGGTTCTTGTGCGTGGCAGCGATTACCCGCACGTCGGCGGTCTGCACCTTGTTGCTGCCAACGCGCTCGAAGGTGCGCTCCTGCAGCACGCGCAGCAGCTTGACCTGCATGGGCAGCGGCATGTCGCCGATTTCATCAAGGAACAGCGTGCCACCCTGAGCCAGCTCGAAGCGACCGGCGCGGGAACTGATCGCCCCAGTGAAAGCGCCCTTCTCGTGGCCGAACAGTTCGCTTTCCAGCAGCTCTGCGGGAATGGCGCCGCAGTTGACCGGTACGAAGGGGGCATCCTTGCGCGCCGAATGGTAATGCAGATTGCGCGCGACCACTTCCTTGCCTGTGCCGGACTCGCCGAGTATCAGCACCGTGGCCTCGGTATTGGCAACCTGCTGCATCATCAGCCGCACCGACTGAATGCTGCGGCTGGTGCCTACCAGGCTGCGAAACAGGTTTGGCTCGCGCTGAATACCGCGCTTGGCGCGCTCGTCACAGATTTCCCGATAGACCTGCGCACGGTGCAGCGCATCGAGCAACTGGTTGTAGCTCAGCGGGGCTTCGAGGATTGACAGCAGGCGCTGACGCAGGAAATCCGGCCAACTGGCGGCCGCCTGGGGATCGTCGTACAGAATGACCGGAAGATTGGCGTCCCACTTGTCCAGTTGCGCCAGCAGCCCCTGGTGACCATCGCTGTGGTCACAGCGGCCGAGGATGACGCAGCGTACCGATGCCGGACCCGGCAGTGCAGACTCGACCTGGCCGAGCCAGCCAGCAGAGTTGGCGACCAGCGAATCCTCGCCCAGGAATTGCAGTATCACTCGGAGATCCCGGCTATTGTCCGGGCAATCGTCGATCAAGAGAATGTGGCTGTTGGGCAGCATAGACAGCAGAATTCCTTTAGGCGGGATGACTTTGTCAGCGCAATGATGGCGCTACGCCATGCCTTTTATTAATTGGCACCACGTTAGCCATATTTGGCTTGTCAGTCAATTAGTTGGCGCACTAATTACGCCATGGCAGGGGCTGCAGGCCCCTCAGGTGAACATCTGGTAGACCTTGGCGCTTTGTTTGCTGCGCTGGAGGGTCTGCATCTCGAGAGCCAACTGGCCCTGTACCGCCTGGCACAGGGCGATGACCTCGCTGTAGGTCTGGGACAGCGATGTCAGGGCTTCGGCCAGGGCTGCCTGGTCCCGCTCCGGCTCCAGCATGGCCTGACCGACCAGTTCGCGGCAGAGCACGTCGAGCTCGCCAACCTGCTCCCAATCCCCCGCCTGAACGGCGGCGATCAGGGCCCGGTGGGTCTGATCCAACTGATCAATGGCAACCATGGGCATCTCCTCTCAGGCCGAAATCGCGTCCCAGCCTTCTTTCACTTCACGCAGCAGGCTGGCCACCTCGTCCAGTATTGCCGGATCGTTCTTGAGGTTGGCCATGCTCAGGCGCTGCATCATGTAGGCGTACAGGTTATCCAGATTGGCAGCCATCTCGCCACCTTTTTCCAGATTTAGCCCGTCGCGCAGGCCGCCAACGATACCCATGGCCTTGCCGATCAGCTCACCCTTGAGCGCGATATTGCCGTGCTGCAACGCACCCCGTGCCTGGGCGATACGCTGCAGACCACCTTCCAGCAGCATCTGGATCAGACGATGGGGGTTGGCCTCGGTGACCTGAGCGTGGACGTTCACTGTCTGGTATTGCTTCATGGCATAGGCGTTCATGGTACATATCCTGGGATGTGTTGCACATGAACCTTATATCGGGTCAGCCTGCGGAAACTTGAGGAGAAACTGTCAAATTTCCGTTAACAGGCAAAGCGGGCTCAGGCCGGCTCGATAGCGTCCCAGCCGCTCTTGATTTCGTTAAGCAGGGCCTCTACCTCATCCAGTGAGCGCGGGGTATCGTCCAGCGCTACGCTGCCGAGCTTGCGAATCATGTAGTCGTAGAGGGCGTCCAGGTTTTGGGCAATCTGCCCGCCCAGCTCGATGTCCAGCGCACCCTGCAGGGCGCCGAGGATGGTGACAGTGCTGCTCACCGCCGTGCCGCGGCGCTCGGCATCGCCACGGGCCTGTGCGAGCCGCGCCAGCTTGATGCGCTCGATGGCGCCGGCGAGCAGGAGCTGGACGGCGCGGTATTGGGAAACTTCCTGGCTGATGTTGACTTGCTTGTAGGTATCGATTGGGTTGGCCACATTTATTTACTCTTCTTGACGACGCCGGGCAGGCTGTCGAGTACGCCGGTGAGGTAGTTGCTGGTGCCAGAGAGTTGACCAACCAGCATGTCCATGGCGTTAAACTGTGCGAGCAGCCGCGACTCGAGCGATGCGGTGCGACGGGCCAGGGCCTCGCGCTGATCGCGTACGTCGGTGCGGGTGTTTTCCAGCGACTTGGTGCGGCTTTCCAGCAAGCCACCGGTTTCGGTATAGGGTTTCACGCGGCTTTCCAGCCGTGTCATCAGGCCCTGCTCCCCGGCGAGAAATCCTGCCACCTTGTCCACGCCGGTCTCCAACACCTTGTCCAGCTTGGC